>JALYZI010000169.1 GCA_030948915.1 Acidobacteriota bacterium
GCCCCGAGGCGAGCATGACCTTGGCCATGTTGTCGAGATGACGCTCGGTGACGTACGCCTTCAGGTGGAAAATCGCACGCAGTGGAATGGCGATCGTCAGCACCATGGCGAAGCCCGAGAAGATCGCCCCGGCTACGAAGTATGGCGGGAAGATCGTGGAGTGCCATCCGGGAAGCTGCGCCACCGCAAAATCAAAACTGACCACGGAGTGCACCGAGATCACAAGCGGTGTCGCCAGCCCGGCGAGCAGCAGATACGTCTTCGCGTAACGCTCCCAATGTTCGAGGTCTCCCCGCCAGCCGAGTGCAAGCAGTCCGTAGAGCCATCGGGCCACCGAGCCCGCGGCGCGATCCCGCAAGGTCGCGAAGTCCGGCACCATTCCGAGATACCAGAAGATCAGCGAGACCATCAGGTAGGTGAAAACGGCGAACAGGTCCCATACCAGCGGGCTCCGGAACTGCGGCCACAAGCCCATCGTGTCGGGATAGGGCGTCATCCAGTAGAAGACCCACGGCCTGCCGAGATGCAGGAGAGGAAACATCCCCGCGCATGCCACCGCGAAGATCGTCATCGCCTCGGCGAAGCGGTTGATCGAGTTTCGCCACTCCTGATGCAGCAGGAGGAGGATTGCGGAGATCAACGTTCCCGCGTGCCCGATCCCCACCCACCAGACGAAATTCGTGATGGCGAAGCCCCACGCCACGGGCATGTTGATTCCCCAGATGCCGACGCCGCGGATCAGCAGATAGGCGATGGCGTAGAACAGAATGAAGACGACCGTCAGTCAGACGAAGAAGCCGATGAACCATCCGCCCGGCGCGTGCCTGCGAAGCGCGATCGATGAGATGTTGCTGGTGATGGACGCGTTCGTCTCATCCGGTGCGATCAGACGTGTGTCGCTCACGATTTGTCTCCGCTGGACAGAATCTCGTTCGGGTTTCTGAGCTTCGCGAGATACGTCGTGCGCGGGCGGGTGTTGAGCTCGGCCAGCATGGCGTAATTGCGCTGCTGCTCTTTGAGTTTCGCGACCTGGCTGTCCGGGTCGTGCGTATCGCCGAACACAATCGCCTGGGAAGGACAGGCCTGCTGGCAGGCCGTCACGATCTCGCCGTCGCGAATCGGGCGGTTTCCATTGGCCGCCTGAATGCGAGCGCGCTCGATCCGCTGGACGCAGTACGAACATTTCTCCATCACGCCGCGGGTGCGGACGGTCACGTCGGGGTTGAACATCAGTTCGCGCATTCCGGCGTGGCGCGGCGAGTACTCGAGAAAGTTGAAACGCCGGACTTTGTACGGACAGTTGTTCGAGCAGTAGCGCGTGCCGATGCAGCGGTTGTAGACCATCTCGTTCAGGCCTTCGCTGCTGTGGACGGTCGCGCCCACCGGGCAGACGATCTCGCACGGCGCGTCCTCGCAGTGCATGCAGGTGACCGGCTGGTGGTAGATCCTCGGCTCCTCCGGTGAGCCGGCGTAGTAGCGGTCGATACGGATCCACTGCATCTCGCGGCCGCGCTCGACCTGCTCGCGGCCGACGACCGGGATGTTGTTCTCGGCGACACAGGCGACGACGCAGGCATTGCATCCAATGCACGAGTTGAGATCGATCGCCATACCCCAGGCGTTCTTTGCGTACGGCCAAGGCGGAAGCATCGTCTCGCCCGGTCTCGGCTCTTTGTCCGGCTCGCGCACGAAATCCGGATGCTCTCGATACTGAGCAAGCGTTCCTACCCGCAGGAGGTCGCGACCATCGAGCGTGTTGTGGTGCTGGGTCGAGGTGAGGCTCCCGCGATTGCCCGTCTTCCGGATCGTGGCCGGTGCAAACGATGGCGCATCGAAACTGCGTATCGCGTTGGCGTCGAATCCGTGATCGTTCGCCATTTGTCCCGTCACGTGCCGGCCATAGCCGAGGTGAATGGTCACGGCACCGTCGGCATGCCCGGGAACGATCCAGACCGGCGCTTCGAGACGACGGCCGAGCGTCGTGATCTCGATGGTCTCCTCGCTCCCGATCTTCCATCGTTCCGCGAAATGCGGACTGATGATGGCCGCGTTTCCCCAGACGAGTTTCGTGATCGGTTTGGGGAGCTCCTGAAGCCATCCGTTGTTCGCGTAGCGTCCGTCCCAGATCGTCGGATCGGGCCGGAAGGAAACCTCGACGTCGCCGTCGATACGTGGGCGAACCGAAGGAAGCGCCGTCGCGGCATTGACGCCGATCTCCGGAGAGGCGGAACCCTCGATGACACCACGAGCTAGTGTTGCCTGCCACCACGCATCAAACCCGGCGGGCGGCGACTGCGCACGCCAGAAGCCTTTCACGATGTCGTAGCCCTGCATCGGCGTGCCCGCGAGAAGCGAAAGGATCTCGTGGGCGGAACGTGTCGCGTAGAGCGGCGCGATCAGCGGCTGCGCGATCGAGGCCGTGCCGTCGAATGCGCGCAGATCGCTCCACGCTTCGAGCGGGTGTGATTGCGGCAGATGCCAACGTGTCCGCGCGGAAGTCTCATCGTCGTGCAGCGAGAGATGCATCGAGAGCGCCGCGTTGCCGAGCAGAGGACCGAGTTGCAGGTCATACGGAGCGTCGTAGGCAGGATTCCCGCCGAGGATCAGCAGGACCTCTACCCTGCCATGCGCGAGATCGCCGCATAACTCGCGCAGCGAATCGATGGGGGCCACAAGGCTGGCGGCGACAGGCGTCGTGTAGGTAACAGTGTTGCCGCCGAGGGCGGAGGTTATCGTGTGAGCAACGGCGTGAACCTCCGGCGGTTGCGAATCACCGGCGATGACGAGCGCGGCTCCTCGATGCGCCATGAGGTCGCCGGCAGCGGCTTCGATCCAGCGGGCCACTGCATCGTCGTCGATTGCCGGCGCGGCCGAGCCGCCTACGCGTGCTGCCAGCGCCACGGCATATCGCCCGATCGACGAAGCGCGCCGCGCAAGACGATGATCCGCCATCGCGCCCGTCACCGTAGGCATCGGCTCGATGGCATACAGCCGGTTCATCGAAGAAGTCTTCGGGTCCTTCACACGCCGCCGCGCCGCAAAGTCGCGTGCGTAGCGGATTGACCCCGGCTCGTTCGACAGGAAATCGCTGTCGAGCGAGACCACGATCTGCGCCCGATCGAAGTGGTATCGAGGCTCGAGTGGTGTTCCGAACGCCAGGCGCGTTCCGGCGTAAACCGCGTCGCGATTCACCGGTTCGTATTGATGCCACTTCGCCGCCGGCATCGCCGCCAACAGCGCGCCGATCTGCGCCGACAGCGTTGGCGAAGTCACGGTCTGCGTAAGGATGCGCAGCCCTGCACCACGTCGAGCACGCTGCCGTTCCATCGCCGGGACCAGCTCGGCGGTGAAGTCATCCCAGGTGGCAATCGATCCCGCTTTGCGCACGACCTGCGCGCGATCGGGATCATAGAGCCCCAGAATCTCCGCCTGCGCAAATGCATCTGTGCCGCCGAGCGAGGCGGGATGGTCGGGGTTGCCCTCCAGCTTGACCGGCCGCCCTTCGAAATTCTTTCCGAGGACGCCGATGCCGAAGCCTCGAAACGGGATTGTGGTGGCGAACCATTGCGGCTCACCCTGGACGCGATATTCGGGCCTGTCGATGTACGGAACGATCGTTTCGAGCGGCTGCCGCGCACACGATGTGAGTCCAGCGACTGCCGCCGAGACCGCAGCGAATTTCAGGAAGCCGCGCCGCGACAGCCCATCCAGCCAGACATCCGCTCCGGCCGGGAACTCGTGGCGCAGCCAATCCCGAAATTCGTCAGTGTCGCTCAGCTCTTCGAGACTCTTCCACATTTCCTCGCCGTCGGCGTTCGCGAGCCGTTCCCGGATTGCGTCGAAGTTCAGCGGTGGCATGTCACGCAGTCCGTCAGATGTTTCGTCTCAATGTGATAGCGCCGGAGCAGTTCCCGGCCACGCTTCTGCTGATCCGCCGGTGGCTCCCACGCCATGTTCAGAACCTCCTCGCGGGGACGGATGAATCGCGCGGGATCGCGATGACAGTCCACGCACCACCGCATGTTGAGCGTTACCGCGCGATACATGATCTGCATCTGATCGACGCGTCCATGACATGTGGAACAGCCGATCCCGTTGGTCACGTGCACGCTGTGATTGAAGAAGACGAACTGGGGTACGTCATAAACACGCACCCATTGCAGTGGCACGCCGGTGAGATAACTCGCTCGCACCGGCTCGAGCATCGGTGCGTCATGCCAGACCTGGGAGTGACAGGTCATGCACGTATGGATCGGAGGAATCCCCGCGAACGAGCTCTCTTCGACCGAGGCGTGGCAGTAGCGACAGTCGATCCCGAGTCCGGCCACGTGGTGCTGGTGACTGAAGGGTACCGGTTGCTGCGGCGGCATGCCCTCCCTCGTCCTCCAGGGGGAGCTGTAGATCGCCCATGCGGACACAACGACCGGGAGAGGAGCAGCCAGCAGCACCACGAGGATGATGTTGATGTTGACGCTGGCGTTGCGTGAGAAAATCTGCGGCACTGAGAGGCCACCGTTCGGCAGAGGAAACGCAGCATATACC
>JALYZI010000171.1 GCA_030948915.1 Acidobacteriota bacterium
GTCCCGAAGTTCCACCAGCCAACCCAGATTCCGAAGGAGGTCCCGAAAGTCGAGGCCCCAACTACCACGGTGGCTGACGTGACGCCATCGAAGTCTTCCAGCGAGCCAGCAAGCGAGCCCGGCGGCGTTCCGGGAGGAGTCGCAGGAGGCGTTCAAGGCGGAGTGCAGGGAGGCGTGGTGGGCGGCGAAGTTGGCGGGCAGGTGGGAGGCGTCCTGGGCGGAGTGCAGGGTGGTGTGGTGGGGGGGACGGTAGGCGGAACGGGTGAAGGAAAAGACGCCGCGCCCAAAGAACCAGAACCGAAACCAGAAGGACCGCTGCGCGTCGGCGGCGACGTCAAGGCGCCGGTAGCCCTCCACCGCGTGGAGCCGGTCTATACCGATCTCGCGCGCAAAGCGAAGATCACCGGCATCGTGATTGTCGAGGCCGTCATCGACAAAGACGGAAACGTCGATCGAGTCAAAGTTCTGAAACCGCTCTCGCTCGGTTTGACCGAAGCGGCTGAAGACGCAGTGAAGAAGTGGAAGTTCAAGCCGGGAACGCTGAATGGAGAACCAGTTGACGTCATTTTCAATCTGACCGTCAACTTCACACTGCAGTAAACGAGTTACTCGCCTGGTCGGTCCACGGTTTTGGACTGCGGGCCGACCTTCTTCGAAATCGCCTTGGCCTGCAGGAAGAGCCCGAGGTAATCGCGGCCGCCGGCTTTGGAATCGGTGCCTGACATGTTGAACCCGCCGAACGGATGCACGCCCACCAACGCGCCGGTGCACTTCCGATTGAAGTAGAGGTTCCCGACGAAGAATTCTTCCTGCGCGCGGCGGATCTTCTCCGGATTGTCGGTGAACACGGCGCCGGTCAGACCGAACTGAGTGTCGTTCGCGATGCGCAGCGCATCATCGAAATCCTTCGACTTGATCACCGCGAGGACGGGTCCGAAAATCTCTTCCTGGGCGATCGTGGCCCGCGGGTCGACATCCGCAATCACCGTCGGCTCGATGAAGTAGCCGTCGTCCGCGTGCATTTTTCCACCCGCGACGAGACGTCCTCCTTCCGACGTGCCCTTGTCGATGTACTCCTTGATCTTCTTCATCGCCGATTCGTTGACCACCGGACCAATCTGCGAATCGCTTTTCTCCGGCGACCCCAGTCGCAGCGCTCTTGTCTTCTCCGCGACCATCGGGACGAACTTGTCGTAGATCGCCTGATCGACGATCAGGCGCGAACAGGCCGAGCACTTCTGTCCCTGAAATCCGAATGCCGACGCCACCGCGTCGGCTGCCGCCTGCTCGAGGTTCTTGGTTTCACGATCGATGATGATCGCGTCCTTGCCGCCCATCTCGGCGACGACGCGCTTGATCCACATCTGTCCTTTCTGCGCCTTGGCAGCCTCGGCGTTGATGTGAAGCCCAACTTCTTTCGAGCCGGTGAACGAGATGAAGCGGATCTTCGGATGCTGAATGAGCGGATCGCCCACCTCCCCGCCCGACCCGCTGAGAAAGTTGACGACGCCGGCGGGCATGCCCGCTTCTTCGAGCAATGCGAAAAAGCGATACGCGATCCACGGCGCATCCGATGAGGGCTTGAGGACGACGGTGTTGCCGGTGACGGCCGCTGCCGATGTCATCCCGGCCATGATCGCGAGCGGAAAGTTCCACGGTGGAATCACGGCGCCGACGCCCAGCGGAATGTAGAAGAGCGCGTTCTCCTCCGATTCGATTTTCGTGATCGGCTGCTCGCCGGCGTAGCGATACGCCTCGCGCGCATAGAACTCGAGAAAATCGATCGCCTCGGCCGTATCGGCATCCGCTTCCGGCCACGTCTTGCCCACTTCGTAGACCATCGTCGCGGAGAATTCGTGCTTCCGCTGACGCATGAGGTCCGCGGCCTTCAGCAACAGACCGGCGCGCACGGAAACCGGCGCACGCTTCCAGCTCTCGAACGCCTTCCACGCCGCGTCGATGGCCTGCTCGACATGCGCGCGCGTTCCTTTTTGAAATTTGCCGAGAAGCTGGCCTTTGTGGGAGGGGTTGGTGGAATCGAAGGTTTTCAGACCGGTGATGCGCTGCCCGCCGATGACGAGGGGATAATCGCGGCCGAATTCAGCCTTCACTTTTTCGAGCGCTTTTTCCATCGCCGCACGGTCCTGCGGTTTGGTAAAGTCGGTCAGCGGCTCGTTGCGGAATTCGCTCAGCTTACGATTCTGCGCCTGCGGCTCGGTCATCACTTCGGTTGGCATTGTTCCCTCCGGCGTCCTTGTTGCAGCGGAAGCGGTATGTACTTCAAATCGTCACGTCACGCAACGTGTGCGCTTGCGCTGCTATTCGCGGCGGCGTGCTCGTCCTCCGTGCCGTGGCGTGACGAGCCGACCGGCACTGAGGTCAACATCACCTTCGTCGTTCAAAACAATCTTCTATTCCTGAATGGCGCGAGCATCGATGGCCGCCCCGGGCGGTTTCTCATCGGCTCAGCGCAGGCGAGAACGATCCTCGATCCGAAGTTCACGGCCGGCAGCGGGCTGCACTCGCTGCAGCTCAACCAGCGTGAGTCGCTGCCCTTCTCGCCCGTCGCCGCCGATCTGCATGGAGTGGCGGACGCGATCGTCGGAACCGACGTCTGGGGCGCTCACGCAATCACCATCGATTACCGGGCCGGGTTGCTGACGTTTCAAAAGGAAGGCATGCATCCCGAGCTGATGATCGTCTACAAGTTCGCCGGCGATCCGACGATCAACGTGACAGTCGACGGTCGCATTGTCTCGGCGATCCTCGACACGACCTCTCCCGACACGCTCGTCCTTCCTCGCACAGCGGCGGCATCGGATCGCCGCACGGCGCACATTCAGATCGCCGATACCGACTTTGGCAACATCGATATCCGGACGGCCGACGTCACGGCCCCGCGCGTCGGAAACCGGCTGCTCTCGCGTTTTCTAGTCTCGATCGACTACGGCCGGCATCAGGTCGGCCTTTGGCGCGACCCGCGGAACGCGCTGTGACGTATACTTCCATCGGTCCCGGCACCCAATGCTTCTCTCATTCGTCGCCGTCCTCGCCATGGTCATGCTGACTCCAGGAAGCGCCAGCAATCGGAAGCCGTACCCCCGACTCGCGTCGGCGGGAAAGCAGGACCGCATCCTGATCGTCGCGCCGCACATCGACGATGAGGCGATCAGCGCCGGCGGCTACGCCATCGATGCGATCGCGAATGGCGCGGAAGTCTACGTCGTCTTCTTGACCGCCGGCGATTGCAACGAATTCTCCGTGCGCCTGATGCACAAAACGCTGGAGCCGACCGCTTCGAACTATCTGTCGGTCGGCCACGCGCGTATCGCCGAAGCCAAAACGGCGATGAAAATCCTCGGCGTCGCTCCCGACCACTTCTTCATCCTCGGCTATCCCGATCGCGGGCTGCGGACGATGGTCGACAATCCCGACACCGTGGTGCGCTCGCGCGGCACGCGCGCGCATGAAGTGCCGTACGGCGACGCACTCTCGCCAGGATCGCAGTACAAAATCGAGAATGCGCTCAACGATCTGAAGCAGGTCATCGCGCTTGCGAAGCCGACGGTGGTGATCGCGCCCGTTCCGTTCGACAACCATCCGGACCACGCGGCGGCCGCGGAGATCGTCGATCTCGCGCTGGAAGACATGCAGTGGAAAGCGACTCGACTCGGATATCTCGTCCATTCCCGCCGAATCAAATCGCTCGTCAATTCTCCGAAACGCGCACTGCTCCCGCCGAACAGGATGAAAGCGTTTTCGTGGGCGACGTATCCGCTCTCCGATCACGTGAAGCAGGTGAAGACCAGCGCGCTGATGACCTACAAGAGTCAACAGCCATACCTGATGCTCCTCCGCAATGCGTTCGTCCGCCAGAACGAACTGTTTTTCGTGTACCCGACTTCAGCCGCGGAAACGCAACCGGCGCAAGTGTTGCTCGCGCGGTAAGGCGTGAAATCACTGCTCGGCGTTCTCCTCACGCTGACCTGCGCGGCGGAAGCGCCATCGCCGAGTCGTCGGGCGCCGCAATTCGACATCCGCATCGTCAACGGTGATGTGATCGACGGCACCGGCCGCGCGCGATTTCGCGCCGACCTCGGCATCCGCGGCGATCAGATCGCGGAAATCGGCGATCTTTCACGCGCAACCGCGAAGATCACGATCGACGCTCGCAACCACGTCGTCACTCCCGGCTTCATCGATCTCCTCGGACACTCCGAAGGATCGGTCCTGATCGATCCGAACCTCGAAGGAAAAATCCGTCAGGGGGTGACGACCGAGGTGACCGGCGAAGGGCATTCGCCAGGTCCGCTGAGCGAAGCGATGGCAGCGGAGATGGAGCGGACGAAGCCGCCCGGATGGCCGCCGGTCTCCTGGCGCACGCTCGGCGAATTCATGCAAGTAATCGAAAAGCGCGGCTCGGCAATCAACTTCGCCTTCTTCATCGGCGCTGCGAATCCGCGCGAGATGGTGATTGGCACCGCCGATCGTCCGCCGACGGCCGAGGAGCTGAAGCG
>JALYZI010000185.1 GCA_030948915.1 Acidobacteriota bacterium
GTCCTGAGAAAAGGCAGGTTGAGACTCAGGACTCAGGACTCAGGACTCAGGACTCAGGACTACGAGAGATGACGCAATGAGCAGAAAGCTGACTTACGACACCTGGCTGTTTGCGGCCGCAATGCTGCTCATCGTCATCGGTCTCGTGATGATCTACAGCGCCTCGGCCATCATCACGGCGCAGAAGACCGGCTCCGACAATCCCTACTACTTCATCACGCGCCAGTGCGTCTGGTTGATCGCAGGCAGTGCGCTGATGCTGACGCTGATGCACGTCGACCTCGCGATCCTGCGCGATCGGCGCGTGATTTACGGGCTGATGCTCATCGCGCTGGCAGCGCTGATCGCGGCGCTCTTCCAGCCATCGGTCAACGGGACGCACCGCTGGATCGCGACGCCTTACCTTCGCATGCAGCCGAGTGAGTTTGCGAAGCCGGTGATCATCCTTTTCGTCGCTTCTTTCCTGTCGCGGCGCGAAGATCGCGTCAACGAATTGACCGGGACTCTGTTGCCGCTCACCGGAATCCTCGCGCTGTTCGCCGGCATGATCCTGATCGAGCCCGATTTCGGAACGGCGATGACGCTGATGTTCGTGGCGGCCGGAATGATCTTCGCGGCCGGCGTTCGGTGGAAGCGCATCGCGGCGTTCGGATTGATGCTCGCGCCGGCAGCGCTGATGGTGCTCTTCAGCGCGTCGTATCGCCGCGATCGGCTGTTCACCTTTCTGAATCCCGAGGCCGATCCGCAGGGGAAGGGCTTCCAGGCGATGCAGTCATTGATCGCAGTCGGCACGGGCGGACTGAGAGGGCTTGGCATCGGCAACGGACGGCAAAAACTCTTCTTCCTGCCCGAGCCGCACACCGATTTCATTTTCTCGATCATCGGCGAGGAGCTCGGTTTCATCGGCGCGATCGCGGTGATCTCGCTGTTTGCATTCCTGGTGTGGCGGGGTTTCCGCGTTGCCAGATTCAGCCAGGAGCGCTTCGATTTCTACGCCGCGCTGGGCTTCACGATGATGATCGCGGTGCAGGCGCTCATCAACATCAGCGTCGCGCTCTGTCTCGTGCCGACCAAGGGTCTGCCGCTGCCGCTGGTGAGTTACGGCGGCTCGTCGCTGATCACGAGTCTGATCGCGGTCGGGATGCTGCTCAATCTTTCACAACAATCGGGCTAGGTAAAAATCGAAATGGGCGAGAAGGGTGTGTTGATGATCGCGGGCGGTGGCACTGGAGGCCACATCTACCCGGCGATTGCGATCGCGCAGGAATTCATGGCGCGCGATCCGAAGCGGCGCGTCATTTTCGTCGGCACCCAGTACGGTCTCGAAAAAACCATTGTCCCGAAGGCCGGCTTTCCGCTCGAGTTCATCTCCGTTGGCGGCCTGCAGGGGAAGGGTGGCCTCGATCTCGTCAAGAATCTGGCGCGACTTCCTGTCGGATTCGTGCAGGCCTGGCGAGTCGTGGGTCAACACAATCCGAGCGTCGTCCTGGGCGTCGGCGGGTATTCGTCGGGCCCGGTGCTGCTGGCCGCGCGCATGCGCGGAATTCCGACGGCGATCCACGAGCAGAACGCATTTCCCGGCCTCACGAACCGATTGCTCGCGAAGTTCGTGAAGGCGGTCGGTGTGGCCTACGCGGACGCCGGCCCGCGGATGAAACGCGCGGACGCAGTCGTCACCGGCAATCCGATCCGAAAAGAATTCTTCGAAGCCATCGGCCACCGGCCACCGGCCACCGGCAACCGGCAACGTCTTTTGATTTTCGGTGGCAGCCAGGGCTCCCGCATCCTCAACGCAGCGATGACGGGCGCGCTGCTTTTTCTGGCGCGGCTCAAGGATGGTCTGGAGATCGTGCATCAGACCGGGCCGAAGGAGCTCGATCTCGTGCGTGAGGCGTATCGCACGTCGGCCTTTCCTGCCGCGCGCGTCGTTCCGTATCTCGATCCGATCGTCGACGAGATCGCATCCGCGGATCTGGTGGTCAGCCGCGCGGGTGCGATGACGATCGGCGAGCTTGCCGCAGCGGGGCGTGCGGCGGTGCTCGTTCCTTTCGCGGCGGCCACCAACAATCATCAGGAGATGAACGCGCGTGTCGTGGAGAAGGCCGGCGGTGCGGTCGTCATTACGGAATCGCAGCTGATTCCCGAAAAACTCGCGATGACGATCAGCGAGATTCTCAGCGATCCCGCGCGCGCGGCGCGCATGGGGGCGGCAGCGCGTTCGCTGGCCGCGCCGGAAGCGTCAAAGAAAATCGTAGATTTACTCGAAAAAATTGACAATACCGAATAAAATTCAACATTAGCAAGCCATTCGAACCGAATGAATTTTGAACACATTAAGAGCATTCATTTCGTCGGCATCGGCGGCATCGGAATGAGTGGCATTGCTGAGATCCTGGCGGAGCGCGGGGTGAAGGTCTCCGGCTGCGATCTCAAACCTTCCGCCTCGACCGATTTGCTGGCGGGCCGGGGAATCCACGTTTTGATGGGGCACGATGCGGCGCATCTCGATGGCGTCGATCTGGTGGTCGTCACCTCCGCCGTTCGCGGAGCAAACGCGGAAGTCGATGCTGCTCGCGCGCGGCGCATCCCCGTCATGAAGCGCAAGGAGATGCTCGGCGCGCTCGTGAACGAGAAACGCAGCGTGGGGGTCGCCGGCACGCACGGAAAGACCACCACCTCCGCGATGATCGCGGTCATTCTCGAAGAAGCCGGCCTCGATCCCACGATCATCATCGGCGGCATGCTGCGCAACATCGGATCGAACGCCAGGAGCGGCAAGGGTGATCTGGCAGTCATCGAGGCCGACGAATACGACCGCAGCTTTCACGAGCTGCATCCCGAAGTCGCGGTCGTGACCAACATCGAAGCGGACCACCTCGAGTACTACGGCAGCTTCGAAGCCATCGCGGAATCTTTCCGCGTTTTTGTCGAAGGCATCAAGCCGGGTGGATCGGTGGTCGGATGCGCCGATGATCCGGCCGTCGCGAAGCTTCTCACCGGCATCAACAAGAAGATCATCCGCTACGGACTCGGCGATTCTGCCGACGTTCGTGCGACCAACATCACGTTCGACGAGCGCGGATCGCGTTTCGAGGTACCGGGCATCGGATGGTTTCGCCTGTTCGTTCCGGGCGAGCACAACATCCGCAACGCGCTGGCGGCCATTGCCGTCGCCCGCGAGCTGCGCATCTCGAGCTCCGTCACGGCGGCCGCCCTCGCGAAGTTCCTGGGAGTCGACCGCCGCTTCCAGATTCTCGGCGAATACGGAGGCGCGTTGATCGTCGACGACTATGCGCATCATCCGACCGAGATCCGCGCCACGCTCAATGCGGCGCGGACCGGATATCCGCGTCGCCGCATCGTCGCGCTCTTCCAGCCGCATCTCTATTCGCGCACGCGCGATTTCGCGCGCGAGTTCGGCGAAGCGCTCACCGTCGCGGACGTCGCGCTCGTTTCTCGGATCTATGCCGCACGCGAACAACCGATCGAAGGCATCAGCTCCCGGGTGATCGCGGAAGCCGTCGAAGGCGTGGAGTTCATCGATGGCGATAACGCCGCCATCACCGCGGCATTGCGTGGACGTTTGAAGCCGAATGATCTCTTCGTCACGCTCGGCGCGGGCGATGTCCACGAAATCAGCGAAGCGCTGGTAAGGGAAAACGCATGAGCGTTCAGGCGCAATTCGAATCCACGGATCGCTTCCTGCGGCCGACCGACGTCGATCGCGTTCGGCGAAACTATCGCAGCATTCAAGTCCGCCAATTGGTCCTTCTTCTGCGGAACGCCGCGCTGCTCGTCGCGGTGCTGGCCGCGCTTGCGATGCTGTACCGGCGCACGCAATCCGACGGACGCTTCGCGGTGCGGCATCTCGAAATCAGCGGCGCGCAACACACGACCGGCGCTGACCTCGAGGCCGTGCGGCGGCATTACCTCGGAACCAATCTGTTCCATCTCGACATCGCCGGCCTGCGCCGCGATGTCTCGTCTTTGCCGTGGATTAGCCGCGTCGAGATCGAAAAACGGCTGCCCGATACCCTCCGCGTTCGGGTCGTGGAGCGGATTCCGATCGCGCTCGTGCAAACGAACGAGGCGATCCGGTATGTCGATGATCGCGGAGTCGCTTTCGCGGCGCTGTCGCCGGCGGCCGGCGATTCGGATCTTCCGCTGATCAGCGGCGCGCAGCCGGGCGATCTGCCGCGCTGCGTTTCGATTCTGCGGACGCTGCGGACGCAGGATGCAGACCTCTACGCGAGGATTTCGGAGGTGCATCCACTGCCGCCGGGCGGCTTTGCATTTTTCGATCGCGAGCTGCACGCGTTCGTTTATGCGAATGAAGAGGAGCTCTCATCGAAGTGGCGCGATCTGCGCGCGATCGCACGCGCGGAGCATCTGGGGCGCGGCGACATCGCGTACGCCGATCTGCGATTCAACGGACAGGTCGTCATCAAACCGCTGCGCATGATGCCGGCGGCGCCGCCGCTGCAGCGGCCGTTCATTCCGGTGCCGATCACGAATTAGGAGGGGCTTCAAATGCCGAAGACGGAAGAAAAGTACATCGTCGCGCTCGACATCGGGACGTCGAAGGTGTGCGTGCTGGTTGGCGAGGTTACCGATCGCAATCAGCTCGAGATCATCGGCAAGGGAACCGCGCCGATGAAGGGGACGCGACGCGGCAACATCATCAATCTCGATCAGGCGATCGACGCGGTCAAGAAGGCCGTCGATGAAGCCGAAGTCATGGCGGGATTGCAGATCGAGTCGGTGTACGTCGGCGTCGCCGGCGATCACATTCGATCCGTCAACTCGCGCGGCGTTGTTTCCGTCGGGGGCAAGCACAAAGAGATTTCGCGCGAAGACATCGATCGCGTGATCGAGGCTTCGAAGTCGATCAACGTTCCGGCGGAGCTGGAGCTGCTGCACGTCATTCCGCGCGAATTCGTTGTCGACGGCCAGGACGGCATCCACGATCCGCTGGGGATGACCGCGGCGCGACTCGAAGCGAACGTGCACATCGTCACCGGCGCGCGCACGCACAATCAAAATGTCCTGACGGCCGTGAACAAATCAGGGATCGCGGTGCAGGAGCTGGTGCTCGAGCAACTGGCGGCGGCCGAGGCGGTCTTGACGCAGGACGAACGCGAGATGGGCGTCCTTCTCATGGACCTCGGCGCCGGAACAACGGACTACGCGGTGTTTCTCGAAGGCAATGTCATTCACACGAATGTGCTGCCGGTCGGCGCGGGGCATTTCACGAGCGACATTTCGGTCGTGCTGCGCACGCCGATGGAAGATGCGGAGCGGATCAAGAAGCGTTACGGCTGCGCGCTGGCGTCGCTCGTGACGAACGATGATCCGATCGAAGTGCCGACGGTCGGCGGACGCGCGCCGAAGATTCTGTCGAAACACGAGCTGACGAACATCCTCGAACCGCGCGCGGCCGAGATCGCGAAGCTCGTCTATCAGGATCTGGAAAAAGTTGGTTTGGAAAAGGAGATCCGCTCCGGCGTCGTGCTGGTGGGTGGTGGAGCGGAGATGGACGGCATGGTGGAGATGGTCGAACAGGTGTTCGATCAGCAGGCGCGCAAGGGTGTTCCGCGCGGCCTGGCGGGACTCGCCGACACCGTGAACGGACCCGAGTGGGCGGCCGCCACCGGGCTGCTGTTGTGGGGATTCCGCGATCGCGCGCGGATCCGGCGGCGTCCGCGCCGAGGTTTGGCGAAGGTTGCGGAGTCATTAAAAGCCTGGTTCTCAGCGAACTAAATTGGTACCATAATGGGAGACGGTAAATGATTACGTTTGACGATTCACCCAACGCGGGGAAGCTGAAGATCTCGCTGGACGAGGAGCAGCTGACGGCGAAAATCAAGGTGATCGGGGTGGGCGGTGGCGGGGGAAATGCCGTCAACCGGATGATCCAGGCAGGAATCAAGGGCGTCGAATTCCTGGTCACCAATACCGATGTGCAGGCGATGCGCGCGGCGCTTGCGCCTAACAAGATCCAGATCGGCGCGAAGCTCACCAAAGGCCTCGGCGCCGGCGCGAATCCCGAAATCGGAAAGCAGGCGGCGCTCGAAGACACCGATCGCATTCTGGAGGCGCTCAGCGGCGCCGACATGGTCTTCATCACGACCGGGATGGGCGGGGGGACGGGCACCGGCGCGGCGCCGATCATCGCGTCGCTGGCGGCGGAGCTGGGCGCGCTGACGGTGGCAGTCGTCACCAAGCCGTTCGCGTTCGAAGGAAAACGGCGGCGCGTGCAGGCCGAGCAAGGCATCCGCGCGCTGCGCGATTGCGTCGACACGCTGATCACGATTCCGAATGAGCGTCTGCTCAACTTCGTCGAGCGCGCGACATCGCTCGGTGAAGCATTCAAGATCGCCGACGACGTTCTGCGTCAGGCCGTGCAGGGCATCTCTGATCTGATCACGGTGCCGGGCGAGATCAATCTCGATTTCGCCGACGTGAAGACGATCATGCACGGCATGGGAATGGCGCTGATGGGCACTGGCGTGTCGAGCGGCGAGCACCGCGCAGTCGAGGCGGCGCAGCGCGCGATCTCGTCGCCGCTGCTCGAGGAAGCATCCATCGAAGGCGCCAAGGGCGTGCTGATCAACATCACGGGAGGCCCCGACATGACGCTGTTCGAAGTGCACGAAGCGGCGTCGATCATCCAGGAAGCGGCCGACGAAGAGGCCAACATCATTTTCGGCACGGTCATCGACCCGAAGATGAAAGACGAAATCAAAGTCACCGTGATCGCGACCGGATTCGACGCCGCGACGAAGGGATTACTCAACACGCGCGGCGAACAGCTTTCGCACCGTCCAGCCGCCCAGCCGGCGTCGCCGATGTCCCGCACGCTCGCGCAGACGCACGAAGTCAAGGCGCCCGAGCCGCCGCCGGCGGTGGGCTCGGAAGGAGAAATTTACGATCCCCCTTTTTTTCGAAAAGGCTTCTCTAAGACGACAGACGGCAGCGGCGGATTCGGCCCGATGGCGTCGAGCGATTTCGGCAATGACCTCGATATTCCGACGGTGATCCGCAACTTGAGCGACTAGCGCGCCCCTCCTGCGCGCTACGAGGGTGGTGGGGAGAGGGACCCACGACCAACTATTGATCGGGGGGACGGACTTCCGCCGTCCTCCCGATTTCTTTTTGAGGGGTGGGCGGGTTTCTTAATTCCAAATTCCAAATTCCTAATTCCAAATTCAGATTCTGACGACCAAGAATGAAGAATTTGGAATTTGGAATTGAGAATGTTCGACATTTCAGGATTGACCGTCACTCGAATCACTCGCGACGACGCCGTCGCGATGCGCGAGCTTCAGGCCCTTCTCGAGCGCTGTTCCGATTACTACGAACTGGTCGAAGGCCGACCGGCGCCTCCGACAGCTGCCACCGACGAATTCGATCTGCCTCCCGAATACTCGCGCGACGACATCTTCGTCCTCGGCTTCCGCGAAGGCGATGATCTGATCGCGGAGATGTCGCTCGTGCGCAACTCTCCAAAGCCGACCGAATGGTGGATGGCGCTCTTCGTCGTGCAGCCTGCGTCGCGCAGCCGTGGCCTCGGCACTCGGATTTGTGAGGCGAAATTTCAATGGATCGCATCGATGGGCGGCACGACGATCGTCATGGCGGTCGATGAGGAAAATCCGCGCGGCCAGCGTTTCTGGCGTTCGCTTGGACTCATCGAGACCGCGCGTCGCGATTACACGGCGCCGACAGGCATGCAGCGCCGCGTGATCATCATGCGCCGCGCCCTCACTCCCACTCGATAGTGCTGGGCGGCTTCGATGAGATGTCGTAGACCACTCGGTTCACGCCGCGTACTTCGTTGACGACGCGACGGGCGATGCGATCGAGGAGGTCGTGCGGCATGCGGTACCAATCGGCGGTCATGAAGTCGTTCGTCGAGACTGCGCGCACCGCCAGGACGTTCTCGTACGTGCGCTCATCGCCCATCACGCCGACGCTGCGCACCGGCAGCAGCACTGCGAAGGCCTGCGCGATTTCGCGATAAAGGCCCGCGCGGCGGATCTCGTCGATGACGATGTCGTCGGCGTTCTGCAGGATCTCGACGCGCTCGGCGTTGACTTCGCCGAGGATGCGCACGGCGAGCCCGGGGCCGGGGAAAGGATGACGCCAGACGAACTCCTCTTCCAGGCCGAGTTGCAGCCCGAGAAGCCGGACTTCATCTTTGAACAGCTCGCGCACGGGCTCGATCAGCTCGAGACCCATCTTTTCCGGCAATCCGCCGACGTTGTGATGCGTTTTGATGACCGACGATGGTCCTTTGATCGAAACGGATTCGATCACGTCGGGATAGAGCGTTCCCTGCACGAGAAAATCGGCGCCCTTGATTTTCTTCGCTTCCTCTTCGAACACCGCGATGAACTCGTTGCCGATGCGCTTGCGTTTGATCTCCGGATCCTCGACGCCGGTGAGCCGCTCATAGAAACGCTGACGGGCATCGACGGCAATGAAATGAAGACCGAGCCGATCGCTGAGGCGCGAGGCGACCTGCATCGCCTCGTTCTTTCGCAGCACACCGTTGTCGACGAAGATCGCGATGAGCTGGTCGCCGATCGCCTCGGCGACCAGCAGCGCTGCGACTGTCGAATCGACTCCGCCGCTGACTGCCGCAATCGCTTTCTTCTTTCCGACAGTCGCCCGAATCTCCTGCACTTTGCGCTTGCGGTAATCGCCGAGGTCCCAGATCGGTTTGCAGCCGGCGATGTTGAACAAAAAGTTTCTCAGGATCTCCGTGCCCGCCTCGGTGTGCGTGACTTCCGGATGGAACAGGATTCCGAAGAAGCCGCGCTCGCGATTTTCCATCCCTGCGATCGGTGCATTATCGGAACGTGCGGTTACCTTGAATCCTGAAGGCTCGCGGATGATGCGATCGCCGTGGCTCGCCCAGACGCGCTGATGTTTCGGCGTCTTCGCGAGCAGAAGCGACTCGGCGATCACGTCGATCTCGGCGCGTCCGTACTCGCGCTCATCGGCCGCTTCCACTTTCCCGTCGAGAAGGTATGCCATCAGCTGCATTCCGTAGCAGATGGCGAGGATCGGAACATTCAGATCGAAGACCTCGCGCGAGCAGTGCGGCGCCGACTCTGAGTAAACCGATTGCGGCCCGCCCGAAAAGATGATGGCTTTCGGCTGCAGCGCGCGGATTTTCTCCATCGGATAGTCGAACGGATGAACGACGGAGTAAACCCGCTGCTCACGAATGCGGCGGGCGATGAGCTGTGTGTATTGCGAGCCGAAATCGAGGACGAGGATTGTTTCCATCACCACGGCAGCTTCAGCGATCGCGCAACGAATCGCACCAGGGGCGTCATTTTGCGGCATGACGCAGCAAAATCGGCCATGAAGTTCTTGCTGCAGATCTCCTTCTCGGTGAGCGCCATCGATGTGACGAAGTCGGTGCGTTTGAGATCTTCGACCATCGGATGATCGGCTGCGAATCCGCGCGGGGGTCTTTTGAGCGATCCGCCTTCGATCGGCAGTTTGGATCGCTTAATCGATTTCCATTCCGGGGAGCCCTTCGCGATCGCCTCTCGGATCTTCGCGAGCGAATGCGGATCGGGATGCCAGATCCCTGCGGCGGCGAAACATCCGTCCGGCGCGATGTGCAGATAGAAACCGGGAACGCTGGCCGCGGCTTTGGCCTTCTCATGGAAAAAGTGGACGCCGAGGTGTGTCTTGTATGGGGATTTGTCGCGGGAGAAACGCGTGTCTCGATAAATTCGGAACATCGAGCCGCCGACGGGGCGCGGATCCGCGACCAGCCGCGGCGCGATTCGATTCAGTCGCGGCCCGAAATCACTGATGAAGCGCAGGGCGGGGTCGCGGACCTCCGATTCGTATCTCTTCTTGTTCGCCGCGAACCAATCACGATCGTTGTTTTCGCTGAGCTCGCGGAGAAACGCGAAGGACTCGGAGGTGAAATACGCCATCAGAGCAGGTTGCGCAGCTCCTTGCCCGGTTTGAAGCGGATCGTGTTTCCGGGCGGAATCTTGACCTCGACGCCGGTCTTTGGATTGCGGCCGATGCCTTTCTTCCGCTGCTTCACCTGGAACACGCCGAAGCCGCGAAGCTCGATCCGCTGCCCTCGGGCAAGGGCATTGCGGAGGCCCTCGATGACCGTGTCCACCGCCTGGGCCGCCTTGACGCGAGAAATTTCCGACAATTCGGCAACTTTATTGACGATGTCCGCTTTGATCATGGTTCACGAATTATAGCCGTCATGAGTGACAGAGTCCGAATCGACGTGTGGCTCAAGCAGGTCTGCCTGATCAAGCATCGCACTCAGGCGGCTGAGGCCTGCCGTGGCGGCAAGGTGAAGATCAATGGAGAGCGCGTCAAGCCGTCAGCGGCGGTCCGGCCGGGGGACGTTGTCGAGTTCATGCAGGACACGCACTATCGGCGCGTGGTCGCGGAGACGCTGCCTGAGGGACCGGTCTCCAGGGAGGTCGCACGGACGCTGTATCGGGACGAGACGCCCAAGCAGGACAGTGACACACTCCGAGTGGCGCTCCGGGAGAGGGGCTCGGGCCGGCCAACCAAACGCGACCGTAGAGAGGTTGACAAATTCAGGCGGTAGGGAATGGGACAACGTCCTACCCCGTTTAATTTGCCATCACGTTGCTTTGCCTTTCGAGACGCAGAACCTCGCGGTTTCGAATCTCCGACTGGCAGCACAGAAAGGAGATTCACCCGTGAAAACAAACGGTACCGTTAAGTGGTTCAACGACGCCAAAGGCTTCGGATTCATCACAACGGAGGGCGGAGAGGACGTATTCGTCCACTTCTCAGCCATCCAGGGCAACGGCTTCCGCTCTCTCTCAGAGGGCGCACACGTTGAGTTCGACGTGGTCCAGGGCCCCAAAGGCCTGCAGGCCGCGAACGTAACTCTTTCGTAAGACGTCAACAGCCACCAAAAACTAAGGGCAGCCTTTCGGCTGCCCTTTTCATTGTGTGCCCGACATGGGCGATCACTTGGAGGTGGAAGTCCTCTACGGACCGTGATGACCGGAACCGTTAGGTGAACGGCAAGGGCGTTGTGGTGACACAAGGTCTGAAGGAAGCCGTAGGCAAAACCGCGAGCCGAGGAACACGAAGCGCATAGAAGGCACTGCACGCTGGGCGAGGCTGCAATACAAGCCGAAGCCCGATGTCATCAAGAGCGTGTGGGGTAGATGCGACGGCTACATGCGGTGAAGGTGAGCGTTCTTACTCGGGGAGATCTGATGGGGGAAGATCCTGCCAGAAGTCAGCAGAGGCCGTAGTAGTTGCGGAGACGTCGCCGCGGCGAAGGGCTGAACAGTAAACAGCAGGTGGAGTTCGACGGCGATCGAGGATGACGAAGAACCCGACAGCACCGCAAGGTGGTCGCGAGCAGGCGAAGAAGGTGAAGCCTTCAGGACCTGCTGCTGCGATGGGGAGTCAGACTCCAGC
>JALYZI010000122.1 GCA_030948915.1 Acidobacteriota bacterium
GTCGCGCGCTCCCACGGCGACTTGATCATGATTCGCGCGCTCTCGCCGGGGCGATAGTTTTTCTTCTCGGGGATGAGATCGATGCGGTTGCTGTCGTAGCGTGCCCACGCCGTGTAACCCGGTCCGAGCGCATAGAACCAGGTGCGCGTCGTCGTCGATCGGCCCTGCGCGTCGGACGCGTGCGCGATCAGCACATACTCGCCGCCCTCGGCCATCGGAACATGCAGCGGTACCGGCTGCGCTTCGGTCGTGATCGTCCACGTGCCGGACGGGATTTCTTTGCGCTTCGTGTCCCAGTTGTAAAAACCGTTGCCTGTGGATGTGCGCACGCTGTTCCATTGGATGCGATGCAGATCGACGGTCACGGTCACGCCTGGCGCAGGTTCACCGCCGAGCGCAGCGGCAACGATCGACGTGTCGATTCCCTTCGCCGCTTCGGCAAAGTACGGAGGAACTTTGACGCCGATGTACCACGGTGTGGGATCGACGCGGAACGATGCGCGATTCGCGATGTGCTGGCGGGAGACGTCGGCGACATCTCCCTCGAGCGTGTAGCTCCATGGCCAGCCCGCTTTCAACTCGGTGTCGAGATCGAGCTTGACCTGTCCCTTCGCGTTGACCCTGGCGTCCTTCTTCGCAATCGTCTGCGTCGTGATCGGTGCGTCGTCGTAGTCGCGGCCGAGGAATGCGAATTGGTCGGCGGGGAAACGGTTGCGGATCGCGGCCGTCACGTCGTAGAGCGGTGATTTCGAATACGTCCACTGCACCGGCCGGCTCGACATTGGCGCGCCGAACAAATACTGCGCTGTGATCGTGCCCGCGAGTTTCGTTCCGGCGAGCGAGGCCGGCGCGGTGAGCGTCACATCGACGCGAAAATCGGGACGGCGATAGGCCGCCACGAGAAAATCTCCGTACGCGCGCAGACGCTGCGTCTTCGCTCTTCCCATGACGCGATACGTGCCTAACACGCCGTCGGCGGGGACGGTCATCGTCCATTCGGCGCTGCTCCATTCGTTGACCTTCACGGTCCGCTTGTCGACTTCTTTGTCATGGCTGTCGCGGACGCTGATCTCCACCGGCGCCTCGGCCGGCAGGAGTTGAATCCCGCCGGGCGTGTCGCTGCGCAGCACGGCTTTGAAGTGCACCTCTTCGCCGAGTTTGTAGACGCCGCGATCGGTGAAGATTTTTCCGCGCAGCAACGGATTCGATTCCGCGAGATTGAAGCTCGTTCCGAATTCCCACGGCTGCAGGCCGTCGTTCCAGTTGCTCGCGGCGTACGCGGTGTCGCCGTCCTTTTCCGCGACCACGATGAAATGCAGATCGCTGAGCGCATTCCATTCGTTGACGTACTCGTCCTCCTCCGGCTTCGGTTCCTTGCGCTCGGCGCGCAGATCGGTGTTAGGCGCGATCGCGATTCCATGTTCGTCGGTCATGCCGGTCCAGAAAACCTTGTTGTCGGTCGTGCGGATCGAGACTTTCGCTCCGGGCACCGGCGCGGCGGTGTCGAGACGCGTCACGAGGACCAGAGTGTTCTGCGGACTGTCCTTGACGGATATCCCAAAATTCGTGACTTGTACCAGCGTCGATGTCGTGTCGGGCTGTTGATGTTCGTCCGTCATCCGGCGTGCATGCGGAATCGGGTCGCCTGATTTGACGGCCGCCCACACGAAGCCGTGACCGTTGGCGTTGAGCGCGGGCTTCAGATCCAACCCGTACGATTGAATCTTGTCCGGAACAGGTGCGAGCTTGCGCGGGATCGGAGTGGTGGCCGGCGTCTTGTGGAAGCCCTCTTTCTCGAGATCCAGCATCGTCGGCATCATCTGCTCGACCGTCAGCGGCATCAGCCACTGCGTCGTATTGAGATAGTTCCGCGCGTGGAACGGCAGCACAGAGCCGCCGGTCGACTCCCACACACCATGGCCGTCGCCGAAGCTGAGGAAGGCCATCTTGTGCCAGTACTCGACGACCGTCTGCCAGGTGTAGCCGAGCTTTTGGACATCTTCCGATTCGAGATTCGGATCGACGCGGATCGAGTATGTGCGCGCGGGCAGCAGCGAGAATCCCAATTCATCGAGACTCACCGCGTTCGTCACATTTCGCCAATCGGGAACCTCCCGCTTCCCGGGCACGAGCGGAACCGAATGCGCCGGATCGGTCGTGTCGACGACGGTGATCGCGTTGCGAATCTGTTCCCACTTCGCGGAAGTTCGCAGCGTGATCGGGTTGTAATTCTCGGGATTGCATGCCGATTTGCACTCGATGCCTGACACGAAGAACGTCGGCGTCAACTGGATGGTGAATGACTGCGACCGGCCGCTCGCGACGTTGCCCGCTCCTTCGGCCAATTGATCGTCGAGGTAGACCTGAATCCACGAGTCGGGCGGAACTCCCGGCTTCGTTTCGACGACCAGTCGAACCGGTGCCGCAGGAAATCGCTTCTTGTCCCAATCGGTCGGGAAGAACGACAGAATCGGAGCGCCGTCGGATGCTGCTGCTGCCTGCGCGGCGGCCAGTTTCGTATCGAACGCCGGATCCTTTTCCCGAGGAGGATCGGGATCCTTGAATTCGTGACTCTTGGTTCGAAGCTGCAGGTGGGGGCCGACGATTTTGGCGTCGACCGGCTGATTGAAAAGCAAAGAGATCACGACCGCCGCATCGAATCGGCCGCCTCTGCGATAGAAATCGGTTCTGAGCAGTGCGATGGTCGGCGTCGTGAATGAAAAGTTGTACGCATGGTCGAGCGTCTTGCCGCTGATCGCTTTCGCGGTGTCGTCGATCAGGACGTCGAATTTCGACGAGAACGGCAGCGGCGCGCTCGGATCGGGCGTGAAGATCAATGTGGTCGTGCCCGACCAGCGGAAGGTTCCATGCACCGCCGGCGAGATGTGAAAGAAAGGAGCGGCAACGACTTTCGGGATTTTGCCGAGGACAACCATCGGCTCCGAGAAGACGACCCGAATCTCGTTCGCTTCAGCGAGGCTGGCGATCTCGCCGACGGGACCTGCTTTGACAACCGTGAGCTTGTTGTCGGCCGCAGCAGCGCCGGCCGCCACCAGCATGAGGAGGATGCAAACTGTCGCTTTACGAATCATGTCGATACCGCTCCGCATTCAATAGAGGCCGGCAATTGGGCGTACGTGGGGAGAGGGAAAGGAAAATTCTGGACGCGATTGTGGCGGAAGTATGACAGGAGCGTTAAACCGGCGCCGGGCGTCCCATCAGGAATCCCTGCACTTCCTCGCATCCGGCCGATCGCAGGAACGCCAGTTCCGCCTCCGTCTCGACGCCTTCCGCCACCACGCGCAGCTTGAGGCCTCGCGCCATCGCAATGATCGCCGACACAATCGCGCGATCGGCGGCGCTCCAGTCGATGGCATGCACGAATTCCTGATCGATCTTGACGCTGTGGATCGGAAAGCGGCGCAGGTAACTCAGCGATGAATGTCCGGTCCCGAAATCGTCCAGCGCGAGCTGAACGCCCATCTCGTTGAGGCGATTGAGTGTCGCGATGGTGCGTTCGGAATTCTGCATCGCCGCGCTCTCGGTGATCTCGAGCTGCAGCTCGCGCGGCGCGAGGCGCGACTCTTCGAGCGCAGCCATGATCATCTTGAGCAGATCGGTGTGCTGGAACTGACGCGGCGAGAGATTCACCGACATGCGAAGATCGGGATACTCCGTCTGCCATCGCTTCGCCTGCTTGCACGCTTCGCGGAGCACCCACTCGCCGATCGGGACGATCAGCCGCGTCTCTTCGGCGATCGGAATGAACTCCTTCGGCTCGATCGGCTCGCCACCCGGGCGATTCCAGCGCAGCAACGCCTCGGTCCCCACCATCTTGTTCGTCGCGACCTGAATGACCGGCTGATAGTGCAGCGTGAACTCGCCGCGTTCGATCGCGTAACGCAGGCTGTTCTCGAGCGACATGCGCTCCACCGCGCGGGTATTCATCGAAGGCGTGAAGAGCTGCACTAGGTTTGGCCCGGCCTCCTTCGCGCGATACATCGCGTGATCGGCATTCTTCAGCAGCGCTTCCGCCGTGTCGCCGTCGCTGGGGAACAGCGCGATACCCACGCTGGTCGTGATGAACACTTCCGTACCTTCGATGCGAAGCGGCTGCGCCACGACCTCGAGAATCTTCTGCGCGATCTTCGCGGCGTCGTTGGGTGTCTTGAGATTCGCGATCAGAATCGTGAACTCGTCGCCGCCCATCCGGGCGATCGAGTCCTCCTGGCGCAGCGCGGTCTTGAGGCGGATCGCAATCGCCTTCAGCAGCTCGTCGCCGAAGCTGTGTCCGAGACTGTCGTTCACGTCCTTGAATCGGTCGAGGTCGAGAAAGACGACCGCCAACGGAGTGTCCATTCGCCGCGCGTGCGCCAGCGCGATCGTCAGGCGATCGCGAAACAACCGCCGATTCGGCAAGCCGGTGAGCGCGTCGTGGTAAGCCTGATGCTCGATCTGCTCCTCGACGATTTTTCGCTCAGTGATATCGCGGGAGACGCTGATGAATTCATCGACCTCGTTCGTCGACGCATTGCGAACCGAACGGCTGGTGGTCTCGAACCACACCGCGGCGCCGCTCTTCTTGATGAGCCGGTATGTGTATGTCGTCGGTGTCGTCTCGTTGATCAGAAAAGAGAGGTGGCGCGTCTCCTCGCGATCGTCGGGATGCATGAATTCGTAAATCGGTTTGCCGACCAGTTCCGCCGGGTCGTAACCGAGGAGACGGCGCGAAGCGTCCGAGGCATAGAGGATGACACCCGAGGTCGTCGTGCGCGAGATGATGTCGGTCGAGTTCTCCGCCATCAGCCGATAGCGCGCCTCGCTCTCGCGCAGCGCGCGCTCGACGCGATTGCGCTGCAGCGCGTTGATGAAGATCTCGCCCGTGATCCTGAGCAGCGCCACCACCTCCTCGGACCATTTCAGGCTCGACGCGCTTCCGACGCCGAGGACGCCGTGGGTCTCGCGGTTGTAAACCATGGGGACGACGACGACGCTGCGATTGCCGGCGGCCTCGTAAGCCTGGCGTTCTTTGGCGGCCTCGTCCGGCATGTCGTCCACTTCGATCGCAATGTGCTGAAACTGCAGCAGCCGCTGCATCGTCCATGGAAACTCAGCCACTGCGACCTGCCGGTCCGACGACGATGCTCCCTCCAAGGCTGTCCACGAATACGCCATGCGGGCTGATTGGCGATCCTCAGAAAAGAGATAAACGTAGCTGCGGTCGGCGTTGATGAACCGTCCGACTGTCCCCAGCGCCTCGCGAATGCCGTTATCGATTTCTTCCGGCGGAAGGTTGATGAAGTTCGTCGAAATCGAGGAGATCAGCTTCTCGAATTCGAGACGATGACGCAGCGAATTCGTCTTGGATACCAAACATCGAATCCTAACAAATGCCGGAGCCTCAGCACCTTTCCAGCGGGTAGATCTTCACATTCACCTCGCTGGCGTAATGCCGCAGCGGCTGGGCCTCGGAACGGCGCACTCCGGCCGCCCAGATCAGCGTCTCCTGGAAGAGATCGACGTCGGCGCGCTGAACGGGATACGGCTGGTGATGCACGCGCGCGCGATGCACGTGATGCTGGTCGTCGCTGGTGTAGAGAATGTAGCGCTCGATGAGGAAATGCTCGATCGTGCCGGGATTGCCGCGCGTCACGATTCCTTCCTCCGGGCGATACCGGACACGCAGATTCGCCGGTCCCGCTCCGCGCGGGTCATCGCGATGCGAGACGAAATCGATCGTCGGTATCGCTTCGCTCGAAGCAAGAAAGTCGATGCTGGAGTGGAAGTACGGCAGCTTGTAGGCCGCTCGCGCAGCCGCGACCGCGATCGAGCTCGAAGCATCCAGACTGAAAAACCAGACTCCCGGATCGCGTCCGCGAAGATGAACATAGGTCCGAACGTTGACCTCGTGAAAACTCGAGATCCACGGCAAGGGCGGCGTCAGCACGGGCCGGACTCCGGTCATGGTGAACGGAACGAGTCCGACGTACGCCTTGCCTTCGTGCGTGTCGACTGTCAGCTCCGGCGGCAGGACCCTCTGCAATTCCTCGACGGGAACTTCCCAGTGGAGGAACAAAAGGTGATGCCAGTTCTGATGCATCACCACCGGCGCGTCCGGTTCTAACGTAGAAGTCACTCGATCGATATCCAAAGATGTCACGCGTTTCTCTAAAGCAAGATCTCGTCCTGACTTAGAATCGGCAGCCAATGAAGCATTTCCCACTGCTGCTACTCACCACGGCTCTCTTTACATCCTGCGCAAGCTCGCAACAGGCGGATTCGAAGCCGAAACACCCCGAGCCGGCCATCGGCCTCGAGCAGGCGGTCGGTCCGGCGCAACTGGGATATCCGTACGGCCCGATCGAAATCAAATATGACATGGCGATCCAGAACAATTCGGCGGAGACGATCACGCTCGTCCGCGTCAACCTTCAGTCGATCAATCCGGGAGGCGGGGCGTACAGCCTTCGCCGCGACTTCTACAATTTCAAGCAGGCGATTCCACCGAATAGCATCGGCGTCGTCTCGTTCTGGGCCAAGGCGTTCTCATGGGGCCGCGGTCCGCGCGAGGCCGAACCGGTCAGCGTTCGAGGGATCGCGTATTTCGAATCGGCGGCCGGCTCGTTTCAAAAAGTCTTTATCCGCGAGCTCTCGCAGTATCCCGACTAACGCAGCCGCTGCTGCATCAGCCAGCGCGTCAGGCCCGCGTCGGCATACGCCAGATCCCACGCGTTGTGACCGATGCCCGGATACTCGGTGTACGTGACATTTCCGCCGTTTCGACGCAGCGCCTCCACCATGTTGCGCGATTCGGTCACCGGCACTTCGATGTCATCCGCTCCGTGAAACGCCCACACCGGCGTTCGATCGATCGCTTGCGCGAGCGCGGCGTAGGGATCGGACGCACCGACGATCCGCGCGACGTCGGGAGGAGGCTCGATCGGAAAGGGATCGGTCGGATCGCGCGCGACCTCTCCGCAGATCGGAACAACAGCGGCAAACTTACGCCGATGACGCGCCAGGTACCACGCGCCCGACCCTCCCATCGAGATTCCGGTGAGATAGACGCGCCGCCGGTCGCCGTGAAATTCGCGGATCGAATCTTCGAGCGCGGCCATCGCCTGCAATTCCATTTCGCCATACCACTCGTGACCGAGGCGGCATTGCGGAAAAACGACGACGGATTTGTACCGGTCGCTGAAGTGCTCGAGCCCGGGACCGAGGCCGATGGTCACCTGGCGAAGGTTGTCGTCTCCTCTTTCGCCGCTGCCGTGCAGATAAAGAACGACCGGCCAGTGGTGCAGCTTCGTGTAATGCGGCGGCAGCCAGACGCGGTAGCGATATTGGTGATCGCCCAGCGTGACGCTGCGGTCGAGAAAGCGCGAGCGTGGTGCGCACGCCAGACCGATTGTCAGAATC
The DNA here is from genome assembly GCA_030948915.1 of Acidobacteriota bacterium. Lineage (GTDB taxonomy): Bacteria > Acidobacteriota > Thermoanaerobaculia > Gp7-AA8 > Gp7-AA8 > Gp7-AA10. The sequence continues at coordinate 7,420 of JALYZI010000122.1, forward strand.
AGGAGCGCGCTGCGGCGCGACATCACTCGAAGAGATCGTACTCCGCAACCGGCAGGACTGCCGACTGCTCCGCCAGGTCGGATTGCCACGTAGCGAAGACGTAGAGATCCCAATGGAGGAGGAACACTTCGCGGCTCATTTCCCAACGGGCGGTGAGCCCCGGCAACATGCCGCGCTTCGTCTCTTTGATGAGATGTCCGAGGTTGTGGATGACCGTCTGACGCTGGCGGAAGCCGGCATGCGAACAGAAAAAGTTGAGGGCCGCCTCGATCTTGAAACGTTCCTGATACCGAACCGGAACGGTATCCCACACACCGCGGCGCATGACGCGAATTCCGGAAAGAACCGGTCCGACCTTCATCTGCAGGTGAAAGAAGTTTCGGATCGGACCGCGACTTCTGACGCCGATGTTCATGTCGCACTCGTCGCGCATCACCGGACGGATGAGTGCGGCGATGTGATCGTCGGTCAGGTTGAACATGTCGCCGTCGACGAAGAAGAGGATGTCGTGGCGTGCGTAGTCGACGCCGACTCGCATCGCATAGCCCTTGCCGCGGTTTTCGCGCAGGGCAAGGGTGGTCACGTCGAACGAACGGGCGATGTCGACAGTGGAATCCGTCGAGCCGTCGCTGACGACGATGACTTCGTCGATCAGCCGGTTACGTGTCAGTACCGTAAGGACTTCGGCGATCGTCTTCTCTTCGTTGTACGCGGCGATGATTGCCGAAATCCCCAAAACTCACCTCAGACAGCGGACTCTTTGCAACGCGCAGACCATAGCACACCCAC
>JALYZI010000193.1 GCA_030948915.1 Acidobacteriota bacterium
AGTCCTGAGTCCTGAGTCCTGAGTCCCACCCGAAACCGCTCAGGACTCAGGACTCAGGACTAAGGACTCAGGACTGGTCTCTCGCGGTGCTATCGTGTAGGCATGGCTGTGAGCGGAATGAAGAGCGTTTCCTCAAGCCGAAAGACTGCGGCATTTGATCCCGAGGTCTTCCTCGATCAAGCGGGAGTCGGCAGAACTCTGATCGAACTCAAAAAGGATCAGGTTCTTTTCTCCCAGGGAGATCCGGCGGACGCCGTCTTCTACATCAAGAAGGGCAACGTCAAATTGACCGTCGTCTCGCAGCGTGGCAAGGAGGCGGCCGTCGCGCTGCTGGACGGCGGGAACTTCGTGGGAGAGTCATGCATCGCCGCAGCGGAGCGGGTGCGCCTCGTGACCGCCACGGCGCTCACACGCTGCACACTGATGCGCATCGAATCTAAGGAAATGGTCAGAGTGCTGCATGAGGAACACGCGTTCGCCGACGTCTTCGTCTCGTTCCTCCTCGCGCGAAACGTTCGGATCCAGGCGGACCTCGTCGATCAGCTTTTCAATTCGAGCGAAAAGCGACTGGCCCGGATTCTGTTGCTGCTGGCCCACTTCGGCAAGGAAGGCCGGCCGGAGAATGTGATCCCGAAGATCAGCCAGGAAGTCCTTGCGGAGATGATCGGGACGACGCGGTCCCGCGTGAATTTCTTCATGAACCGTTTCCGCAAACTCGGATTCATCGAGTACAACGGCGGACTCGAAGTGCACAGCTCGCTTCTCAACGTGATCCTCCACGATTGACTGTGCGGTTTTGAACAGCTAGTGCTGCGGAATCGCGCTATGGTTACAAAGCGGTACGGCCAGGGAGTCACCAATGTCGAGAGACGCCTCAACCGGCAAATGAATTCATGCTGACACAACGATTATTCGCCGAGATCCGTGTTTACGCCGGCTTTGCCGAGCGAACCGGCGTGCAATTCGAGCGAGACTCTGTCCGTCGCAGCGGCGGTTGCTGCAGAAGTCTGACGGAGTTGATCAGAAAAGCACGCGACGCCGGTGATGGTTACTTTTATCTTCCGCTCAGCCTTTGGCCGGCGGACACCGAGCGCGTCGCGTTGCAGAAAAGCTGGGTCGTGGCGGCGTCAGGCTCGATGTAGATCGCGCTCGGCGTAAACGTGCGTGAACTCCAGGCCGAAGAAAAAGATCTGCGCCGACCAGTAGGCCCACAACAGAACGACCACAAAAGATCCCGCTGCGCCGTAACTCGATCCGACAGCCGCTTTGCCCAGATAAAGGCCGAGTGCGAACTTCCCGACGACGAAGAGCAACGCTGTGAACACCGCGCCAGGCACCACGTCGCGCCACGGCACTCTCGCGATCGGAATATAGCGAAACACGATCGCGAACAGGACAGTCAGGACGGCGACCGATACGAGAAGCTGCACCCCCTGCCATAGCGCCTCGCCCCCAAGAAGATGATGCCCGGCGTACTTGCCGGTGATGGCGATTGCGGCATCCGCGGAGATGACGACGAAGAGCAAACAGGCGACGCCCAGCACGAGCGCCATCGCGCGAACGCGCGCGACGACCGTCGCCCAAAACCCGACCGTCTTGGCGCGCTCGACTTTCCAGATCGTCCTCAGCGCGTCCTTGATCTGTTCGTAAATGCCCATGAGGCCAAAAAAGAGCGTCACGAGGCCGAGAGCCGAAGCGATGAAACCGACCTTCGGCGCGGCGGCATTCTTCACCATGTCCTCGACCGCGCTTGCGGTCGCGGGGCCGAGCGTGCTCGCGATCTGAGGAAAAATGACTCCTTCGGCCGCGTGTCGTCCGAAGATCAGCGCCGCGACGCCGATGCCAATCACGGCGAGCGGAGCGATGGATAAAACGATGTAAAACGCGAGCGCGGCGCCGAAACGTGAGGCGCGATCTCTTCTGAATGCAGAGAAAGCCGCCTCGAGTTGCCGGTAGTGCATTCTGGGCTATGCCGCGCGATAGACCTTCACGAGGCAGTCCTCCCGATGCGAACGCTCGCCGCGTGTGGTGCGGAGGGCCGGCCTACAAGTAGCAGCGTGATGATTTTCGCGAGAAGGCGCGTCAGCTCGATGGGCCTGCTGTCGTAATCGTCGCATCCTGCCTCCATTGCTTTTTCGCGTTCCGTCGCGGTCGCCTGCGCCGTGAGTCCAATGACGGGAATGTGCCTGAGGTGCGCGTCTGCCTTCAATCGCCGGGTGGTTTCCCAACCGTCAATCATGTCCAGAATCAAGTCTGGTGCCTGGGTCCGGGCGATCGCGATCCCCATTTCTCCGTCGACGGCGACCATCACCTCGTAACCTCTGCGTCGGAGCCGGCGCGCGAGCAATTCGTTGTCTTCAACAATCAGGATTGTGGTCACGTCCGAACAGTACGCCCGTAAAGAATTGCGGTCTGTGCAATTCCGGACATCGCCTCGACACGGCGGTCTGGGCGGTAACCAGAGCGTCCAGCTTGGCGTCCACGGAACCGCGGGAGCTGCGCTCGGGATTCCGTCCGTAGCTCCGCTGGACATATAGTTATGGATGCGGAGGCCATCATGATCAAGTTGAAAGTCAACCGCAAAGCGCAATCGGTTGATGTAAACCCCGACACACCGCTGCTGTGGGTCCTTCGAGAAAATCTTGGATTGACCGGAACGAAGTTCGGCTGCGGGATGGCGCTTTGCGGCGCGTGCACGGTCCATCTCGACGGCCAGGCGGTGCGATCGTGCGTCACTCCCGTGTCACGCGCGGCCGGCAAAGAGGTCACCACCATCGAAGGCCTTTCATCCGATCTCAGCCATCCGCTGCAGCGCGCGTGGATCGCGCACGATGTGCCGCAGTGCGGATATTGCCAGTCGGGTCAGATCATGTCGGCCGCCGTCCTGTTGCGCGAGAATCCCCGGCCGACCGACGCGGACATCGACGATGCGATGAGCGGCAACGTCTGCCGCTGCGGGACGTATCAGCGCATCCGAAGCGCGATTCACCTGGCGGCGCAGATGAAAACCGGGGGAGGTGAGAAATGACGGAGGTTCTCGACCTCAGCCGCCGCGATTTTCTCAAGACCGGAGCGGTCGCGGGCGGCGGTCTCGTCATCGGTCTTTATCTTCCCCTCGGCAATCGCCTGAGTGCGCAACAGAAAGACACGACGTTTGCGCCTAACGCGTTCATCCGGATCGGCACCGACGGCTGGGTGACCGTGATCGTCAATCACTCTGAAATGGGACAAGGCGTTTACACCGCGATGCCGATGCTGGTGGCCGAAGAGCTGGATGCTGACTGGAGCAAGGTCCGCGTGGAGTCGGCGCCCGTCGACGCGGTCTACAACCACACCGCATTCGGAATCCAGATGACCGGCGGCAGCTCCAGCACATGGTCCGAGTACGATCGTCTGCGAAAAGCCGGCGCCACTGCGCGCGCGATGCTCGTCGCCGCGGCCGCAGCCACGTGGAATGTCGATCCGACGTCGCTCCGTACGCAAAACGGATACGTGATTCACGAGGCGACCAAGCGGCGCTTGTCGTACGGCCAGCTGGCCGAGAAGGCGTCGACGATGCCGGCGCCCCAGAACGTCACGCTCAAGGATCCGAAAGATTTCAAACTGCTCGGCAGACCGACAAAACGCCTCGACACGCCCGAGAAGGTCAACGGCAAAGCCATGTTCGGTCTCGATGTCACGCTTCCGAACATGCTCGTCGCGGTCGTCGAGCGGCCGCCGGTCTTCGGCGGCAAAGTGCGAAGCTTCAACGCCGACAAGGCAAAAGCCGTTGCCGGAGTGCGGGACGTCGTGCAGATCGACCGAGGGGTGGCGGTGGTAGCGAATGGGTTCTGGGCGGCGAAGCAAGGACGCGAAGCGCTCGAAGTCGTGTGGGACGAGGGTCCGCTCAGTGGACTCGATAGCGCAGCGCAGCGCGATCAATACGCGGAGCTCGCAAAGCAGCCGGGCGCGGTCGCGAAGAAGGAAGGCGACGCAGCGGCGGCGATGGCGCAGGCCACCACGAAGCTGGAAGCTGTCTACGAATTCCCGTACCTGGCGCACGCACCGATGGAGCCGCTCAATTGTGTCGCCGATGTCCGGGCCGACGGCGCGGATGTCTGGACCGGCACACAGTTTCAGACGATGGAACAGATCGTCGCTGCGCAGACTGCGGGATTGAAACCGCAGCAGGTCAAGATCCACACGATGTTGTTAGGCGGCGGTTTCGGGCGCCGCGCTGTTCCCGATTGTCATTTCGTCCAGGAAGCGGTTCAAGTCTCGAAAGCGGTCAAGTCACCGGTCAAAGTCATCTGGACTCGCGAGGACGACATTCGCGGCGGCTACTATCGCCCCGCCGCATTCCACTCGATCAGCGCCGCCCTCGGCGCCGACGGCAAGCCGGTCGCCTGGCAGCAGAGGATTGTTTGCCAGTCATTCATGATGGGAACGCCGTTCGAGTCTTTCATCGTCAAGAACGGCGTCGATGAGACCGCGGTCGAAGGCGCGTCCGATCTGCCGTATGACGTTCCCAATGTGCAGGTCGAATGGAAGCAGGCTCCTTCCGGCGTCCCGACATTGTGGTGGCGATCGGTGGGCCATTCGCATACTGCCTTCGTCATCGAGAGTTTTATCGACGAATTAGCGCACGCCGCCGGCAAGGATCCCTACGAATACCGCCGCTCTCTGCTCGGCAAAAACACGCGGCACCTCGGCGTTCTCAATCTCGTGGCAGAAAAAGCCGGATGGGGAAAGCCTCTGCCGCAAGGGCGATATCGCGGGATCGCATTGCACGATTCGTTCGGGAGCTACATCGCGCAGGTCGCCGAAGTCTCCGTCTCGAAGAAGGGCGAAGTCAAAGTGCACCGCGTCGTCTGCGCGATCGATTGCGGGCCAACCGTCAATCCCGACACGATCCGCGCGCAGATGGAAGGGGCGGTGGTCTTCGGCCTGACGGCCGCGCTTTACGGCCAGATCACTTTCGAGAAGGGGCGCGTGCAACAGCGCAACTTCCACGATTATCAGATGCTGCGGATGAACGAGATGCCCGTCGTCGAAACGCACATCGTTTCGAGCAACGAGAAGATGGGCGGCGTTGGCGAACCGGGTGTGCCGCCGGTTGCTCCCGCTGTCTGCAACGCGATTTTCGCCGCGACCGGAAAGCGGGTCCGCCGCTTGCCCATTCGCGCCGAAGAGCTGAAAGCGTAGAGGAGGTTTGTCATGGAGTGGATCTCGCTCGTTGCCGCTCTGCTTCTACCGACGGTTGCGCATCCCGCGACAAGCCAGCGCGATGATGCCGCCGCGCGCGAGGCTTTCCGCGCCGCGTATACAGTATTGATGCACCCGCGCTGCATGAATTGTCATCCGGCGGCCGACCAGCCGCTGCAGGGGGACGACAGTCACGTCCACCTTCAAAACGTGAAGCGAGGCGGGGCCGGACACGGCAAGTACGGCATGAAGTGCGACACCTGCCATCAGGACACGAACCTTCGCGGCGCCAACATGCCGCCGGGAGTCCACGACTGGCATATGCCGCTGCCGGCGATGAAGCTGGTCTTCGAAGGAAAAACGGCAGGGGAGTTGTGCCGGCAGATGAAAAATCCGGCGACCAACGGTGGAAAGAGCCTCCACGGCGTCATCGATCACCTCGAGACTCCGCTGGTGAAGTGGGGCTGGGATCCGGGCGATGGGCGAACGACACCGCCGATGAGCTACGCCGAATTTACGCAGAAGATGCGCGAGTGGGTTGATAAGGGCGGGGCCTGTCCGGAGTGATTGCGTCCCGCTACTCGGTGTAGAACGTTTGACAATGCGCGCGCTCCGAGGGAGCCTCGGCATCGGCGATGGAACCGGTGAAACTCCTCGACCGCATGCGCGCGGTGCTCCGGGTGCGGCACTACAGCATCCGCACCGAGGATAGCTACGTGCAGTGGGCCAGGCGCTTCATTCTCTTTCATGGAAAAAAACATCCGAGCGTGATGGGGGCCGACGAGATCAACGCCTACCTCACGCATCTGGCTGTCGAGCGGCATGTGTCGGCGTCGACGCAGAGTCAGGCGCTGGCAGCGATCCTCTTTCTCTACCGCGACGTGCTGGGCGAGGAAGTGCCATGGCTGACGGAGCTCGTGCGTGCGCCGCGGAGGGAGCGCGCGCCGGTGGTGCTCACGCGCGAAGAGGTGCGGTGGTTGCTCGGCGAGATGAGCGGGACGGCGCAGCTCGTGGCGCGGCTGCTCTACGGAACCGGCATGCGGTTGCTGGAGGGATTGCGTTTACGAGTGAAGGACCTCGACTTCGAGACGGGCGAGGTGGTGGTGCGGGCGGGCAAGGGAAACAAGGATCGGACGACGACGTTGCCGCGGGTGTTATCGGCGGGGTTACAGCAGCACATGGAGCGGGTGCGTGCCCTGCATGATCGCGACGTGAGTGAGGGATTCGGGAGAGTGTGGATGCCCGACGCGCTGGAGGTGAAGTACCCGAATGCGAATGCGTCGTGGTCATGGCAGTGGGTGTTCCCCGCGGCAAAGCGCAGCATCGATCCGCGAAGCGGAATCGAGCGGCGGCATCATGTGGGGGAGCAGGTCATCCAGCGCGCGGTGCACGACGCGGTGCGGAGCGCAGGGATTGCGAAGGTGGCGACGCCGCACACGCTGCGTCACTCCTTTGCGACGCATCTTCTGGAGTCGGGTCACGACATTCGCACGGTGCAGGAGCTGCTGGGTCACTCCGACGTAAAGACGACGATGATTTACACGCACGTTCTCGGTCTGGGTGCATCGGGAGTGCGAAGCCCGTTGGACGCCCTCGGCGCGCCGGAGGCATTTTCGCCGTCGCGGGATGACGGATAACGCGCTGTGATGACAAACCCACTCCCGCAACCCGTTCGCAGAGGGCATGTTACGATCCTTCCCATCGCGAGCCTTTCGCCCGATATCCGTCACCGCGAGATTTTCGAGGGAGGAGCGGGTGGGGCTCAATAACAAGTTAGGCGTCTCATGAGAACTCGAGGTCGACCACTGTGGCGCATTCGCCACGAGCTATTTTGGAGTGAGCTGTTCGCCCGTCTGGCCGGACCCGAACGCCCTGGTTCTCCGCGGTTCGACATGCACGCCGAATTGTCACGTATCTATTTCGAGCTCGCGGAAGCGTATCGACGCCGCGGGGATTCACAACGTGCCAAGGAAGCTGAACGTCGCGCGGAATTTCACGCGCTAAATAGTGAGCCGCCGGAATTACCACCGGCTGTCGCAAACGTCGTCTCCTTGGGAAGCACGCAATATCACCGCACGGACGCTCGCGGCAAACCGACGCCCAACTAAGCCACTGCAGCGGACGCGGCCCGCTACGTCGCTGCATCGCGAGTGCGTTACCATGTCGCGTCGCGGGCCACGCCGCTGAGTGGCGAGTCCGTTAGCCGTCGTAATATCCCTTTAGTGGAGGTGACCAATGCGCCGCAATCTGCGTTGTTCCTTTTGCGGAAAGAGCGAGAACGATGTCGAGAAGCTCGTCGCGGGACCGAACGTCTACATCTGCA
>JALYZI010000207.1 GCA_030948915.1 Acidobacteriota bacterium
CTTCTGGACAAGACGGGGCGCGGGGCGGGCGGGGAGATTCAACTGACGGACGCGCTGCGGCAGCTCGTTCAGCAGGGAGACTTCTACGGCTATGTTTTCGAAGGCCGGCGCTACGACGCCGGAGAAAAAATCGGATATCTGAAGGCCACTGTCGACTACGCGCTGCGACACCCGGCGCTGGCGACCGAGTTTCGTGAGTATTTGAAGAGCCTGTTCGGCGATGGAAAAACGACTCGAGATCCTCGATCTGCCCCCCGACGTGCGTCAGCTCGTCGCTGAGTGCGAGGTCAGCGGAAAAAGAACGGTATTCGGGCGCGACGGAAAACCCGTCGCGATTCTGATTTCGCATGACGAATACCTGGCGCTCCGCGAAACCATCGAAGTATCGAACAACGCCGATCTTCGCCGCCAGATCGAGATAGCCGAGGATGAAGTGAAGCGCGGGGTGATGCTGTTGCCGGAGGATCTGTTTGTGGAATGATCGGTTGCGGATCGCGGAGAGCGTTCTTCCGCAGTGGAAATCGCTCAACGACGATGAGCGCGCGGCCGTCCGGCGCACACTCGAAGTCATCGATGAAGATCCGATCATCGGAGCCCCCCTGTTCGATCCATTGCGCGGCTATTGGAGTTTTCTCGTCGACGGATTGCGTATCCTCTATCGGATCGTCGCCGACGCGCGGTTTGTCGTCATCCTGAGCATCACGCGGCGATGAGCGTTCGATTCGTACTCGCCTCTTCGTCGCCGCGACGACGCGATTTGCTCAAGTCGATCGGCCTCGAATTCGACGTCCTGCCGAGCCACATTCCGGAAAACCGCGCGGAAGGCGAGACTCCGGAGGAATATGTGGCGCGGCTGTCGCGGGAGAAGGCCCGCGCGATTGCAGAGAAACATCCGACTCGATGGATCATCGCCGCCGACACGACCGTCGTACTCGGCGATCAAGTGCTCGAGAAACCGGTTGACGACGCGGATGCGAAGCGGATGCTGTCCGCGATCTCCGGCGACACGCACGTCGTCTTCACCGGCGTCACCTTGCGACGCGTCGAACCTGTCTATGCCGACACCCACGTCACCGCTACTGAAGTGCGGATGCTCCCGTTGACGCCCCACGACATTGATTGGTACGTCGCGACCGGCGAGCCGCGCGATAAGGCCGGAGCCTATGCTGCGCAGGGGTTAGGCGGCATGTTCATCGATTCGATTCATGGCAGTTTCACCAATGTGGTTGGATTGCCACTTGCTTCGCTGTTTCAAATGCTCCGCAAAGCCGGGCTCGACCCGCTCTACAATCGTTCGAACGGAGTGCACTGATGTCATCCGCAGCCAGAGTCGGCATCTTCATGCTGATCATCCTCGCGATCCTCGGCTACTTCATTCTGAAGATCGAAGATATCCATCCGAATCGCAAGGGCACGAAAATCGTGACGGCAGTTTTCGATTCGGTCGCCGGCCTCGACAACAAGTCGAAAGTCCGCGTTGCCGGCGTTCCGATCGGCGACGTGAAGGACATTCAGCTTCGCGGCGACGGAAAAGCGGTCGTGACGATGTCGATCGACAGCGACATTCAATTGCGCAAAGGAGCATTCGCGCGCGTCGTCAATCTCGGCCTCCTCGGCGAGAAATACGTCGAGATCGTTCCGGGTCCGATAGGGATGCCGGAGCTTGCGCAGGGCACGACGCTGCGAGGCTCGCAGCCGGCTTCCATCGACGACGTCACAAACCAGATCTCGGCAATCGCGACCGACGTCAAAGCGATCACCGCCTCCATGCGCACGGCGGTCGCCGGCCCGCAAGGTGAGCAGCGATTGCAACAGATCGTCGAAAACGCCCGGCAGATCACGGAGCAGGTCCGCGATCTCGTGGCCACGAATCGAATCAACGTCGATGCCACTCTCGCGAATGCGCGCGAGATCACCGCGCAACTGCGCAATGAGATTCCCAGGCTCACGTCATCGATCGAGAAAGTTGCGAACACGCTCAACGGCACGGTCGGAGATAACCGGCAGGACGTCAAACAGGTCGTCGAGAACCTTCGCAAACTCTCGACAGACTTGAAAACTTCGACCGAGAATCTGAATGCGATCACCGGGCAGGTTCGAAGCGGCGAGGGAACCGTCGGCAAGCTGCTCTACAGCGACGAGGCGCATCAACGGCTGACAACCGCCCTGTCGGCGGTCGAAAGCGGCGTCAACGAGCTGCGCACGACGCTCGGACGTGCCAATCGCATCGCCCTCGACCTCGGAATGAAAGGCGACTACTACGCCGGGTTGAGCAACACGAAGAACAACCAGGTCGGGAGCGTCACGGGCAACTCGCGGGCGGCCGTCACTCTGCGCCTGATTCCCAATCCCGAGCGCAATCGTTTCTACAACATCGAAATGGCGGACGATCCCGTCGGAAAGCGGCGCGATAAAGTCACGCAGCTGACGATCACCGAACCCGCCACTGGCCACAGCACCACCACCATCATCAACGAGACGCGTTTCGAGCGTGGTTTTCTCCTTTCCGCGCAGGCGGGATGGAACCTGCAGCCGCTGGCCGTTCGCGTCGGCCTGTTCGACTCGACCGGCGGCGGCGCTGTCGACTATCACCTGAACGATCGCATCCATGTGACCGGCGAGATCTTCGACTTCGGCAAACATCGGGACAACAATCCGCATCTGCGGTTGTACGGGCAGTACATCTTCCGGCACGAGAGGCCGAACACGCCGATGCTCTTTGTCAGCAGCGGCGTCGACAACGTCCTCAACGACACCGCATTCACATTCGGCGGCGGAATCCGCTGGCGCGATGACGATCTGAAGTACCTGCTCGGGAGTATTCCTCTTGGCAAGTAGGTCCTGCGCGCTCACGGAACGGACGCTGGACTCTTGATCCGGACCGTTCTCATTTTCGGTGGTTTGAGCGCCGAACATGAGGTCTCGATTCTCTCCGCCCGCTCGGTCGCGAATGCGGCGTCCAAGGACCGCATCGAGATCATTCCGTTGTGCATGGCGCGCGACGGACGCTTCATCGCGCCGGCTCGCAGCGCACGCATCCTCGAAGGCAGCGAACGCAGCGACACAGGCGACGACGCGTACTCGTTCGAAACCTGGGTGCAGGCGCAGAAGCCCGACATCGCGTTTCCGCTGATCCACGGCACCGGCGGAGAAGATGGGACGCTGCAGGGTTACCTCGAAACGATCGGGCTCCCGTACGTCGGCAGCGGCATCGCGGCGTCCGCGATCGGCATGGACAAGGCGTCGATGAAGAGCATCTTCGCGGTCGCCAAGCTTCCGATCGTCGATTTCGTGCAGGTTCTCGAACGCGACTGGCGGACCGAGCGCGAGCGGATTCTGCGCGCCGTCAACAACGCGCTGCGACTCCCCTACTTCGTGAAGCCGGCAAATGGCGGTTCTTCGGTCGGCGTGACGAAAGTGAAAAGCGAGGACGTGCTGGCGGCGGCAATCGAGAAGGCGTTTCGATTCGACGACAAGGCGCTGGTGGAGCGCGGCGTCGATGCCCGCGAAATCGAAGTCTCGGTCCTCGGCAACGATGCGCCGGAAGCCTCGCTGCCCGGCGAAGTCGTCGCCGGCCGCGAGTTCTACGATTACGAAGACAAGTACGTCGAGAACAAAGCGCAACTCGTGATCCCCGCCAAATTGCCAAAAGACAGGACCGATGAGGTGCGGCGTCTCGCGGTGGCGGCATTTCGCGCAATCGGTGCCGCCGGTTTCGCGCGCGTCGATTTCTTTCTCGAGCGCGGAACGAATCGCATCCTCGTCAACGAGATCAACACCATTCCCGGCTTCACGAAGATCTCGATGTACCCGAAGCTGTGGGAAGCCACGGAGATCAAGTACTCCCGGTTGATCGAGCGGCTGATCGAGCTCGGACTCGAGCGTGCGCGCTCCCGTGCCGCGCGTCACGCCAGCACGATGCGCTGGTTCGAGGAAGTGCGGTCGCTGACCTGATGTGGCCTCTCCGCATCACACTCGCGAAACTGCGTCCACTCAACGGGGCAGCGTTCGTCAAACTCGGGATCACAACAATTATCGTCACTCTTTTTTTGTACGGCGACTTCGCGCTCTTTCAACGGCTGTTCGGCGCTGTCGGGAAAATCGAAGCGACGTCGCCGTTCTTCGCCCTGGGACTTCTCCGCAACGTACTCGCGCTGGCGATGCTGGTCGCGGTCGCGGTGCTGTTCTCGTCCTCGATGACTGCGGCCATCGGAGCTTTTTTCACCGACCTCGATCTGGAGACGTATCACGCCGCGCCGATGCCGAAATGGCGGCTGGTGGTCGGCCGGCTGACCAAGACGTTCGTGCAGAGCTCGACGATCATCTACGTCTTCCTCGTCCCGATGTTCATCGCCTTCGCGCGGCAATACCACGTGAAGCTGTGGTTTTTTCCGGTGGTGCTCATCGATCTCGCGCTTCTGCTCGCGATTCCGGTGACGCTCGGAAGTGGGGTGATCATCGCGCTCGTTCGCTACTTTCCGGTGCAGCGCGTCCATCAGATCGTCGCTTCGCTGGCGATTCTCGTGATGACGGTTGCCGTGGTCGCGTTTCGCATGAGCCGTCCCGAGCGCTTCTTCATGCCCATCGGCACGGATGATCTGTCGCGCGCTCTTCAGGCGATCGAGCTGCCGTCGATGGAGCGCTATCCGGGAACTGCATTGGCTGACTTGATGGTCGCCGTCGCCGGCGGGCAGACGGCGGCTCTTTTTCCGCCGAAGATCATTCTCCCTGCGATCATTCTCTTAATCGTATTTGTCGCGATGGCCACTCCGATTTACTTCAAGGCCTTCGTGCGCGCGCGGGAAAGCATGGCGCCGGCCGCGATCGGCGCCGGCGGATTCACGCGGATCGCGGACTGGCTGCTGCGACCGTTCGACCGGCAGACGCAGGCGATGATCGGAAAGGAAGTACGCACGCTGACGCGCGACGTCGCGCAATGGTCGCAACTCTTTCTGATGATCGCGCTGTTGTTTCTCTACCTCTACAACGTCCGCATGCTGCCGCTCGGCGGTGACGCGCGCGCGCCGATCATCGCCTACGCGAACCTCGGCATGGCCGGCTTCATCATCTCCGCGATCTGTCTGCGTTTCGCCTACCCGTCGATTTCGTCGGAAGGAAAAGCCTTCTGGATTCTCCAGACTGCGCCGGTTTCGTATCGACGTCTGCTGATCTCGAAGGTCGTCGTCTACACGATTCCGTTGACCGCGCTTTCGCTGATGCTGACCGTCTTCGCAAATCTGATCATGCATGCGAGCGTCGTCGTCTGGCTGTTCACCCTGATCGGCGCGTCGCTTCTCGCCGCGACCCTGGTGAGCCTCGGAGTCGGACTTGGAGCGCTATCACCGAACTTCGCGGCGGAGAATCCGCTCCAGGTCGGCTTATCGCTGGGGGGATTCGGGTACATGGCGGCCGCGCTCGCTTACGTCGGCGCGCTCATGGCGCTGATGGCACGTCCGGTGGTGCAGTATTTTTTCTGGCGTCTCTTTGCTCTCGACTACGGCAGTGTCCTCGTATTCGTCGTTCCGATCGCGATTGCAATCGCTCTTTCGATCGTGCTCATCGTTGCGCCGCTGCTGATTGCTGAAAAACGCCTCGCGGCCCTGCGGGAAACTGGATAGAATCCGCAACTCGAAGGAGACGCAATGAGCGAAACGCCTCACGTACCACCGCCCGGCGGGTCATTCACGACACCGCCACCACCACCTCCGGGCGGCGGCAGCCGCGATACTGCGATGCTCGTCCTGTCGTATCTCTGGTTTCTGTCGATCATTCCTCTCGTTGCGAAAAAAGAAGATCGCGAGGTTCAGTGGCACGCGAAGAACGGATTGATATTCGCGATCGCGATCACCGCCGTCTGTATCATTTTCGGGATCGTCGGGCATTTCTTTCCGGCGCTGGGTTGCCTCTTATCCTGGGTTCCGTGCCTGCTTTCCATTGGCTACCTCGTGGTGGTCATTCTGGCCATCGTCAAAGCCACCAGCGGACAGCGCCTCCGCGTTCCAATGCTCAGCGACTACGCAGACAAAATGTAGGAGATCGAAATGGATACACCTGGTGGTTCTTATACCCCTCCGTCAGTACCCAGCAGCGGCGGATCAAAGCCCGAAGAGCTGGTTCGTCCGACGCAGCCTCCAAAAGATCCGATTCTGGTTCTCGTGCTCAATCTGCTGCTGTTCGGCGGCGTGGGCTACATCATCATGGGCCAGAAGCTGAAGGGCTACGTCGCGATCGGCGTCTGGATCCTCGGCCTCGCGAGCTGCGGAATCGTTTCGGGAATCGTGGCAATCGTCGCCGCGGTCGACGGAATGATGCAGGCGCAGCAGCTACAGGCCGGACATCCGGTCGGCCAGTGGACGTTCTTCCAGGACCACAGATGAGTCGTCGGCCGTCAGGCGTCGGGCGTCAGGTTTCCTGAGGCCTGACGCCAGACGCCTGAGGCCTGCTTTCACCACATCATTCCGAGCTGCAGTTTGGCAGCCTCGCTCATCATGCTGCGATCCCACGCCGGATCGAACACGACTTCCACGTCGGCGGTTTTCACGCCGGGGAGCGATTCGATTTTCTGTTTGACGTCGTGAGCCAGCACGGGGCCCATTCCGCATCCGGGCGCGGTGAGCGTCATCTTGACCTTCACGTTCGTGCCACCGCCCTCGCCCTCCTCCAGCTCGCACAGATACACGAGGCCGAGGTCGACGATGTTGACGGGGATCTCGGGGTCGAAACATGTTTTCAACTGATCCCAGACGAGCGATTCGAGTTTCTCCGGTGTCAGGGCCTCGCCCGGCGTAACGTCCGGAACATTCTCGGGAGTCTTGCCGATCGCTTCGACTTCGCGGCCGGCGACGCGGATCATCAGTCCGCGGTCCGTGATCAATGTGTATGACCCGCCGAGCGATTGCGTGATCGTCGCGTGGGAGCCATTGGGTACGAGCACGCGTTCTCCGCTCGGGATCATGACCGCATCTGTGTTGCGGCTGAAGGTCACTTCTTCGCGCATGTTCATTCGGTGGTCACCACTTCCTGTTCGCCCTGCAATGCGTTATGCAGCGTGTGCCATGCGAGCGTCGCGCATTTTACGCGCGCCGGAAACTCCGACACTCCTGAGAACGCGGCCAGGCGGCCCAATTCTGCCTCGCCCAGGCCGGCGGGCTCGCCCATCACGAGCTTGTGAAAGATCTCGAAAATCTTCTCGGCATCTTCGGTTCGCTTTCCTTTCACCGTCGACGTCATCACCGACGCCGACGATTTCGAGATCGCGCATCCGTTGCCGGTGAAACTGATGTCTTTGATGACGTCGCCGTCGAGCTCGATGAAAACGGTGTAGTGATCGCCGCAAAGCGGGTTGTACCCTTCGACTTTTTTCGTCGCGGCCGGCAGCTCTTTGAAGTTTCTCGGCGTCCGGTTGTGATCAAGGATCACCTGCTGATAAAGCTCGCGAAGATCGCCGGCGCTCATCCTCGAAATACCTCAACGACTTTGTGCAAGCCGGCGACCAGCGCATCGGCTTCTTCACGGGTGTTGTACAGGCCAAATGACGCGCGCCCGGTCGCCGGCACGTTGAATCGCATCATCAGCGGCTGTGCGCAATGGTGACCGGTTCGAACGGCGATGCCTTCCTGATCGAGGATCGTCCCGATGTCGTGCGGATGGACGCCTTCGAGCGTGAAGGAGATCACCGCAGCCTTTTCAGCGGCTGTGCCGATGATGCGAAGGCCTGGGATCTCTTTCAGCCGGCCGGTCGCGTAGCGCAGGAGGTCCTGCTCGTGGGCGGCGATGTTAGGCACACCGAGCGCCGAGACGTAATCGAGCGCTGCTGCCATCCCGATCGCGCCGCTGATGTTCGGCGTGCCCGCCTCGAACTTGTACGGCAGAGCGTTGTAAGTCGTCTTCTCGAAGCTGACCGAGAGGATCATGTCGCCGCCGCCCTGATACGGAGGCATGGCCTCGAGGAGCGCCTGCTTGCCGTACAGAACACCGATGCCGGTCGGGCCATACACCTTGTGCGAAGAAAACGCGTAGAAGTCGCAATCGAGATTCTGGACGTCGACTTCGAGATGCGGAACACCTTGCGCGCCGTCGATCAGCACGATGGAGCCGTTCGCGTGCGCCATCGCGATCATTTTCTTGACCGGATTGATTGTGCCGAGGGCGTTCGACGCATGGCCGAACGCGACAATCTTCGTGCGCTTGTTGAGGAGCTTCGCGAACTCGTCGACGATCAACTCCCCGGCGTCATTCACAGGCGCGATACGAAGCTTCGACCCTTTTTCATCACACAGGAGCTGCCACGGGACGATGTTCGAATGGTGCTCGATCGCGGTGATGAGCACTTCGTCGCCGGCGCCCACGTGACGTCTTCCCCACGAGCTCGCGACGAGATTGATCCCCTCGGTCGTACCGCGCGTGAAGACGATTTCCTTTTCGTCGCGCGCGTTGATGAACTTCTTCACGGTCGTTCGCGCCGATTCGTATGCGGCGGTCGCGACCTCACTCAGGTAATGCACACCGCGATGGACGTTCGAATTCTCTTCGGAGTAGTAACGCACGATCCGATCGATGACCGCCTGCGGCTTCTGCGTCGTCGCGGCGTTGTCGAGATAGACCAGCTTCTTGCCTCCGCGGATCGTTCGATGGAGGATCGGGAATTCCCTACGGATGCGTTCAACGTCGTAGGCCGTTTGCCGTTTGCCGTTTGCCGTGGCAACCGCCGACTCTTCGGCCAGCGGCCAACGGCCATCCGCCAACGATCTCGTCATCGCGCGCCGCTCTTTCTCTCGGGCAGACCCTTAGGAATGCGCTGGAACATCGCGCCGCGGACGTGGTCCTTCACGGCGTCGATCTTCATGCGATCGACGATCTCGCTCGCGAATGCATAGATCAACTCTTTCCGCGCCTCGGCCTCGCCGATGCCGCGCGCGCGAAGGTAAAACATCGCCTCTTCGTCGAGCTGACCGATGGTCGAGCCATGGCTGCACTTCACGTCGTCGTTGTGGATCTCGAGCGTCGGCTTGGAATCGATGATCGCGCTCTCGGACAGCAGCAGGTTCCGATTGACCTGACGCGAGTTGGTCTTCTGCGCGTCGGGGCGAACGATGATCAGGCCGTCGAAGATGCCGCGCGATTTGTCGTCGAGGATTCCTTTGTAGAGCTCGAGACTGTCGCAATGCGGGCTTACGTGATCGATGACGGTGTGATTGTCGACGTGCTGCGATCCGGCCAGCACGAACAGTCCATCGAGTGTGAGGCTCGCTCCCTCGCCCGCAAGCGCGACATTGACTTCGTTACGAACGAGAGCGCCGCCCAATGCGATGTGCCGCGAAGTCACGTTGCTGGAGCGTTCCTGGTGGACTTGAACGGTTCCGACGTGAAATGCATCCTCACACTCACGGCCGACGCGATAGTGATCGACGACCGCCGACTCGCCAGCGACGATCTCCGTCACGGCGTTCGTAAAGTAGCGTCCGTTGCCGACGAAGGTCTCGACGACTGCGACCTGCGCGCCGCGCCCGACAACAATCAGATTGCGCGGATGTGACCAGATCGCGTCCCCGCTTCCGACGAAAAGCAGGTGAATGAAACCGTCGATGATCGCGCCGTCCCGAACGACGATGAACGCGCCGTCCTGCGCATGGGCGGTGTTCAGCGCTGTCATCGCGTGGCGCTGACAATCGGCGTAGCGCGCGTAATGGCGCTCGAACATCGGATGCGAAGCCGCCTCGCGGATCGGAAGAATTTCCAGGCCGGTCGCACCGCCAGTTGAATCGACGAAACGTCCGTTGTGAAACACCAGCTCCGCGACCGCGTGTTGACGCAGGGACGCAGCGATCGCTTTCTTCTCCGGCCGCGCGCCGTCATCCTCGCGCCACTCGACGCGTTCGATCGGCGCGATGTTTGTGAATCTCCACTCTTCGAGCTCCGGCGTCGGCCATCCGAGCTGCGCAAAGCGCTGGGCGGCCTGTTCGCGGACGTCGGTCTGCACCGCGGTGGTCATCGCGCTGCAGCGACCTCCTGCTCGATCCACTCGTAGCCTCTTCGCTCGAGCTCTTCGGCCAGCTCCTTGCCGCCCGATTTCACGATGCGGCCGTCGGCGAGCACGTGGACGTAATCGGGAACGAGATACTTCAACAGCCGCTGATAGTGCGTGATGACGAGCACCGAGTGCTTCTCGCTCGCCAGCATGTTCACGCCGTTGGCGACGATCCGAAGCGCGTCAATGTCGAGACCGGAATCCGTTTCATCGAGGACCGCCAGCTTCGGGTCGAGGACTGCCATCTGGAAGATCTCGTTGCGCTTCTTCTCCCCGCCTGAAAATCCCTCGTTGACGCCGCGATTCATGAACGACTCATCGAGATCGACGGTTTTCATCTTCTCGCGTGCGAGCTGCAGGAACTCCATCGCGTCGAGCTCTTCCTCGCCGCGATGTTTGCGAATCGCGTTCAGGGCCGCTTTGAGGAAGTAGATGTTGTTCACACCGGGAATCTCGACCGGGTACTGCATCGCCAGGAACACTCCTTCGCGCGCGCGATCCTCCGGCGTCATCGAGAGCAGATCTTTCCCCTCGAACAGCACGCTGCCGGCGGTCACTTCGTATCGCGGACGTCCGGCGAGAACGTTGGCGAGGGTGGACTTCCCGGAACCATTCGGTCCCATGATCGCGTGCACTTCGCCCGTGCCGACGTGAAGGTCGACGCCGTGAAGGATTTCTTTGCCGTCGATGCCGGCGTATAAGTTTTTGATGTCTAACATTCGATAGTCCTGAGTCCTGAGTCCTGAGTCCTGAGTCCTG
>JALYZI010000126.1 GCA_030948915.1 Acidobacteriota bacterium
TGCGGCTCCTCGATGTTCCCACCGACGCTCGATTTCGGAGTGTCGTGCGCCTGTTTGAGATGAACCTCGATCACGCTGAGTTCACCGTTCGCGTCATCGATCCGGCGACAAACACGCTCCTCTCTGAACAACGCGTCACGACATCAACGCCACCGCAGGGCCCACTCCGTTTTCACCCTGGACTCGCGCAGATTCCCGACCCCATCGCACCTCTGGGCACCGCGAAACCTGAGTCCGTGCGTCTGGAGATCGAGCCACTCACCGGAGGCAGCGCATTTTGGGCATACGTCAGCATCACGAACAATGACTCCCAACAGGTTACGCTCGTGACGCCGCAATGAACCTTCGCGCATCCTGCTGCGTTCAAGCTATCGACGGGGCGGTGTAGATCGCGGGCGAAACCGCTAGAGCGAACCTCAATTTTCATCGAGGAGGGTAGCAATCAGCGCCTGCCGATCACTACTCCACGGACGGCTCTCGCCGACTTGCGGCTGGCGTTCGAGAAACCGAGCTTTATCGTGGGCCGAGTACCAACACGCATTTGCCCGCATGTCGATCGGTACCTGCGCGTCTGCTTCGCCCAAGGCGATGTCCCCAGACTCGAGGAGCTTGCGTGACGACTGGGGATCAGTCGCGTGACGCTCGGGAAACGCTTTCGAAAGGAAGTCGGCATCTCACTTGGGAAATACATCACGGCAGCGCGTATCACGTGCGCGAAACGCCTCCTGACCACAACAAAGCTCACGATGCCGACGATCGCACGACGTTCCGCGTTCGGTGACGAGCGCTCATTTCGGCGTGCGTTTCTCAGAGAAACCAAGACCACACCTGCCGCCTACCGCCGCGCGCACCGCGTCTGATGCGCGATGTCCTGGAGTTCGGAGGAACGTTCGCCTTCCTGCTGAAGCGCCACATGACGTGGTTCGTCACGGCGAAGCAGCAGCATCTGAAGTCCATCATTGAACGGCGATATCATTGACCGATGCGAAAAGTTTCTTTGTTTGCCACAGTCTTCGTCATGGCGTGTTCCAGTCCGTCAACCGTTGCACCGGTCTCCGTCCCGCTGCATTACAAGATGCAGGCGAAAGCCGGCGAGTTTCCGACAGTCGATTCGTGCTCTGCGATCTCGGATGTTCGCGTAACGGATGCGCGCACCGATAAGGCGATCGGCAGGCGATACCTCGAGAACAAATCCACTGCGGCGGCAGCCGTGACGACGACTTCCGATGTCGCCGACTGGGTCCGGAGCGGCGCCGAGGATGCGCTGCGGCGCGCGGGGGCGAGTTTCGGCAAGAGCAGCGCTCCGACGCTGCGCCTGACTGTCGATCAGATCAACACCACCGAGAATGTGCTCCACCGGTCCGGCTACGAAGGCAGGATCGTCATGAATGCCGAGCTCACAAAGGGCGGCACGTCGTGCTGGAAGGATCGACTCGACGGCTTCGCGGAGAACTATGGGTACGCCGGCAGCATCGAGAACTATCAGGAGACGCTGAATCACGCTCTCGATCGCGCGATGATCCGCATGATGGGCAGTTCGGAGTTCAAGAGCGCTGCGTGTTCGTGCGGGGGGTAAGCCGAGGCAACGCTGAACGATGAACACGATCCGCCGCTCGAAGAATACCTCGCTCGCGATCAACGTTCCGATCATCAGGTAAACTGTCGCCATGACTCCGAAACTACGGCCGATTCGTACAACGGCGCGTGCTGCCTCCGTAAAACGAAGAGATGTCACGTCGGCGGCGAAAGCCGTCATCGTGACGCGTGAGTCGTGCACAGGCCGCTTCATCGAGCGGAAGTCCAACGGTAAGCGAACGACGGCCGGCTCGCGCAAGTAGCCGATGGCTGCTGCGTCGTACGAATACAACGTTTTCATCAACTGTCCATTCGACGCACCGTACCGGCCTCTTTTCGAAGCGCTGATGTTTGCTGTGCACGACTGCGGCTACATCGCACGATGCGCCCTCGAAGCGGCTGACGCTAGTGAGGTTCGAATCGAGAGAATCGCGAAGATCATCCGCGATTGCAAATTCGGAATCCACGATATCTCCCGCACGGAGCCGGACGCTCAAACCGGTTTGCCCCGCTTCAACATGCCACTCGAACTCGGGATCTTCCTCGGCGCCAAACGCTTCGGCCGTGCGGAGCAAAGGCACAAGACCTGCCTCATCCTCGATGTGGAACGCTATCGCTTCCAGAGATTCATTTCCGACATCTCCGGCCAAGACATAAGCGCGCATGCGGCAGACACGACAAGGGCGATGAAAGCCGTCCGGGACTGGTTGAGTAACGCCACGCCATCTTCGATCAGCATTCCGGGAGGCGTTCTAATCGCGTCGCGGTATGCAGTGTTCAGGAAAGATCTCCCCGCGATGTGCGAAAAGCTTCACTCAACGTCGATGAGCTTACATTCAACAATTATGTCGTACAGGTTGAAGAATGGTTGAAGTTGAACGCGCAAGTGGCGCGCTAATGTCGCGACTGCCCGCATGATCACCGCCGCCGAAGCTCTCGCCAGTCTTCGCGACGGAAACCGGCGATTCGTCGAGAATGAAACGACCGCCAGCGCGCTATCGAGTCATGCGAGACGCTCATCACTCGTCTCGGGACAAGAGCCGTTCGCCATCGTTCTCGGCTGCTCCGATTCGCGGGTCCCCGCAGAATTGGTTTTCGATCAGGGTTTCGGCGACCTGTTCGTGATTCGAGTCGCCGGAAACATCGTCGCACGGTCCCAGGTCGGCAGCGTCGAATTCGCGGCGGCGCGATTCGGTACGCGGCTGGTCGTCGTCATGGGTCACTCACAATGCGGCGCGATCGTCGCCACGCTGGAAGAGCTGCTGGGCCGGGAGACAACCCAATCACACAACCTGCGCTCGATCGTCGACCGCGTCCGGCCATCGGTGGAGACGCTGCTCGGCGGGGGGCACGATCAGGATCTGACTTCACTCGTGCGCGATGCCGTGCGCGCGAACGTCCGCGCATCGGTCGATCAATTGCGGCACGGCTCCGAGTTGCTCGAAGAGCTGATCCGCAAAGATGGACTCATGGTTGTCGGCGCGGAGTACTCGCTGGAAACCGGTGTCGTAACATTCTTCGACGAGCATCGATCATGATGGTTCCTCTTTTGTTCGCAGTCGCGTCGCCGTGTACGGCCAAGGAGCAAGCCGTCTTTCCTGTACGTCCGGCGGCGGCGGTGCGTATCTGAAATTCACTAACGACAGTGTCTAACCGCGCTTTCGCGCCGGCGCTGTGAATGCGTGCGAGCGCTGCAGCAGGTCTTTCATTTCGCCCTCGCTGATCGCAGACAGGCGCACAAGAACAGCGGGGTAATCGCGATAGTGATCCGTGATGTAGAACGTTTTCGGCTTGGCGCGCATCAAAATTTCGCGTTCGTCGAAGCTGATGCGAATCGCGATCGTCTCACCGTCTTCCTTCAGTCGCAGCAGAAACTTTTTTCCGATGTGAAAAGCCGGTGTGCCGTACGACGTCCCTTCCACGGCGCGAGGAAGCGCGGCGGCAAGACGGCGTACGGCATTCCAGGTCACGGCGCGGATTCTGCCGGCTTGTCCCACTGCTCGCGCGAAATCGGCTGAATCGCGTCGAGTTTCTTGCGCGCGAGATCGGCATTCACACGCGGCAATTCCTTTGTCGCCCACGCATCGAAGTCTTTGACCACATCCGTCAACTCCTGCGTCAGCGCTTCGGTGCGCATCTGCTGCATCTGCGTGGGCCGTCCTTCGTAGAAAACGACTCCGCCGTAAAGGTCGCCGAGGTTTTCGCGGAGGCGTTCTTCGCCGGTGATCATGCCGCCTTCCTTCGTCGCCACGATCTTCCTGCGGATCTCGTCGACCTGCGCCGAGGCAGTCTGCAGGTGCTTTGCGACGGCGTCGTTAGGCGGGAGTTTCGAAGCCCGATCGTCGAGCGCTGTGCGCACGCCATTGATCTTGTCGACGGCGTACGTCATCTCATTCAGCAGGTTGAAGAGTTTCATCGACAGATCGAACTGCGCGCGAAGATCGTCGGCGCTGGCCGTCGTCCGCGGATCCGCGATCAAGTGCAGCTGCGTCGTGTAAACGTTCTTGTCCTTCGTCATCTTGACGGTGTACGTGCCCGGAAGAACACGCGGACCCACAGAAGCGCTGAAGAGCGCGCTGGCAGCGGTTGGAACGCGTGGCGCCTTGAGACGCATCGACCACGTGACGCGGCTCAGTCCGCGGCGCTTGCTGCTCGGAATGGTGCCGAGCGATTTGCCGTCGGGGCCGAAGACCTCGATCGTGAGGTCGCCGAAAATGTGACGTTTCTTCTGGTAGTACGTGATCATCGCGTCGCCGGGTTTGTTAGGCCCGCTGTATTGCGCGTCGCCGGTCACCCAGCCCCCCTGCGCCGGAACGCGCTCGACGGCCGGCGTGAACTGGAGGAACGCCGCTTCTTTGCCCAGCGTGTCGGGTGTCAGAGCGCGCAGCGGCGTAATGTCGTCGACGATCCAGATCCCGCGTCCGTGTGTGGCGATGACGAGGTCGTTCTCGCGGGGATGCACCTGCAGATCGCGCACGGCAGCATTCGGCATGTCGCCGCCTTTGTATTGCGCCCACTGCCGGCCGCCATCGACCGAGATCCACAAACCGAATTCGGTGCCGAGGAAGAGAAGGTTCTGATTGATGAGGTCTTCGCGGATGACGTGCGCATACCCGCGGACCGGAGCATCAGCCGCCACGAGCGTTGACCACGTCTTGCCGGAGTCGGTCGTCTTGTACGCGTACGGACGCATGTCGCCGAACGTGTGCGCATCAAATGTCGCGTACGCGGTGCCGTCGTCGAAGTGGCTGGCGTCGATGTAAGAGACCCAGGCGTTCTTCGGCAGGCCCGGGATATTCGCGACGACGTTTGTCCAACTCTTCCCGCCATCGCGTGTGACCTGCACATTGCCGTCGTCGGTGCCGGCCCAGATCATGTTCGGATTCTTCGGAGACTCCGAGATCGCGTAGATCGTGCAGTGCATCTCGGCCGACGAATTGTCGACGGTCACGCCACCCGATTGCTCCTGCTTCTGCTTTTCGGGATCGTTGGTCGTCAGATCGGGCGAGATGCGGTCCCACGTTTCGCCGTGATCTTTGGACCGATACAGGAATTGCGATCCGATGTAGACGACGCCTTTCTGGGTCGGACTCATGTGAATCGGCGAGTTCCAGTTGAAGCGCTGCTTGCCTTCCTTGTATTGCGGCAGCGGCTTGAGATTGCGCGCCTCGTGCGTCTTACGATTCACGCGCCCGATTTCTCCGCCTTGGGACTCGGCATAGATGTAATCGTTGTCGGATGTGTCGGCAAACATCCAGAATCCGTCGCCGCCGTACATGTTTTCCCAGCGATCGTTCGTGATGCCGCCGGGATACTGCGAGTCGCCGACCCACGAGCTGTTGTCCTGCAATCCGCCGTAGACGTGATAGGGCTGATCCATGTCGACGCTGACGTGGTAGAACTGCGAGACCGGCAGGTTGTCGGCCTTCCACCATCGATTGCCGGCGTCATACGAGTACCACACGCCGCCGTCGTCGCCGGTAATGAGGTGATCCGTGTTAGACGGATCGATCCAGACATCGTGGAAGTCGCCATGTGCGCCGCCGGCAATGTTGGAAAAACTCTTGCCGCCGTCGGTGCTGGCGATCAGTGACCCGCCCGGCTTGTAAATCTTTTCCGGATTCTTAGGGTCAACGATGAGATTCGCGAAGTAGAACGGACGCCAGATCATGTTCTGGCTGCGATCGCGGACCTGCCATGTCTTGCCGCCGTCGTCGGAGCGATAGAGCGCGTTTTTCGGCGGCTCGGCCTCGACGAGGGCATACACGACATTCGGATTGGACTGCGCGACGTTGACCGCGACGCGGCCCCACGGTTTCGAAGGGAGCCCTTGCGCGCCGGAGATGTCGTTCCAGGTCGCGCCGCCGTCGGTCGATTTGAAAAGTCCGCTGCCGCTCGGCGCGTCAGGTCCGTCGCCGCCGGATCGGAATGTCCATCCCTTGCGGCGAAAATCCCACAGGCCGGCGTAGAGCGTTCTGGGATTCGATTTGTCCATCGACATCATCGAGCAGCCGGTGGAAAGGTTCGATCCCTTCAGAATCTGCGTCCACGATTTGCCGCCGTCAGTCGTCTTGTAGACGCCGCGGTCGGCGCTGTCGCTCCACAGCTTTCCGGGAACGCAGACGTAGACGCTGTTGGTGTCGCTCGGATCGACGAGGATCTTCACGATGCGCTCGGATTCCTTGAGACCGACGTTCGTCCAGTTCTCGCCGCCGTCGGTCGATTTATAGACGCCATCGCCGATCGACGTGCTGTTGCGCGTCCACGATTCACCAGTTCCGACCCAGACCACTTTCGGGTTCTTCGGATCGATCGTGACCGCGCCGATCGATTGCACCGGCTGCTTGTCAAAAACCGGCTTGTACGTCGTTCCGTTGTTCTGCGATTTCCAGACGCCGCCGCTCGCCGCTCCGATGTAGACCGTAAGTCGCGGACCTTCCCAGACAGCGTCGAGGGCCGCAATGCGGCCGCTCATGGTCGCCGATCCGATATTGCGCGCGCCGAGTCCCGAGATCGTGTCGGAGTCGACTTTGACGGGCGCCTGCGCAAACGCAGCCGCCGCAAAAAAAGTGATGATAAATGGTGCGGTTTTCACCATCGCTCCTCCACCGGCGGTTTGTTTGCTTCCGGTTTCTTCGGGTGGGCGTTCGAGGCATCCGCTCCGGCGGGAGGTTTCGCGCCCGTCGACGGCTCGACGAATCGCGTGTCCGCGAGCGGCACATTCACTTCGACCCTCTCGTACGTGATCTTCTGTTTGTTCTGACTGCCTTTCGCGCTCGTTTCGTACGAGTAGGGTTGATACCACCCGCCGACTTCTTTGTAGTCGCCGAGGGAAGTCTCGTACTCGCGCTCTTCGCCGCGGACCATGCGCTTCGTGTCGATCTTGATCGGAACGAAGTAGTCGGTATCCATGTAGAAGTATTCGACGTCGCCGCTCTTGAGCGTCACCTTCAATTTGTAGGCGTCGGTGCCCTCGACCGGTTCCGTTCCGACGTACTCCACTTTGTTTCCCTTCGCCTGATAGTTGACGAGCGGGCCCTCGAAGTCGGAGTGCTCGATGATGAACTTCTTCTCTTCTTCGCCGAGGGGCTCAGGATCTTTCTTGCCCTGCCACGGCTCGATCTTCCAGCCGTTCCTTCCGTCATACGCCGTCACGCCCGTCATGCCCTGGATTGAGAATTCCTGACGAACCGCATTCGGACGCTTCTTCTCCTCCGACACGCGCGCTTCGAAGCCGCCTTCGCCCGTGAATTTGCCGGTGCGCCGGAAGCTTTTGATGGCGCCGATCTTGTCCATGCCGCCGATCGTTTTGATGTATTTGGATACGATTTCATCTGCCGTCTGCGCGCAAAGTGGGAGCGCGAGCAGCGAGATCACGGTCATCAACGCTTTTCGCATCGATTTCTCCTTGTTGGAACGAATCCGGAGGCAGATCATATATCTCCTCTTCGGCCCGAGCCTTGCTGAGTGAATCGCGGAGGAACGATGGCGAGCAGAAGTAAAAAAGGTTCCGAACAGCCGCCGGTCGAGCCGCCGTTCGAGGCGAAAAAGCCTCGGAGAAAAAAAGTGTCGGCGAAGACTAGCTCGGTTCCGCGAAAGCCCGCGACGCGGCCGGAAGAATCTGAAGCGCAAACGCATGGTATTGATGCGGTCCCAACGGTCGAAATCACGACTGCCCCGACCACCGAAGACCGGCAACCGGCCACTCTTCTCTCCGACTGGGACTATCACCTCTTCAACGAAGGCAGCCATCACCGGCTTTGGGACAAGCTCGGTTCGCATCTGATGGAGCGCGACGGAGTCATCGGAACGATGTTCGCCGTCTGGGCGCCTAACGCAGCATCCGTCAGTGTCGTCGGCGATTGGAACGGATGGAATGACGACACGCACTACCTCGAGTCGCGCGGACCTTCCGGAATCTGGGAGGGATTCATCCCCGATGTGCACAAAGGGATGAAGTACAAGTACCACATCCGATCGCGGCACAACGCATTCGAAGTCGAGAAGGCGGATCCGGTCGGCGTCCACCACGAGACGCCTCCGCGAACCGCATCGGTGGTCTGGGATCTCGACTACGAATGGAACGACGACGAGTGGATGCGCACCCGCGCAACGCGCAACGCCCTCACGTCGCCAATGTCGATCTACGAGCTTCACCTCGGATCGTGGCGCCGGCCGTGGGACGAGGACCGTCCGCTGAGTTATCGCGAGATCGCATGGCCGCTCGCCGAGTACGCCAGCAAGATGAACTTCACGCATGTCGAGCTGATGCCGCTCATGGAGCATCCGTTTTATGGATCGTGGGGATATCAGGTCACCGGCTTTTTTGCGCCGACGAGCCGTTACGGGACGCCGCAGGATCTGATGTACATGATCGACGTGCTGCATCAGAACGGCATCGGCGTGATTCTCGATTGGGTGCCGTCGCATTTCCCGACCGATGAACACGGACTCGCATACTTCGACGGGACGCATCTCTACGAGCACGCCGACCCGAGAAAAGGATTTCAACCCGACTGGGGTTCGCTCATCTTCAACTACGGCCGCAATGAAGTGCGCAGTTTCCTTCTCAGCAGCGCACTGTATTGGCTCGGCGTCTATCACATCGATGGATTGCGCGTCGACGCAGTGGCTTCCATCCTCTATCTCGATTATTCGCGCAAGCAGGGCGAGTGGATTCCCAATGAGCACGGCGGGCGCGAGAACATCGAAGCGATCAGTTTCCTCCGCCGGCTCAATGAGGATGTCTACAAGGTCCATCCCGACGTTCAGGTGATGGCCGAGGAGTCGACGGCCTGGCCGATGGTGTCGCGGCCGACGTGGGTGGGCGGACTCGGATTCGGCCTCAAGTGGGACATGGGCTGGATGCACGACACGCTGCGTTATTTCTCAAAGGATCCCATCCACAGGAAGTTTCACCACAACGATCTGACCTTCCGGATGATGTACGCGTTCACGGAAAATTTCGTGCTGCCGCTGTCCCACGATGAAGTGGTCTACGGCAAAGGGTCGCTGATCGGAAAAATGCCAGGAGACGACTGGCAGAAATTCGCGAACCTCCGCCTGCTTTTCGCGCACATGTATTCGCAGCCCGGAAAGAAATTGCTCTTCATGGGAGGAGAATTCGGCCAGCGGCGCGAATGGAATCATGACGCGGCCCTCGATTGGTATCTGCTCGATCTCCTCCCGCACGCCGAGCTGCAGCGCTGGGTTGAGGACCTCAATCGGACGTATCGGGATAATCCGGCACTGCACGAGCTCGACTCGTCCGGCGATGGATTCGAATGGATCGATTGCTGCGACACCGAGAACAGCATCGTCTCTCTGATGCGCAAGTCGCGATCGAATCCCGACGCAGTCGTCGTGGTAGCGCTCAACTTCACGCCGATGCCGCGTCACAACTACGCCGTCGGCGTTCCGTTCGGCGGTCATTGGCGCGAGATTCTGAACAGCGATGCGCCGTTGTACGGCGGAAGCGGACAGGGAAACATGGGCGGAGTAGACGCGGCGCCGATTCCGCTGCACGGCCGCCGCTGGTCCGTCAATCTCACTCTTCCACCGCTCGGCGCCGTCTTCCTCCTCAATGAACCGGAAGCCTAGCCTCGGCGCGCGCGTGGTCGCGCCGGGACGTTGCGAGTTTCGCGTCTGGTCGCCAAAACGCGAACGTGTCGAGCTGCGTATCGTGGCGCCCGACAAGAAGACGATTCCGATGCGGAAGAATGCCGGCGGCTACCACGAGGCTGTCGCCGATGTGCGCGAAGGTGCGCGTTACTACTACGTGCTCGATGGTATCCAGCGTCCGGATCCGGCATCGCGATTTCAGCCGGAAGGTGTTCACGGCGCGTCGGAAGTCGTCGACTCGAATTTCGAGTGGCACGACGCGCAGTGGAAAGGAATCGCGCTCGAGGACTTCGTCATCTACGAGTTGCACGCCGGCACGTTCACGGCTGAAGGAACGTTCGATTCAATCATTCCCAAGCTCGACGCGCTGAAAGATCTCGGAATCACGGCCGTCGAGCTCCTGCCGATCGGACAGTTTCCCGGCGATCGCAACTGGGGATACGACGGCGTCTACATCAGCGCCGCACAGAATTCTTATGGCGGTCCGCGCGCGCTCAAGCGTCTGATTGATGCTGCCCATCAGCGCGGCCTGGCGATCATTCTCGATGTCGTCTACAACCATCTCGGACCCGAGGGGAACTATCTCGCCGAATTCGGACCGTACTTCACTCATCGTTATAAGACCGCGTGGGGAAGTGCGCTCAACTTCGACGGCCCGCACAGCGATGACGTGCGCTGGTTTTTCATTCACAACGCGCTCATGTGGATCAATGAGTTTCACGTCGACGCGTTGCGGGTCGACGCCGTGCACGCGATCGTCGATCGCTCTGCTGAACCGTTTCTGCAGGACCTCACCACCGCAGTCCGCGCAGCGGCCCGGCGCGTCTACACCATCGCGGAGAGCGACCTCAATGATCCTCGCGTCATCACTCCCAAAGAGTCTTACGGCCTCGGATTCGACTCACAGTGGAGCGATGATTTCCATCACTCGCTGCACGCATTGCTGACCGGCGAGAAGGCCGGGTATTACGTCGGATATGGCGCCGCCAGCGATCTCGCGCGAGCCATCGCCACCGGTTATCTCTACACCGGCCAGCATTCGGTTTACCGCGGCCGCAAATACGGGGCGAACCCGAATACGACGAATGGCGCGCAGTTCGTCGTCAGCGCTCAGAATCACGATCAGGTTGGAAATCGGATGCACGGTGAGCGCCTTTCGACGCTGGTTTCGCCGGAGAAATTGCGGCTGGCAGCGGCGGTGCTGATCCTCTCGCCGTTTCTGCCGATGCTCTTCATGGGCGAGGAATATGGCGAGACCGCGCCGTTTCAATACTTCACCTCGCACTCGGATCCCGATCTGATCGATGCCGTCCGCCGCGGCCGCCGCGAGGAATTCGAGGATTTCGATTGGGAAGGGGAGGCGCCCGATCCGCACGCCGACGAGACGTTTCGGCGTTCGAAGTTGACGTGGAAAGAAAACGATTCGCTTCGCAAGCTCTATCGGGATCTTCTGCGCCTGCGCCGGGAGCGTTTCCGCGATCTCGACCTGAGCAAGATCGAGGCGCGGGCCGATGATGAGAAACGCATCGTGACTGTTCGACGCGGCGAAACGCTTCTGGCGTTCAATTTCAGCGATTCGCCGCAGTGTGTGGAGGGGATCACGATTCCCGCATGGGATTTCTCCATCCGTTCCTGAATTCAGTCTGGTCCTGCGTCCTGCGTGCTGCGTCCTGTGTCCAATCGAGAAGGACGCAGGACACAGGACGCAGGACCCAGGAGACAGGACAAGGGCGGGCGGCCACTGATTTGCAACGCGCTGGGAAGGATGTACCGCGTCCCCCGCGCCACGTACCGCCTGCAGCTCAACGCCGCCTTCACGTTCAACGACGCGAAGCGCGTTGCGCCGTATCTTGCCGAGCTCGGAATCAGCGATCTTTATCTCTCACCGATTCTGAAGGCCCGCAAAGGCAGCGCGCACGGCTATGACGTCGTCGACGCGGTCGCTCTCAATCCTGAACTGGGAACCGAGGAGGAGTTCGAAACCCTTCACAAGGAGCTGCAGCGCCGCGACCTCGGGGTGCTGCTGGACGTCGTTCCGAATCACATGGCGGCCAGTCCGGAAAACGCGTGGTGGATGAGCGTCCTCGAGAACGGGCCGCATTCGCGCTTTCTCCATTACTTCGACATCGACTGGAGTCCGGTCACGACGCGCGGGCAGACCGTCAACAAAGTCCTGCTCCCAATCCTCGGCAAACCGTATGGCGAGGCGTTGGAGTCGAAGGAGATCCAGCTCGGCTTCGACAGCGACGGTTTTTTCTTCACTTACTACGAAACACGCCTTCCGCTCGCGCCTCAATCGTATGCGCAGGTTTTGCGCGAATGCGTTGACTCATTGCCGGATGGAGGAGTCGCGACCGAGTTGCGTGAGCTGATCGAAGGCGAGCAGATCGTGCCTAACAGCCGGTTCCTGAAGGAAACGCTGTGGCGCATCTACGAGCAGGACGTCACATTTCGCGATGCGCTCGATGGCGCGGTCGCGCGATTGAACGCAACGGTCGACGGGCTCGATGATCTGCTCGATCGCCAGTGGTATCGACTCGCGTATTGGCGGATCGCCAGTCAGAAGATCAATTACCGCCGGTTCTTCGATGTCACAGATTTGGTTGGCGTGCGCGTCGAGAATCCGGAAGTCTTCGAAGCGCGCAACCGGCGCACGCTCGAGTTGATTGCCGAGGGGAAGATCACCGGTTTGCGGATCGATCATATCGATGGCCTTTACGATCCGATCGGTCACATGCGGAAACTGCAGTTGAGAGTTGGGGAAAACTTCTACATCGTCCTCGAGAAGATTCTGGAGCACGGCGAAGAGCTTCCGCGCGATTTTCCGGTCAGCGGCACGACGGGGTATGACTTTCTCGATTCCGTCAACGCCGTCTTTGTCGACAGCGACGGCCTGAAGCACCTCGACGCGTTCTATCAATCGTTCACCGGCGTGACCGAATCGTTCGACGACATCTGCTACGAGCGGAAGAAGCAGATCATTCAGGAGCTCTTCTCAGGCGAGATGCGATCGCTTGGAAAGAGGCTGTCGGCGGTCGCGATGGTCGATCGGAACGCCCGCGATTTCGCGCCGGTGGAATTGACGGCCGCGCTGACCGAAGTCACAGCGTGCCTGAGCGTCTATCGAACTTATCTTCGCGAAGGTGAGCCGTCGGAATCCGATCGCCGTTACGTTCGTGAGGCGGTCGCCTGCGCACGCCAGCGCGCAGGCACAACGCTCGATGAGCGGCTGTTTCACTTTCTCGAGCGCGTGCTTCTCGTCGATCCGCCGTCGTACATCGAATCGGAGCGCGCGGAGTGGCTGGCGTTCGTCATGCGCTGGCAGCAGTTCACGGGTCGCGTCATGGCGAAAGGCGTCGAGGACACAGCCTTCTACAATTACAACCGCCTGATTTCACTGAACGACGTCGGCGGCGATCCGGGACGCGGCGACTTCGACGGCCTCGAGGAATTCCACGAGCGGAATCGGCGGCAGCAGCAACACTGGCCGCACTCGCTCAACGCCACGTCGACGCACGACACGAAACGCAGCGAGGACGTGCGCGCGCGCATCAACGTCCTCTCCGAGATTCCCGATGTGTGGACGCGCCAGGTGCGGCGCTGGTCGAAGATGAATGCGAATCATCGGCGCGACGGCGTTCCGCATCCGAACGAAGAGCTCCTGCTGTACCAGACGCTCATCGGGATGTGGCCGCTGAACAGTGAGGAGTTGCCGCTCGTTCGCGATCGCCTGCGGCAGTATCTCGAAAAGGCGTCGCGCGAGGCCAAGACCTACACGAGTTGGATCGCGCCGGATGCCGCATACGAAGAAGCATTCCTTCATTTCGGCGACTCGGTGTTGAGCGATCAGCAGTTTTGCGAGGACTTCATCCGCTTTCAAAAGCGCATCGCGTTCTACGGCGCGCTCAACGCTTTATCTCAGACTGTTCTTAAACTCTGCGCGCCCGGAGTGCCCGATTTTTATGAGGGGACAGAATTGTGGGATTTCAGCCTCGTCGATCCCGATAACCGGCGGCCGGTCGATTACGAGCGCCGCTCGGCGATGCTGCGAAACATCAAAGAGGTGTACGGCCGGCGATCGCTCGATTTCGAGGGCTTGCTGCGCAGCTGGCCGAGCGGCCGCCTGAAAATGTTCGTGATGTGGAAGCTGCTCGAGCTGCGTGCGCGCCTTGTGGAGACATTCCGTGACGCCGGTTACGCCGCGATCGACGCCGGCAAGAATGTCTGCGCGTTCGCAAGAGGCGAGGATGTGATCGTCGCCGTTCCGCGCCTGTTGACCTCACTCGTCAAACCCGGAATCTTCCCGCTGGGCGACGTGTGGGGCGCGGCCACGCTGCGCGCAGGCGGCGCGTGGAAAAATGTATTTACCGGCGCGACGATCGAAGGCGATACGCTTCCACTCGCAAAGGTGTTCGAACAATTCCCGGTCGCCGTGCTGGAGCGCGCCTGAGGGCAACGCGTCGCTCACTTTTTCTCGCTGCCGGCGCCGCGATGTTCGTCTTCGGCATCACGCTCGCGGCGCTCGGCGCGCTCTTCGGGATGCCGGAAGTGCGTGAGCGCATTCACGTCGACCTCGCGCAGCAAGGCGACATTTTTCTGTTGCTGTACTTCGGCGTTTTCCTGTCCACCATCATCGTCGGTCCGGTCATCGACAGCTTCGGCAACAAGATCGTGTTGACACTGTCGGCTGTCCTTGTGGTTGCCGGGTTGCTCGGTTTCTCGGTTGCCCGGTCGTTCTTCCCAGCGCTTTCAAGCGCGTTCATTCTCGGATTCGGCGGCGGCGGATTGAACACGGCCGCCAACGCGCTGGTCGCCGACCTCTATCCCGACAACCGCGGCACGATGCTCAATCTCCTCGGCGTCTTCTATGGATGCGGCGCGGTTCTGATCGTGTCGTCGTCGATGTATCTCCTGCCGGTCGGGATGGCGCTCTCCGCCATCTCCGCGATTGTCTACGTGGTCCTTCCCTTTCCGCGGCCGAAGGAGGCGGTCGGATTCTCGCTGTTCGCATCCGTGCGCGCGGCGAAGTATCCGATGGTGATGGTCTTCGCCGCACTTTTGTTCTGCGAATCGGGGAACGAATCGGCGATCGGGTCGTGGACGGCGACCTATACCGGTTCAAATTCGATTCTGGCCGCTTACTGGGCGGGCCTCATGGCGGGACGCCTGTTAGGCGCGAAGATCCTCGCCTACATCCGCAAAGAGCGTCTGGTGTTCATGAGCGGCATCGGCTCGGCGATCGGGACCGCGATACTCGTGGGATCGAAGTCATTGATGATGATGAGCGCCGGCGCGGTGATCGTCGGACTCTCATTTGCGGCGATTTATCCGACAACGCTTGCGATCGCCGCCGATCGATATGAGCGGCTGGCCGGCACGATCTTCGGACTGCTGTTCGCGACCGGCCTGTTAGGC
Source organism: Acidobacteriota bacterium (assembly GCA_030948915.1). Lineage (GTDB taxonomy): Bacteria > Acidobacteriota > Thermoanaerobaculia > Gp7-AA8 > Gp7-AA8 > Gp7-AA10. The sequence goes on from JALYZI010000126.1 coordinate 15,112, forward strand.
GCAATGGCATTTCCGTGGGTCATCGGGCAGATGTCGGAGCATTTCGGACTCCGCGCGGGTATGATGCTGCCACTCTTCGGCGCGGTTGTAATCGTGCTGTTGGTTTCCGTCATATCCCGACAAAAGGGGGAACGATGATTTCTCGACTGGTCCTTTCGACGGTTTTGTTATTCAGCACCGTCGCCGGCGTAAAGCTCGACGACTCCGTCAGCGTCAACGGGCAGAACCTGGTGTTGAACGGCGCTGGAATCCGCAAGAAGTTTTTCATCAAGGTGTATGCCGGTGCGCTCTATCTGACGGCCAGGCAGAGCGACGCAGCCGCGATCCTGGCCGCCGACGCGCCGCGCCGCATGGTCATGCACTTCGTCTACAGCGTCGGCAAGGGAAAGATTGCCGAGGCGTGGGAAGAGGGGCTCGAGGACAACGTGAAGAACGCGTCCGCCGAGGTCAAGGCGAATTTCAAGACCCTCGCGTCGTGGATGGAAGACGTCAAGGATGGTCAGCGGATTGTGCTGACTTACGTGCCCGGCACCGGCACGATGGTCGACGTCAACGGACACGCGAAGGGAACGCTGACCGGGAAACCGACCGCCGACGCGATTCTCGCGACGTGGATCGGTCCGAAGCCGGGTCCGGGTAACGATTTCAAGAAGGCGGTGTTGGGCAAGTAATTCTGGACCGCGGCGCACTCCAGATCAGACCCGCCCCGTGATCTCCGCGAGTTTTCGCAGGCGCTCCGCGTGAGCCGCCGTTAGCGCGCCGGGCAGACAACGCCACGACCAGTTCTCGTCGCCATCGCCGGGGCGATTCATCCGCGCTTCCGATCCCAATCCGAGAATGTCCTGCGCGGGGACGATTGCGGTTTGCGCAACCGACGTGAATGCCGCGCGAGTGAGCGCCCATTCGATCGGGCCCTCGCCGTTGAGGCCGAGGTACACCTCGACGAGCTGGCGTTCCTCGGGAGTCGCGCTGGCGTACCAGCCTCGCGCAGTGTCGTTGTCATGCGTGCCCGTGTAAACGACGGTCATCGGGTCGAAGCAGTGGGGAAGATGCGGGCTGTTCAATTTCGAAAAAGCGAATTGCAGAATCTTCATCCCCGGCACTCCGATTGCCTCTCGCAGCTCGTGCACCTCCGGTGTGATGAACCCGAGATCCTCGGCAATCAACGGCAGATCGCCGAGGGCGGCGCGCACGGCGTCGAACAAGGAACGTCCCGGACCTGGCATCCAGCGTCCGTGAATTGCGGTCGGCTCGCTTGCCGGAATTTCCCAATAGGCCGCGAATCCGCGGAAGTGATCGATGCGGACGATGTCGGCGAATCGCAACGCGGCGCGGAAACGCGAGACCCACCAGCGGTACTTGCGTTCGCGCAGCACATCCCATCGATACAGCGGATTTCCCCAGCGCTGCCCGGTTTCGCTGAAATAGTCGGGAGGGACGCCGGCGACGACGGTTGCTTCGCCTTTTTCATCGAGTTGAAAGAGCTCGCGGTTCGCCCAGACGTCTGCGCTGTCGCCCGCGACGTAAATCGGAACGTCGCCGAGGATGTCGATGCCGCGCGCGTCGGCGGCTTCGCGGATGACAGCCCATTGGCGGAAGAACAGGAATTGTATATATTTCTGATAATCTATTTCTGTGACTAATTCTTTTTTCGCGAGAGACATCGCCGCGGGATCGCGGACCGCAATTGCGTGCGGCCACTCCGTCCAGCGCGCGTCGTTGTGACGCTTCTTGAGCGCGGCATACATCGCCCAGTCCGCCAGCCACTTGTTGTCCTCCTGGAATCGCTTCTGCGCGTAATGGTGATCGTCGCGCGCGTGCTTGTTGAAGTGCTCCCACGATTCGCGAAGCAGATCGTTCTTGAACTTCGCGACGCGATCGAATTCGACATGCTCGTCCGGAAACTCCGGAACGCTGTCCAAAGCATTGGCCGGGAGCAATCCATCGCGCATGAGCCGGTCGGGCGAAATCACCAGGGGATTTCCGGCGTACGACGAGTGGCAGCCGTATGGCGAGTTTCCGTAGCCCGGCGGATTGAGTGGCAGGAGCTGCCAGATCTTCATTCCGGCGCTGCGTGCCCAATCGAGAAACGCGATCAGCTCGTCGCCGAAGTCGCCGATGCCGTAGCGGCCGGGAAGCGACGTGGGATGCAGAAGAACGCCGGCGCTGCGGGTCATCCGCGCGACTCCGGACTGATCTCGAGCTTCTCGCCCAGCGCATCGAAATGCTGCAGCCACCGCGTGGCGTTCGGCGATCCGTTGCCGGCGGTCGCGGCGATGACGGGCCTGACCAGCTTGCGCATGCGGTAATACTCGTTCTGCGGTTTGCGCAGATCGACTTTGAATTGCGATTCGCGAACGAGCGACACGATTTCTTCCCATCGCTCGAGCCGCTCGAGCTCGTCCGGCTTGGCGGCGAACTCGATGGCGGCCCGTTCGACCGCGCGCTTCAGTGTCAGCAGCGTCGTTTCGTCGAGTGCCACCCCTTCATCGCGCGACTCGCGCAGCAGGATCTCGATTTCCGACAGCGGCATCTCTTCGCGATCGAGCAGCCGCCGCAACTGCATGTTCACATCGAACTCCGCCGCCGTCCGCAAAACCCTCGGCAGCGGAACGCCGAGGGCGGCGTGGAAACGCATGAGCGGGTCGTAGCGCTCGTGCAATTGCCGAAACGCGCTCTCCGCTTCGTTCAGCGTCGTGTCGCAAAGGAGATTGAGAATGCGCCGCTGCTCGTCGCGGAACAGCGCGCGGATCGACAGCAAAGGTTCGTCGAAGTATTCATCGAGTACGCGAATGACGGACGAAATTCCGTTGACGCGGATGTCTTCGCTCAGATCGCGTTTCATCGCCTCGTAGTGCGCCGCATCGGTCGTGGGGCGCACGCCACCGGTCAGCTCGGTCTCGCCGAGGTGAATGACGGCGAATTCGAATTTCGATTCTTCTCGCGTAATGAGCGACGCAATGGTGATCGAGCCGATCGCCATCTTTGCGCGGCCTGCGCGATAGGTCTCGAAGTCTTCCTGACGGACGCGATAGCAGTAGACGTTCTCTTCGGACGAGAAGTTGTCGAAGAGCGACGCCACCGCGTAGTGACCTGCGACGCGCCGCAGATCGACGCGCATCGGCTTGACCTCGCGTTCGTAGATCTGACGCGCATCGCCGTGCTGTGGAAGGTTGCTGCGCGCATTGGCGATGCGGCGAAGAAATTCGAGCTCCAGCGTGCGGCCGGAGAGTTTTTCCGCGATCTGAATGACGCGGCCCGCGTAGCGCAGGACCTGGACGGTCTCGATGCCGGAGATGTCGTTGAAAAACCATCCGCAGCTCGTGTACATCAGCATCGCGTTGCGCTGCATCTCGAGCACCTCGAGCACGGCCGTAACGCCGGCAGGATCGCCGGCGCTCCACTTCGCGATGAATCGATCCACGTTTTCATCCGACCGATCGAGAATCACGTCGATGTACTCGTCGCGCGCGGCCCACGGATCGCGCAAGAGTCGTTTTCCTTCCTCCTCGAAAATCACGGCGCATTGATCGCGCAGCCAGTCGAGCGCCTCGCGCAGCGGCGCACGCCAGTGCTGCGTCCATCCGGCAGGCGCGCCGGCATTGCAACCGCAATCCAGCTGCCAGCGTCCAACGCCGTGGCTGCAGCTCCACGAAGTCTGCTCGACGACCTCGACTGCCTCCGCCGGCGGATTCTCGGCGAGAAACTGGCCGTAATTCGCAAGGCGGACCAGCTTGCGCTCGTTCATGTAGTCGAGCGCGTAAGCGAGCGCCATGTCTCCGTAGCGATGATGATGTCCGTACGTTTCGCCGTCGGTCGCGATGTTGACGAGCTGCGGCTGATCCCGCGTTTCACCGAATGCCGCCAGCAACCGATGGGCGAGATTCTCTCCGCGAGCAAGGAGATTCTCGAACGCCACTGCGCGCGAGATCGGCCCGTCGTAAAAGAAAATTGCAATCGAGCGGCCCGAGGGAAGCTTGCAGATGTACGGCCGTGTCGGATCGATCGGTCCGCCGGCCCTGGTCGCCTGCCGCGGCTCGAGAATCGTGAATTCGATTCCCTCCGCCGCCAGCGCCTCGAGCGACGGAATGTCGACCGCCGTTTCGGGAAGCCACATTCCCTGCGGAAAGCGTCCGAAGCGTTTTTCGAAATCACGAATTCCCCACCGGACCTGCGTGCGTTTGTCGCGCGCGTTCGCGAGCGGAAGGATCATGTGGTTGTAGACCTGAGAGATCGCCGATCCGTGTCCGCCGAAGCGCTCGCGGCTCATGCGATCGGCATCGAGAATCGCGGCGTACGTCGCCGGCTCGCGACTCTCCAGCCAGCTCAGGAGCGTCGGTCCGAAGTTGAAGCTGATCGACGCGTAGTTGTTGATGATCTTCGTGATGCGATCGTGCGCGTCGAGAATGCGCGACGCAGCGTTCGGCTCGTAGCATTCGGCGGTGATCCGCTCATTCCAGTCGTGATACGGATGCGCCGAATCCTGCGTCTCGACCGCTTCCAGCCAGGGGTTCTCGCGCGGCGGTTGATAGAAGTGACCGTGAATGCAGATGAAGCGAACGCGCATCGGGTTTTGGATGGTAGCTCAAACAGTCCTGAGTCCTGAGTCCTGAGTCCTGAGTCCTGAGTCCTGAGTTTCATATGCTGCGTCCCGCGCGTACTCCGGTGGGCCGGACTCAGGACTCAGGACTCAGGACTCAGGACTTTCGATTAGAGTCCTCGTGATGTTGACCATCCCGGCCGCGGCGCTGCGCGATTTCGAGCGCGCCACCTCCCTCGAATGGCTCGACACCAATGGCCTCGGCGGCTGGTCGAGCTCGAGCGTCTGTTTCGCGAATACGCGGCGCTACCACGGCATGTTGGTGACTGCATCGCGCTCGCGCGCCGAGCGCACGGTCGTGGTCGCCAAGCTCGACGAGACTGTCAACGGAGTCGAGCTCGGATGCAATCGGTACGTCGGCGCGATCCATCCCCGCGGCTTCGAGCTTCTGGCGCGCTTCGAGCGCGGCATTTTTCCGGTCTGGGAGTACGCGGTCGGGCGCGTGCGCATTCTCAAGACGATCGGATGTCCGCGAGGCGAGAACACCACGATCGTGCGCTACGAGATTCTCGAAGCGCCCGAGCCGGTCGCGCTGCGTCTGCGTCCATTTCTCGCAGGCCGCGATTCACATCATCTGATCCGCCGGCACGACGGGCCACCGCCTCGAGTCAAGATCATCGTTCCGGGAGCGGATTTCGAATCCGCCCCCGACTGGTATTTCAACTTCCAATACGACCGCGAGCGAGAACGCGGACTCGATTTCATCGAAGATCTGTTCACGCCCGGGTCGTATCTGGTGCGTCTCGCGCCCGGCGCATCGATCGACGTCGTCCTGACCACGGAAGACAAGCCGCGCGGATCGCTGGAGAGGGAGCGCGCGCGCCGTGAGCGATTCGCAATGCGCGGTCCGCTCACGCTGGCCGCCGATCAATTCATCGTCGATCGCGAGGGCGACGATCGCGGCATCATCGCCGGATACCACTGGTTCGCGGAGTGGGGACGCGACAGCATGATCGCGCTTCCGGGCCTCTGCCTCGCGACGCATCGATTCAGCGATGCCAAACGGATTTTGCGGCGATGGCTTCGCGCGTCGAACGGCGGACTCATTCCGAATCGGTTCGTCGAGCACGGTCAGCCGGAGTACAACTCCGTCGACGCCGCTCTGTGGCTCTTCATCGCGGTCTGGAAGTACCTCGAAGCGACGCGCGATCATCAATTCGTTCGCGAAGAAGCGCTGCCGCGTCTGCTCAACGCGATCACCTGGTTTCAGGGCGGCACGCGCTACGACATTCGCGTGGACGATGACGGTCTTCTTCATGCCTCTGCCCCCGGCGTCCAGCTCACGTGGATGGACGCGAAAGTCGGCGAGCATTGCGTGACGCTTCGCGGCGGTAAAGCGGTCGAGATCAACGCGCTCTGGTACAACGCGCTGCGGATTGCCGCGGCGCTCAGCGATGACGGCGATCTCGCCCGTCGCGCCGATTCGGTGCGTGAGAAATTTCGCGAGCGATTCTGGAACGAGAGCGCCGGATGTCTGCTCGATGTCGTCGATCCGGACGACGCGTCGATCCGTCCCAATCAGCTCTTCGCGCTTTCGCTGCCTTTTCCATTGCTGCAATGCGATCGCGCGGAATCGATCCTGCGTGTTTGTGAATCCAGACTTCTGACGCCGGTTGGCTTGCGCACGCTGGCTCCCGACGATCCGCGCTATCGCGGGCGGATCGACGGCAATCAATGGGAGCGAGACAGCGCCTATCATCAAGGCACCGTCTGGCCCTGGCTCCTCGGTCCCTGGATCACGGCGGTGGTGCGGGTGCGAGGCGAAGCTGGACGCGACGAAGCACGCCGTCTGATCGACAATATGGATAAGCATCTCCATGAGGCGGGAGTGGGCACCATCTCGGAAGTGTTCGACGGCGATCCGCCTCACGCACCGCGCGGATGCATCGCGCAGGCGTGGAGCGTCGCTGAATTGTTGCGAGTGATCGCGGAGGATGTGGATGGCCGAGCGAAAGACGGAGCGCGTCAACGTGTGGCTCACGCCTGAACAGGTGGCGTGGCTGAAAACGAAAAAGAACCTCTCCGAAACGGTGCGCGCGATGGTGACCGAGGCGATCAACCTCGAACGGCTGGCGCAGAGCGTCAAGGCGCGCGGAAAGGCGGCAGGAAAAAATGAAAGCACTCTGGGAAAACGAGGCACGGGAAGAAGTCCTCGGCCGAATTCGCGCTCTTCCCGCTGATCGCACGCCGCAATGGGGAAGGATGAACGCGCCGCAGATGCTGGCGCACATCTCCGATCAGCTCCGCATGGCCCTCGGCGACATTCCGGCTCGCAACGGCTCAGGAATGATGAGCGTCTGGCCGATGAACTATCTGATGATCCACGTCGTGCCGTGGCCTCACGGGGCGAAGGGGCCGATGGAAGCATTCACGACGAAGCCGAAGACGTGGGATTCCGACCGCGAAGCGCTGGTCGCACTCATCGATCGCTTCTGCGACGCGAAGCAGCAGGTGAAATGGCCCGAGCATCCGCTGTTCGGAAAACTCTCCGGCAAGGATTGGGCGTCGCTGTCGTACAAACACCTGACGCACCACCTCCGGCAATTCGGCATCTAGGTGGAAACCATAACGATCGTTGCGTGGCTTGATGCTCCAATCGAAAAGTGCTTCGATGCTGCGCGCGATCTCGATCTCCACATGAAGTCGGTGAGTCACACGCAGGAGCGCGCCGTCGCGGGCCGGATGTCGGGCCTCATCGGCGCCGGCGAAGAGGTCACCTGGCGGGCGCGCCACTTTGGAATTACGCAGCATTTCACTTCACGCATCACGGCCTTCGATCGTCCGCGGCATTTCCAGGATGCCATGCAGCGCGGCGCGTTCAGGTCCTTCGTTCACGATCACTTCTTCGAGCGCGATCAGGGGAAAACGAAGATGACCGAGTCGCTGCGATTCTCCGCGCCATTGGGTTTCCTGGGACGCATCGCGGAGAAGCTGATCCTGCGACGCTATTTGAAGCACCTGCTGGAGCTTCGCGTGGCGACGATCAGGGAAGCCGTGGAACCACTCAACGTGGTAATAGTCTGAGCAAGAGATACAAGCCGCCATTCACGAACGCCGCGATCACGATGACGCGCGCCAGAGCCGCTAATGTTTTGCGCGTCAAAGCGCCGGCACTGATCCCTTTGTCTCCGCGAATCAGGCGCAGGAGCTCATTGCCGGCGACATCGGGAACGAGACCGTTCTTTTGCGCGGAATAGCGGCCGACCACGCACACCTGTTCGCTAGGTGCGACGATCGTCTCGGCTATTTTCTTGCCTTTGACGTCGTAGCCGTATGGCTTCCGACGAAAATCCTGGTGGACGCGTCCGTCGGCATCTTCGAGAGTCTCGAGGAGTTGACGAAGAGACTCGCTCAACCCAGCGGACTTCTCATCAATGAAATCGGTCTTCTCGATGAATGTCCTCGCGTTCGCGAGCGCCTCTTCTGAAGAGACGTCCTGACGTTCGCGTTTGAACCCCTCCAGAATCGGAAATCCGAGGATACGCAGCGGACCGTAAGACGAATCGATGACGCTGGCGGTCATCGCGAAACCGTGAAAGTCGCTATTTTCTTCGCTGATCAGAAGATCCTTATCGATCTCGTATTTGTACAAAACGGCAGAGCGGCCGCTGAATGGCGCCTGCAGCGGCGCGTTGAGCGCGCGGATTCTGCCGGTCACTGCAACCAACTGGCGATCCTTTGGCTTTTCGGCGATCATCCCGGTGAAGACAGGCTCCGATGAAAAGCTGATGGCGTCGCGCGCGGACGCGATGGCGTTGCGCAGCATCCCGACCGCCAGGGCCATCAGGAATCCGGCGATCAACGACGCGATCCAATCGAAGGGTGGCGGAATGCGTTCGCGCAGGAAATACCAGTACGCGCCGCTGCAGATGGCACCTGTTGCGAGGCCGGTGAGACAGCTCCGCTTGAATTCCGTCATGCGCGCGCGCGGCGGAGTGCGTCCCGCGTCTCGATCAATTGCGCGATGACGCTGAGCGCAATCTCATACGGGTGATTGGTCCCGATCTCGATTCCGATCGGGCAGTGAAACGCCCGCTGCGCGTCAATCGGCAGGCCGGCTTCCGCGACGTCGCGGCGCAGGATATTCGCCTTCGCTTCGCTGCCGATGACGCCGAGGTAGGGAAACTTGCGCGTGCGGAGGATTTCGATGAGCACAGGCTTGTCGGTCGTGTGGCCCATGCTCATCAGAATCACGAAGGCATCATCGGGAAGACCCTTGACCATCGACGGCATGTCGGAAGCCTGAATCGCAGTCAGCTTTGGCGATTTCGGGAGCTTTGCGAGCCATTCCTCGCGCGGATCGATGCACGTGATCGTGCAATCGAAATGCTGCAGCAACGTGGTCAGCGCGTTCGCGACGTGCCCCGCTCCGAAAATCACGATGTGCCAGCGTCCGACGTTGTGCGATTCGAAAAACAGTTTGACGATGCCGCCGCAAGTCATGCCGACATCTTTGTTGAGGTTCCATTGAGCGAACTGCGTGTTCTCGGCCACTTCGCCGCTGAGCATCTTCTGCGCTTCAGCGATCGCTTTGGTCTCGACCTTGCCGCCGCCGACCGTGCCGAACGCGAGACCGTTGCGCGTCACGATCATCTTCGCGCCGCGGTCCTGAGGAACGCTGCCGGTGGTGTCGACGACCGTGACAGTGACCAGCGGCGTATCGGAGGCCATCAGGTCGTTGAGCGCCTCGAAGAAAGTGGGCACCGAGGGATTGTAAGTCCTGAGTCCTGAGTCCTGAGTCCTGAGACCCACCCACTCAGGACTCAGGACTCAGGAC
>JALYZI010000233.1 GCA_030948915.1 Acidobacteriota bacterium
CCCGTGGACCGCGGATCGACTGACCGAGATATCCAAGGTAGATGGGAATGGAGGGGTTGGTGTTAGGCGGGATCGGCAATTCAAGATCGATTCGCTTTTTCGCGACACCATCGAATTGCACGGTCACTCCCGCCGTGTATCTCAGCTCGCTCGCGAACGCGAAGAGATCAGGCGTCGCTGAACTCAGCGTGATGATCGTCGGCAAATCGAAGGCGCCCGCGGGAACGTCGACCGCAACACCCTGCGCAGTCACGAAATGCGCATCCGCATTCGGCGAAGCCAGAAATCCGCTTCCATCCGCTGTTGTGAAAGGCGTCAACGGAATGATCGCGATGATCGCGTGGCTGATGGCATCGACGACCTGCAGATCGATGGCATCCATCGTGGCGATCGCATCGACACCCGCGCCAGCGGCAAAACTGAAGGAGCCATCCGCGGCGACTGTGCCTTGATACTGCATCACGAAATTGCGCCCTCGCCGAACCGGAACTGCCTGGGACCCCGCGGGAAGTGCTCCAGGCCGCCCGCTGATGATCGAGGCGCCGGCCGAATCCGGAATGGTGATGTGAATGAGCTCCGGTCTTATCGTCGTATTCCCTGCTGGAACGTTCCGTGTTGCGAATTGCGACACGACGTTTCGTCCGAACGGAGCGCCATTCGAGCCGCGCAATGTGGGCAAAATCGTCAGGGAGTATTGCGTCGCGGGACGCAGCGCTTCGGCCGGACGGAATGTCACGGTGTTTCCAGCCGAATCCGCGCTACCCGGCACTGTTGTTCGTGCGGTCAGATTGTCGACGATCACGTTCGCGGCGACCGACGCGGAGTCGATCGGCATGTCGAACACCGCCTGCGGCAGAAATGCAGCAGTGGGATCGAGCGTCGCGCCGCTCGCTGGTGACAACGACATGAGATGCGGTGCCTGAACAGTCAGAGCGAGATCGCCGAAAGATACGACGGCGTCTGGATCCGGCGACGACGTGAATGTCGTAAGCGCGCCGTCTCCGGTCGCGGTCGAGCGAGGGCGCAACGCGAATGGCGGCGCCGGTTTCGCTGCGACGGGTATGACGAACACGCCGCCGATACGCGTCAGATCGGTCAGTCCGATGCCTGGTGACATCACGAGGGCGCCCGGCATCGCAGGCCCGTTGTTGCCGAGACGTACCTGCCCGAACGCGAACGCGATCGGAGCGTTGGCGGTAAGAATCAGATAGGAACCGTCGCGCACGATTCCATCGAGCGGCAAGTCGTTTTGCCTTGCGGTGAAAAGTGCAACATTCGCTGCCGCAATCGTCGGCGAAGGTTGCGTCAGTGCCGCCAGACGAACAACCATCCCGAACGGCGTTTGACCGAGGACCTCGGCGATCACAACCTGCCGGTTGGCGGTGGCGAACTTGCTCGACTCAACAGTCACGGTTGCCCGCGCTGATTTCAGGAGAGTGACCGGTGCTGCGCTGTCGCCCGAACGCGCGAGCGACAAGGTGAAACCCCCCGCGATTTGAAACCCGGCGACATTTCCGAATGCGCCGAAGTCGGTAAGCGGCGCAATCGAAGCGTGGATTGGATCCGACGTCGCTCCGGTCGGAATTTCGAGCGACACCATTTCGCCACCCGATACCTTCCCTCCCTCGGCACCGATCAGGGCACCGCGATCGACGCGGCCGGGATAGTCGACGATCCGAATGTGATCGACGCCGTCGCGCAGCGTCGCGCCGGAAGCCTGCGCGCTCGGCGCAAGGTGAAAGACGGCCGTTGCGGAGTCTCCGCTGAGCGTCCGGTAAAGCAGCAAATCCGTCGTGAAAGGGGGATCGACGACGATGCGGCCATCCGCGAGATTGAGCTGCTCATCGATCGTGGCCTGGATTGCTGTTCCGCTCGGATACGGTTTGCGGCCGTCGGTCATGAGCGTGGCGACCGTGCGTCCGTTCGGAGGAATTGAAGAAGGATCGAGGACAAAGCTGCGACTGGCAGGACGGCAGATGTCGGCGGAGGCTCGACACGGATCGACAACACCCTGCAGCGCTCCGCCGTTGTGAGGATTCGGCGGATGCGCGAGCGGCGGAGCGCGATCGGCGTAAACGAGCGCGTAATCGCCCGAGCTGAGAACATCGACAATAACGCGCCCATCGGTCCCGATCGCCGCGACGGCTGCGACTGCACGCCATTCATTGCGATCGCTTTCGTATTGCGCAAGCGTCAAAGTCTGCGCAGCACCGGCGATCGCATTCGCGTCGGCCGGTGTCAAAACAAAGGTCAATCTGCTTCCGCTGATCGGAACTGGACTCGCGGCGGCGTCAATTGCAATCTCAGCGGCCGCAATGGGCGACCAACCCAGAGGAAGCGCTGCCGGCAGCGATTGAGCACCGATTGCAGTCAGGGCGACGCGCCTATTTGGCAAGAGCGCCGATGCCGGCATGTAAAGTGTCACGTGCCGGGTCGTGGCATCGTCTCCGCCGCTGTCGATGTTGAGATCTGCGCCAGCAATATGATCGTCGCCGCGACGTGTTAGGCGGAAATCCAGCGGAACAGATCCGGCTCCGGCGCGAACGATTGCCTGGCGCCACGCTGTTGCGAAACCGGCCGCGGTCGCCTCGAGGATGTACGCCCCCTCTCCCACCACCCTCACATACCGCCCTCGGTCGTCGCTCATCGAGCGGACATCATCGAGCGGTCTGATGACGATCGCCGCCTGCGGCAGCGGCCGGCCGGTCGTCGCGTCGTAGACTGCTCCGGCGACGTATCCTTTGCCGGCGGCGCGCTCGCTGGATTCGATTGTGAAGGTCTGCGCGAAGTCCGCCGCCATCGGAATTCCGGTCGCGTCCTGAACTGACCTCATGATCGTGAGCGAAAGCGGCGAGATGCCGAGGTCTGGCTCGTAAACGACCGTCGCGGTGTCGCCGTTTCCATTGATGGTCACGACTCCGCTGAAGGCGCCGAGAACAATCGTTCCGCCCGGCGCTGCCACCAGTGTCATCGGCTTCATTGGTTTCGAGAATTGAATGACGAGCCGCTTCGCACGACGGTCGAGAGACGCGGCCAGTACCTGTGGTCCATTGCAATTGATGCGATAGCAGATGGTGGCTTCGGGCGACAGCGTACCGTCACCGCCGACTTCGCGAATCCTCGCCACGTGATAACCAGGCTGTCCGGAGAAGGTCAGATCGAATTTGAACGTGCTGTCGGCGGCAGTTGCGACGGTCGTCGAAACGCCATCGAGATCGAGGCGCATGCGCGCTCCGACCACGACTCCTTTTCCGGTGATGACGGCGGTGTGAAAGCAGCCTGCAGTGTCCGTTTGATCCAATGCTGGCGGTGTCGTCGGGGCGCCGGCGGCGGTCACGAACGACAACGCGATGGGCTGAGTGAGCGACAAACCCGCGACATCTTTCAGCGTCGTCGAAACATCCAATGTGTATTTCGTCCCGCTCGAGAGCGGAACATCGGGAGCGATACTGATCGCGTCGTTGTCGACAAACGGTGTCGTGCTGATCGCCTGGCCGGCAGCGTCTACCAGCGAAATTGCGCCGCGCGATGAACTGCCATCAATCGGATTCGAAAATAGAAGCACTGCCAGAACACCCGGATCCACTTGCCGCGCGTCGGCGGCTGGAAAGGTTTCTTTGAGCCTGAGTGGACCGGCGAGCCGAGAGACACGGACAGTGTCGCTCGAGCTTTTTCCATCCGGGGTCAGCACGCGTGCGACGATCGGCGTGATTCCGTTCGATAGCGACACGGTGGACGAAAAGCGATTGCTCGAGTCGAACGGCACCTGCGACCCATTGACCTGCACGATCGAGCCTGGAATCGGCGAGATCGTTCCCGTGACATCGACTTGACCCTGCGAAGCCGGCAACGTCGCGTTGTCGACCGGCGTCGTTATGCTGATGAAGGGCGAACCGCCGATGTTGCGAACATCCGTCGACGCGCTCGCGACCACGCCTGCGCCGCTGCGGCCGGTCACTGCGATCGTCGTCGTCGCATTCGGAAGCAGTGGCACCGCGGCAGAACTGAATGTTCCAGTCGTTGCCGTCAGTGGATGGCCCGGCAGCGACAACGTCGCGGGATCGACGTTCACGTAAGTCCCGCTCACATCGATCGACGACGCACCGGTCTCCGTGCCGGCGAGCGGAGACGTAATCGTGATCAGTGGCGCGCCCGCGCGCACGACATACGTGGTGGCGATTCCGAGGCGGCCGGCGCCGTTTAGCGCGCGCGCAACGATGATGTTCGCACCCGCCGCCAGCGTGATTTTCGGCAGCGCGTACCTGCCGGCGGTCGGAGTGAAGGGGACGCCGTTGACGTCGCCAGAGACGACATCCGATCCCACAGAGCCGCTGACCGCAATCGTGTCGCTGCCGAAAATCGCATTGCGGGCTGGAGCGTCGATCGTGATCGAAGGCGCGCCGGTAACGCGGACAAGCGTGATCGACGTTTGACCTTCTGTCCGCGCAACACCTGACGCGTCAAGACACGAGAAAGCGATGCTATTCGCCCCCTCCTTCGGCAGCTGGACGTGCAGCGCGAAAGATCCGTCGGCGACATATGCACGAACGCCGTTCACCACCACATTGCTCGCGCCGGCCGCGTGTCCGCTCAATTTCACGCTGTTCGCAAAGATCGCCGATCCGTCCGGCGGATCGAAACCGGAAAACACGCATGCGGATGAGCCGCCGCTGCCGATCACGAAGTTGCGATCGAGGCGAGTCTCATTGCCCGCGACGTCCCGCGCGACGGCCGTCAAGGTGTGGCCGCCGTCTTTCAGATCTGTGAGCGCGTTCGGGCTGGTCACACCGTCTAACGTCATCATGGTCGTCACACCCGGCCGCTCGTCAGTCGCCTGCAACGCGATCGCCGGCGGAGTCGGGAAGTGATCGCCCTCGTTGAGCTCGACGGCGTTGGCAGTGACGGTCAGGTGCGGAGGAGTGAAATCGGCGATGACGTGCGCCGTCGTTGATGCCTGACTGACCGCTGTCTTGCCGGAAGCGGAAATCACGCTTGCAGAGATCGCATTGACGCCTTCGACGAGCGGAAAATCCGCGACGCGGAACGCGCCGCTCGCATCGACTGCCAGCTCCCTTCCGTTGAGCGAGACGCGGATTCCGGCGGCCGGAGTGAGCACCTGCCCCGCAACTGAGATCACCGGGCGATTCGTCACTACGTTATCGGCCGGAATCGTCAGGATGATTCCGCCGCGACCGTCATCGCGCGTAACCGCAATGGAATCGGTGGCGACATTGCCGGCGCGATCGCTGGCAACAGCAGTGATCGAATTTTCGCCGGACTCCAGCGCAATCATCGCCGCTTGCGCCGAACCGACCGGCACGGCGTTGACGGAGACCGAGTCGGCGCCCGTCGCGCTGACACGCACCTCGATGCGGTCCTCTTTGACGACTGCGTCGGGAACAGGCGAAGTAATGTGAATAGTGGGTGGCGTTCGGTCGATGGCGAAGGTGGCGGAGGCCGACGACGTGTGACCGGCTTTGTCCGCGGCCGTAGCGGCCAGCGTGTAATCGCCGTCCGACGCAATCGGACTTCCGGACGCGAATGGCGCGCCGTTGAGCGTCGCGGTGATTGCCGCATCGGCCTCGCTCGATCGAATGATCGGCGTGACCACGCGATTGAAAATCGCGCCCGCAGGAATTGGCGATCCGTTCTCGACGATCGCGACCGACGGCGTCGTCGACTTCACCGCCAGACTGTATGGAACGCGGCTTTGATTTCCGGCGCGGTCGGCGAGAAGCAGCGTGAGACGGTTCGCGCCCTCAGCGAGTCCGATGTCGGCGAACGCGAATGAACGGCCGCTGATCGCAGCTTCGATTGCCGTTCCATCGATGACGGCGCTTTGCAGATCGTCGATATCGACGGTACCTCGCACCGTCTGCCGATTGCTGCCGACGGATGCACCGTCAACTGGATCAATCGTAGCCAGCCGCGGCGGGACTTTGTCGATGACGAATTCGACAGCTCGCTCATCCGACAGGTTCCCGGCGCAGTCACGCGCCGAGGCTCGCAGGATGTATGCGCCGTCGGTCGTGATCGCATTGCCAACGACATACGGCGCGTCGTTCAATCGCATGTCGAGAGATGCGGCCGCGTCGGCATCGATGGCGCGCCCGAAGAGCGACAACGCGCGATTGAACGCTCCGCCGCTGAACGGCGCGCCGCCGGAAGTGATCTCGACGACCGGCCTCGTGCGATCGATGATGATCGGAACGTGGACCACAATGCCGCCGGCGGTAACGAGAAGATCGAACCTGCCTTCGCGTTCGGCGGGAACCGTCGCTATGAATGCGCCGCCGGCGTCGATCATCGCATCCGCCGAAGATGCGCCTAACGTCACTTTGACGCCGCTTGCGCCCGAAACGCGTCCGCTGACTCGCACTTCGGTCGCGTTTGTGCACGCATTGGCGCTCGGGCTGATGACGCTCAGCTGCGCGGCCGTCCTCGCGATCGCGAACGAACGCGAGACGACGCTTTCCCATCCAACCTGATCGGTCGCCGTCACCCTCACTTGATGCCCCTTCTCCTCGGCCACTGTCATGGGCAGGGCGATCGGAGAACCGTTCAACGTTGCGGCGACAATCACTTCCGAGACGTCGGCGATTGCGGCAGAAACCGTCACGGGATGATCGAACGTCTGACCGTCGACGAGCGGCGCTCCATCGACCTTCAAAGTGACGACGGGCGGTCTCGTGTCGACGAGCAGGCGCAGCGTCATGTCGGCGTTCGACGTGTGGACAGTGAGCGAATGCAGGCCTTCACCATCGATCACTGATTCCGAGGAGTAGGAACGGCCGTCGAGAGAGGCCGTGAAATCGTCCGAGCTCTCGATTCTGATTCGCGGCGCGATCTTGAAGAGGGCCAGCGCGGACGGATCGAGCGCGCGGTTGCTCGAGATGTCGAAGAACGTGATCGCGGGCGCGCGATCGGCAGTCGCCCGAACTGAGAGATCGTCGACAAAGACGTCGCCGCCGGCGGACCAGATGCCGATGCGCCCGGACGTGAGGCGTCCAGCCGCGGCATCCGTCGCGTTGATCGAGAAAGTCTGCGGCTCCGGCGTCCCTTGGTCCCAGAATCGTGCGCGGATCGTCGTCGCTCCATCGACGTCATTCGCCTGAATGAGGAAGTCGCACCAGCGATTCGGCGGCGGCGCAAACCCGCTGTCGATCGCGCCGGCCGGAGACCCACCTCCCATCGCCGACAACCGCACGCTGTCGGGAGACAGCGAGAGGATGTAGTAACGATCGACGTCCGGATAGCCGGACAGGAAGGTCAGGCCGATGCGGGCATTGCGATCGGTGCGAAGAAGCCGGCCGCGGAATTCGAAACCGCCCTTCGCCGAAAACGACTGCAGCGTGTAGGTCGAAAAAGATCCGAAGCGCGTGCCGGCATTCGAAGTCTCGGCGACCGCGCGACGACGCATTTGACGGAATCCGAAGACAGTGTTGTCAGCCCGGAGCGGATCCGCCCAAACTGTGTAAACGCGATCGACGCGCGTTCCCCCCGCCGCAGAATCCACCCACCCCGGCACGCCCGACCCGATCGCGGCGTTCTGGAAGTTGTCGCTGTAGGTCGCGACCTGAGCGAACGTCGAGCGCGCCCCCAGAGAAGACGACACCACAAGCCACGCGATGGCCGCGACGGCAGTTCGCATTTGGACCCTTGCCTAAGGAGTGACCGGGCGGGGGGAATTGCTACCCTGGGGAGGAAAAAAAATCTACGCGATCTTCTGCAGCATCTCGACCGCCTGCGGCTTC
>JALYZI010000242.1 GCA_030948915.1 Acidobacteriota bacterium
CCCCCCCCGACGACTGACGCCTATTTGTTCGGCGCAATCACGATGTTCATCCGGTTCCCCTGCACATCGGGATTCGGGCTCTCCGAGGTGCCGAACTCCTTGATGTCCTGGAGCAGCCGGTCGAGGACCGCCCTGCCCAGCTCCATGTGGCTCATCTCACGGCCGCGGAATCGAATCGAGGCCTTGACCTTATCGCCGTGCTGCAGGAAGCGGATGATGTTGTTCTTCTTGAACTCGAAGTCGTGCTCGTCGATGCGAGGGCGGAACTGCACCTCTTTGACGACGATGACCTTCTGCTTTTTCTTGGCTTCGGTCTGCTTTTTCTTCTGCTGGAAAACGTACTTGCCGTAATCCATGATCTTGCAGACCGGCGGGTTGGCGGTTGGGGAGATCTCGACGAGATCGAGGTCTTTTTCCCGGGCAAGATCCTGAGCCTGCTGCAGCGGCACGACTCCGACCTGCTTGCCTTCATGGTCGATCAGCCGGACCTCGGCGGACCGGATCAGGTCATTGATTCTGGATTGGGGTTCTGCGGGTTTACGGTCGAATCGCGATCCTCTACGTGGCGGAAAAATACTTTAGTCCTCCTGTTTTCGAGCGCCCGAATCTACGGTCAAAGAATTACAAAGTCAAGGCGCGGGAGGCAATGCGCTGCCGCGCTTCGGAAATGAACTGATCGAGGCTCATCGCCCCCTGGTCGCCGCCGGTCCGCTTGCGCAAACTGACGGTTCCGGCCGAGGCTTCCTTCTCGCCGACAATGAGCATGTACGGGATCTTCTCGAGCTGCGCGTCGCGGATCTTCGCCCCCAGCTTTTCGTTGCTGGCATCGACCTCCACACGCAGTCCGGCCTCGCGCAGTTTGCGCGCGGTGTCGCTCGCGTAGTCGATGAACTTTTCGGATAGCGGCAGTACGGTTGCCTGTACCGGCGCTATCCAGACCGGGAACGCGCCTGCAAAATGTTCGATGATGATGGCGATGAACCGCTCCAGCGATCCGAGAATTGCACGGTGGATCATTACCGGGCGATGCTCGGTGTTATCGGCGCCAATGTAGGTGAGCTTGAAGTTCTCCGGCTGGGCGTAATCCAGTTGAACCGTACCGAGCTGCCACGGCCGTCCGATCGCGTCGGTGACATTGAAATCGAGCTTCGGTCCGTAGAAAGCGCCGTCGCCACGATTGACGTTGTACGCCAGGCCGCGCTTTTTCAGCGCCTGCTCGAGTCCGGTTTCGGCGGCGTCCCACATCGCGTCGGTGCCGATGCGCTTTTCGGGGCGGGTCGACAGGTTGATCTTGACGTCCGAGAAGCCGAAGACGTCGTAGATCTCCTTGATGAGGTTCAATTCGCGCTCGATCTCAGGCTGGATTTGCTCCTGGGTGACGAAGAGGTGGGCGTCGTCCTGCGCGAACGAACGGACACGGGTCAAACCGTGGGTGGCTCCCGACTGCTCGTAGCGATGCAGCCGCGCGAAGTTCGAGAGGCGAATTGGCAGATCGCGATACGAGTGCCGCTCCATCGCGTAGATCTGAATGTCGCCGGGACAGTTCATCGGCTTCAGCGCGTACTCGCGTTCCTCGGCCTTGATGAAGAACATGTTCTCTTTGTAGTTCTCGTAGTGGCCGGATGTATGAAACAACTCGGTGTCCCACACCAGCGGGGTGATGACCTCCTGGTAACCATCGCGGCGATAGAACTCGCGAACGAAATCGATCAGCGCGTTGTAGATGACGGCGCCCTTCGGCAGAAAAATCGGCATCGCCGGGGCGAGACTCGAGAAGTGCACGAGGCCCAGCTCTTTGCCGAGCTTCCGATGGTCGCGCGCTCTGGCCTCTTCGATCCGGGTGAGGTACTCCTGCAGCTCTTTCTCATCCGACCAGGCGGTGCCGTAGATGCGCTGCAGCATCGCGTTGCGCTCGTCGCCGCGCCAGTACGCCCCCGCCACGGAAGTCAGCTTGAAGGCGCCGAGGCGGCCGGTGGACGGGACGTGCGGACCGCGGCAGAGATCGAACCAATCGCCCTGGCGGTAAACGGACAGCGTCTCGTTGCCGGGGATACTCTTGATGATCTCGACTTTGTACTTTTCGCCTAACTTGTCGAAGGTCCTGATCGCGTCGTCGCGGCTCAGCTCTTCGCGGCGGATGGGCAGATCGCGTTTCGCGATCTCGCTCATCTTGTCCTCGATCCTCCGCAGATCTTCGTCGGTGAACGGGCGATCCGTGCCGAAGTCGTAATAGAACCCGTTCTCGATCACCGGTCCGATCGTGACTTGAGTTCCCGGAAACAATTCCTGGACCGCCATGGCCATGAGATGCGCGGTCGAATGACGGATCGTGTCGAGACCAGCCGCGGATTTCGGAGTGACGATTTCGATTTTGGCGCCGGCCGGCACCTTCGCGTACACATCGACGGTTTTGCCGTTCACCTTTCCGGCGAGCGCATCCTTCGCGAGGCGTTTGCCGATGGATGCGGCGACATCGGCGACAGTCGCGTTGTCGGGGACATCCTTTTTTGAGCCGTCGGGTAGTTCTACCTGCATTGAAAACCCCTGAAATTCGAAATTCTTAATTCCTCCTGAAAATGAAACAGGACCGATTTCTCGGCCCTGTCAATGATGTCGTCAATAGAGATTCATCGACAGGGCGGTGAGCCCGTCGTCGTGCGCGTCAGACTCGTCGTCGTACGCTTCATGGCCTCGGAGTATACAACACGAAATCCTTGATCGCTGCTTCGACATCCGGGTAGATCTTGAGCACATTCGTTAGGTGTGCAATCTCGAGCAGAGTCTGGAATCGCGGTGCAACGCGTGCGAGGCGGACATCGCCCGCGGCCTCGCGCGCCCGCTGACACGCGGTCAACAAAGTCTCGATGCCGGAGCTGTCGATCTTCCTGACTTCGCCCAGGTCGACGACGAGGCGTGCGCGCCCATCGGCGAGCAGCCGGGTGACCGTCTCATTGATCGCCTGCTCCGGCTGGCCGATCACCAGCGAGCCGACCGGGACAATGACCGTCACGTCATTCTCGTAGCGGACTTCGACCTTCATCGAGCTAACCGGCACTGTCCCGCTCAGTCTAATCCTCCATGAAGACGAAGATGCTGGCGATCCTCTTTCTTGCCACCCCTCTGTTGGCGGCGCCGCCCCGGGTCACGAACGGCACTGTCCAGACTCTTGGTTCGCTGGCGCAGGTCGAGTCGCTTCCCTCATCGTCCTGGGTTGGATATGGCATCACGACGGCCCGCGCGCTCTCGATCAACTGCTGCGGCAACTGGTCGGCGAACTGCAGCAGCTGCCGTTTGAACAACGACGACGGCTTCTCGATCAATCAGCGCGATCCCGATGACCTCGGTCCCTCCGACGCACACGTTCTGCTGTTCGCACACTTGCACGACCGCCAAATCGATCGCATCCGATTCTTCTCGCCCGATTGCAACGTCGACGCGAACGGTCAGTCGATCTACTGGATCGACAACGTCGGGCAAGCGGAGAGCATCGCGTTTCTACGCAATGTCGTCGATCGGGGCACGGAGCGTGGTCGCGACGGCGCGCTGCTGGCGCTATCGATGCACGCGGGCGCGACCGATACGCTGATCGACATCGCGCGGAACAATTCGAGCGGTCACACCCGCGGCAAGGCGCTCTTCTGGCTGTCGCAACAGGCGGGACGCAAGGCGGCCGACGCGCTGCGCGACGCCGTCGATAACGATCCTGAAGCGGAAGTGAAATCGAAAGCGGTGTTCGGCATCTCGCAATTGCCGAACGACCAGTCGATTCCGCTGCTGATCGATCTCCTCAAGCATCATCGCAGCCGCGAGGTGCGCAAGAAGGCAGCCTTCTGGCTCGGTCAGAAAAATGATCCGCGCGCGCTGGACGCGATCGCGGACATCCTCAAACAGTAGCGCGCGACGCAAACCTGACATACCTTGTACGCATGCCTCATCGCTGCGGGTTCATTCCGCCGCATATCCTGCGGCATCTGGCGGAGCACACGAATGACGATGCGCTGCGCGACCGCGTGCAGGCGACGCTCGATGAATCGACGCAGATGCGCGGCGAGCGCATCACACTCGCGACACTCGCGTCCGTGATCGGCGTGCCGGCAGGCGAGAAGCGACGCACGGTCTACGACGCTCGCAACGGACAGACGCTGCCCGGCAAACTGGTTCGCGGTGAAGGCGATGCTCCGGGGCGCGATGTCGCGGTCAACGAGGCCTACGACGGAGCCGGCAAGACCTACGACTTCTATCAGAAGATCTATCAACGCAATTCTATCGACGACAAGGGTCTGCGGCTCGACTCGACCGTCCACTACGGCGTCGATTTCGATAACGCGCAATGGAATGGCCGTCAGATGATCTACGGCGACGGCGATCGAAAAATATTCGAAAGATTCACGAAATGTATTGATGTCATTGGTCACGAATTGACGCACGGCGTCACGCAGTACACGGCCGCGCTCGAGTACAAGGAACAGTCGGGCGCGCTCAACGAGCACTTCTCGGACGTCTTCGGCGTCCTCGTGAAGCAATACTCGCTGAAGCAGACGGCCGGCAAAGCGGATTGGCTGGTCGGTGCCGGGATTTTCACGAATCGCGTTCACGGCGTCGCAATCCGATCGATGAAAGCGCCCGGCACGGCGTACGACGATCCGCAGATCGGCAAGGACCCGCAGCCGGCGCACTTCCGCGACTACAGGAAAATGCGGAGCGACAACGGCGGCGTTCACATCAACAACGGCATTCCCAATCATGCGTTCTATCTCGCCGCGACTCTCCTCGGCGGGAAAGCGTGGGAGGTTGCCGGAAAAATCTGGTACGTGACGCTGACCCGCGAGCTGCGCGCGAGCGCACAGTTCCACGACTGCGCGGATGCGACCTGGAAAGTTGCCGGAGATCTCTTCGGCACCGGCGGCGCGCCGCAACACGCCGTCGCCGAAGCGTGGAGGAGCGTCGGAGTGCCGGTGTCGGAGAGCATCATTGCCGGCGGACCTCGACTGGCCGTGCGCGAGGCGACATTCACTCCGCCGATGGCGGCCGGCGAATTCGGCGCAGACCTTCCGCGCGCGCGAAAGCGTCCTGCGGAGCGGTAATGCGGATCGCACTGGCGCGGAGCGGAGGATTCTCCGGCATCACGATGCGCCGCGAGATCGACACGGCGCGACTTCCGGCCGGCGAGCGCCACAAAATCGAGAAGCTCGCGTTGCGCGCGCGCACGGAACGCAGCGCGACCAGCGAGTCGCCGGACGCGTTCGAATACGAAATCGACATCGACGGCGCGCGCTACGTCGTCGACGGGTCTTCGCCGGCGTGGCATTCGCTGATCGAGTGCATCACCACTCGATGACGCGATCGGGCAGCCGCGTCCGCGCGCCGCTGCCGTCGATGATCTCGACCTGGACGTCGCTGTATTTCGGAACTCCGCGCGGCCGCTTCGGAATGGTGATGGTGTAGCCCGCGCGCTGCACTTTCGGATACCACGGAAACTTCGCCTGCACGTCGCCGCGATCGGTGAGGATCGCCCGGACGCGGACCCTTCCGCTGTGCAGGAGGACATCGACTTCGCGAATTCCGGCCGGCGACAGCGCCCAACCCGAGACGGTCAGGCTCTTGCCGACGCGCTCATCGCGCGGGAAGTCGATCACGCCGAACGTGCGGCCGACGTACGTCGCCTCTCCGCTGAGCGCGCGCTCGAGACTCTGCTGTGGCAGAAATCCGGCTGCGTCGGGGCGGTCGGGTGGGCGGAGGCGCGCGCAGTCGGCGCAATTTGCGCGAATCGCGAAAACGAAATCGCTGCCGATGCGATGATCGAATTGACGCAGGAATATCAGCCTGCCGGCAGCCAGCTCACGCCGCAGCCACTCGTGCACGTCCTTGGTTTGTGCGCGCAACCAGTCGTCATGGACCACGATGATCGATGTTCCCAGCGATGCGACGGCCGGCATCACTGCATCCCATTTCTTATTGAGGATGAGCTCGCGGATGCGCCAATGCATCGGAGGCTCGAATCCGGAGGTGCCGTTGACGGTCAGGCGGTGATGGTGCGTGTGTCCGAGCAGATAAAGCGCTTCGGTCCACCCCTCATCAATCGGAAGCTCGAGAAATGCTCCGCGGTACGGCGCGTTTCGCAGCCAGCGATAGACGGGATCGACGTCGACGATCGCCTGTTCCCATCGAACGCGCGGCCGCATGTCGAAGATGGCGATTGCGAGCAGAATCAGAAAACCTGTTGCGCGTCTGCGCCGCATCAGCGCCACCGCGCCGAAGCCCGACGTCACGGCCAGACCAACGTACGCGATCATCGCCCATCGCGCCGGCACACGAATGCTCTGGAACGCCTGGACGCGGTGATAGAGCATCGAATGGAAGAATGTGTTCAGGCCGAACGATCCGAGCACCCCGATCGCGATCCACAGCACTCCGATCCAGAAGGCGATCGGCAATCGCGAAGAACCGTGTCGCCATGCCAGCGGTCGCGCCATCCACAATCGGATGAAGATCAGCAGGAGCAGAAGCGTCAGTGGGACGTCGCTGCTGCTGACGCTCAGGATGCGGATTCCCCACAATCGCAGCACGTAGCGGGACGGCGTGATGGCGCCCCAATAGCTGACGACTGCCAGCACGACGATTGCCACGTCCATCGCGCGCAACCGGCGCCGCGCTTCCCTCGAAAGAGGGTCGCCTAACGGGGCGGGCGAGGAGTCGTACATCACGATCGCCGCCGCAGTGAGAAAAAGGACAAGCAGTCCCGGGAAAAGATGTCGTTCGGGATGGGTCTTGTCGGAAGGAATCAGATCGCCGTATGTCGCGCTGGCGAAAGTCGGCGTCAGCCAATCGGTCCAGTTCGCGGAGCCCCACATCACCTCGTCGGACTCGCGCTTCATTTTGTAAAGCTCCGAGACGACTTTGTACGGCCACAGCACCGGAATCATCAATGCGACCGCGAGTCCACCGGCGACAGCCAGGCGAACCCAGAATTGAACATCGATCCTGCGATCGACGACCGCCATGACGAAGATCGTGATCGCGACGGTCAGCGTGCCGAAGAGAAAGTAGTGAACGTTCGAGAGTCCGTTCATGAGCAGCGCGGCGCCGAAACCGGCCGCCACCCACCATGTCGATCGCTTCCAGTAATCGAGAAGCGCTGCCAGCATCAGAGGCAGCCAGCCGCCCCAGATGATCTGCAGATGCGGCATGTGATCGAAACGAAACGGCACGAACGCGTACAAAACGCCCGCGATGATTCCAGCGGCTGACGATCCGGTCACGACGCGCACCAGAACGAACGCGCCGTATCCGCAGAATGCGAATCCGAGGATGAACATGAGGTTGTAGATCGCGAGGGGGGAGCAGCCGAGGAGGTAAAACGGGAGCGCGACGATGGCGATGCCGAGGAGATTCTCGCTGTAGGCGAGCGGATATTTTCCGGGATGGAAAATTGCCGCCTGGTAAATGTGCGAAGGCGAGTGCGTTGCCGCGTACAGATCCCAGTCGAGGATCCAGGTATTCAGCAGCGGGTCGCCGAGGTCGGAGGTGCCGGTTGGAAGGCAGGCGGCGAGCGGCCACGTGAACACGATCGCGAGCACGAGAAAGAAGGCAAAGACCGCGAGCTCGCGACCGGTTTTCTTCACTGACAGCAATTACACCATTGCGAACGCGCGTACGGGAAATGTTCCGAGTCCGCGTACCTTCGGCGGCACAGCGAAAAATCGGATCGCGCCGGAGTCGGGAAGCGACTCGAGATTCGTCAGATGCTCGACGATGAGAATGCCGGCGCGCAGAAGGATCGTGTGGGCCGGACGCGCGAGGTCGGCGGTATCGTCGATGTTGTAGGAATCGATTCCGACGACGCGCACTCCGCTGTCCGACAGCTTTTCGGCCGCCCCACGGCTGACGAACGGGTGCTGATTGTTGAAGTACGTCTCGGTTCGCCAATGCCGGCTCCAGCCGGTGTGAATCAAAAGCGCATTCCCGCGCAAATCGAGATTGGCGACGGACCCTGCTTCGATCGATCGGCCGCTCGTTCGCACTACGACTGTTGGCAAGTTGGCGACCGCATCCAGCCGAATCGTGGAGATGTCTGACCCATCCGCAAAGCGATGCGATGGAGCGTCGAGATACGTTCCGGTGTTCGCGACCATGTCGATCCGTCCGATCTGAAACTCCGTTCCCTCGGCGTATCGCGATCGAGAGCTCTCGCGAGTGAGAAAATCGGAAATGGCCGGGGCGGGGAGTCCGGCGTACGTGATCATTCCGTTCTCGATCGGATGACTTAGATCAATCAGCATCCGGGCGAATGATACGGCCTTCGACTCGCTCAGGCCTGCCAGAGACCGCTGGCTTCAAAAGAAGACAAGACCATGCAGCGTAAGCGCATTCTGATCATCGATGACGAGAACGACATTCGCGAAGTAGCCTCCCTCGCGCTGGAAACCGCGGGCGAGTTCGACGTGGTGACCGCGGACGGCGGACGTGCCGGTCTCACGGCAGCGCTCAATCAGCATCCCGATCTGATTCTGCTCGACGTGATGATGCCGGAGCTCGACGGTCCATCGACGTTTCAGGAGCTGAGACAGTCGCCCGCGACGCGCTCGATTCCCGTAATCTTCCTGACTGCCAAAGTGCAGGTCGCCGACCGACGCCGCCTCAGCGACCTCGGCGCACTCGGCATCCTCGCCAAGCCGTTCGATCCGATGCGCCGCCGACATCGCAGCAATCGCTGGCTGGGCCTGAGGCGTCTGGAAATCGGACATTCGGGGAATTCTGGACGCTCCCGACGTTGGTGCATCTGCGTAAGTGTCAGACGGAATTCAACTTGCGTGTACGCCGTGTTGGACTACGCGTTGCGTGGAACGATGTCAGGAAGGGAACAATATGACTCGCACGCTCCCGTGCCCCAGCTGCAAAGCACCTATTGAAGTCTCCTCGGCACAGTGGTGCCAGTGTCTCTCGAAGAACTTGTCCGTCGTTTGTCCCTCCTGTCACTCGTGCTTCTGCAAGCTGTCCCCGGGCACACGAGGTGCGGAGTGGAACGTCGCACTGCGCGAAATGCTCGATCGACAAAACGAAGAAAAGTTCCGGCGAGCGCTTCACGGATCGGCAGTGCCTTCGGCGAAGTCGGAAACCGTTCTGGTCGTCGATGACGACGAAGAGATCCGGCTCATCGCCGAATACACCCTGCAGCAGATGGGATACCGGACGATCACGGCGTCGAACGCAGAGGAAGCGTTGGCAATCGTGGAAGGTTCGAGGCCCGACATCGTCATCACCGACGCGCTGATGCCGAAAGTCGACGGCCGGCAACTCTGTCGTCTGATCAAGAACATCGATCCATCGATCAAGGTGGTTGTGATGAGCGGGCTCTATACGAAGTCACACTATCGCGTCGAAGCGATGCATCAGTTCCAGGCGGACGAATATCTGGCGAAACCGATCAATTTCGACCGCTTGCGCAGTGTTCTCAATCACCTCTCGAGCGCCGCATGACGCTCCTCGAACTTCAACAGCGTTTCCTGACAGGCCTGGAGCGGCGGCTCGGCGAGATCGCGAATCTGCTCGCCGGCGCACGCGATCCGGAATCGCTGATGCGAATGTTCCACAGCCTCGCAGGAATCGCCGGGACCTACGGATTTCATCGCATCACCGACATCAGCCGCGAGTGCGAAGAATTCTGCGTCAGCGTGCTGTGCGGGAGCCGGACGCTGACGGCCGAAGAGGTGCGCCGCCTGCAGTGCTCAGTCGAGGCTATCCGCGAGGCTCGGGAGTCTCCTGGACTTTCTCTACGCTCAGGCGCGCCAGCAGTTTGATGAGCTTGCGGCCGTCATCGTCGGCTTTCTCGTACATCTCACAAAGCTGCTCGACATGGTCGGTCGGCTCTGTCGCCGGAACCGTGAAGCCGTCCTCCGGCTGGTCGGGGCTGCGGCTCCATTTCTTGGTCCACCGCCTCCCCGTCAGCGCGCAGCGAACATATCCTCGGTCGACGACGACTTGCGTCTTCGGAATTCGCGCCTTCTCGTCAGAGCTGCTTTCGTAGCCGCTGGACGTGACCAGGCCGGCGCGGAACACCGGCATGTTTCGCTCGATCACCGGACCGATCCCCCGCGCGTTCGCGACCTGCTCG
Organism: Acidobacteriota bacterium; assembly: GCA_030948915.1. GTDB lineage: Bacteria > Acidobacteriota > Thermoanaerobaculia > Gp7-AA8 > Gp7-AA8 > Gp7-AA10. Next base: position 10,112 of record JALYZI010000242.1, read on the forward strand.
GCGAGTGATCGCGCGACCAGCATCGCAACCATCTCATGGATTTTGACGGCCGCGTCTTCGACGTAGTTCGTGAAAAGCAGGCCCGATTGAAAGACCGTCGTCCCCTCTTCTTCGTTCGCGAAACGGTGTACCTTGCACGATCTGACTTCGGCCTCAACCTCGAGCTTGTCTTCCTGCCACTCGAACCGGAAGCGTGCTTTCCTTCCAAGATTGAGCTGCGTGAAGTGCTCGATGCGCGCGCCCGCTTCACTGATGTCGATCATGATCACGTCCAGCGCCCCGTAGCGCGCGAGCACGCCACGCGAGAGGGCGGTCCGTTTTTTCTTGCGCCGCTCAGGACGCGAAGGCGATTTCGATTGCTCTGACATGCGGAGCTGCGGGGAACATCTTAACTTGCGCGCGCGTCTCGAAGCCCGATGCGCACGCAAACAAAAAAAATCGGGCTGGTGCGAACACCAGCCCGATTCGCTCAGTTCTGCCGTAGGAGATCTTAGAAGGTCACCGTCGCAACGAGCGTGTCTTGATAGCTGGCTACTGCCGCATCCTGTCCGGCAGCCACGCGGCCGTAGGCAGTCGCCGTCAGAGCCGTGTTTTTGGAGACCGAGGGTCCGAGAACAACCGTGTTGACCGCATTCCACACGATGGTGCGCGCCGCATCGGTATAGACCTCGTAGGTCAGGAAGTTGGTGCCTGCACCCGTGTCTTTCATCCGGCGAACCGCACCCGAGGGATTCACACCCAGGTCGAACGAAACCGTGCCGCTGGTTCCTTTGGTGCAGTTGATGGTCACCGTTCCTGGCTGGTCGAGCGGTGCAGCCGCGAACGGGTCATACGGTCCAAAGGCGATTGAGAACGCGCCGATTGTGCACTTTGCGGCAACGGACG
>JALYZI010000258.1 GCA_030948915.1 Acidobacteriota bacterium
CGACCAGCGGCGTCCGCGGTCTGGCGACGTACATTCGCGTTGGGCTCGCGGGATTTCTGAAATACGCGCCCGAGCGATATCAGATCGCCATCAACGGCGAATCGCTCGAAAGAAAAGCGCTGTTGATCGCGGTCGCCAATGCGAGCCAGTACGGTAATAACGCCCGGATCGCGCCGATCGCATCGCTGCAGGACGGACTGCTCGATCTCGTCATCGTCGAACGCGCTTCGCTAACTGCCATCCCGCGACTCTTCTCCGGAACGCTGCACCGCGCGCCGGGGATCACGATGCGACGCGGAAATCACATCGAAATCCGACGCCCCGCTTCCGGCCCTGCGCACCTCGATGGAGAGCCGGTGACATTGCCGGAAAAGCTCATGGTCGAGGTCGTACCGAAATCGCTGCGGGTGCTGTTGCCGGATTCAGTGAGCGCGATCTAGCGTCGCGAGAAACTCGTCGAGCAGCGCGTTGAATTCGTCCGGCTTGTCCATCATCAGCCAGTGGCCCGTGCCGCTCATTTTTTTCACCGGGATGTCGGGAAACTGCATGTGGAGCGATGCCGGATTCTCGATCTCGGTAGCTGCGATCGCGAGGCGCGGTCCGTGATACGCCGCCAGCATCGCGGTCATGTCGAAACTCATCAGGCCGCCGAGGGCGCTGGCGATGACATCGCCGGGGGTGTGGCGGGCGGATTCCATGACGGCGTTCTTCACTTCGTCGCGCGACGGCTTCAGAATCGGCGCGAACCATTGCGGCACGACGCGATCCCTGTCTGATCGGATCTTGTCGAGGAAAGCCCTCGCCTGCACGGGATCGATCTTCACGTTGCCGGCGGAATCGGCGAAGACGATTCCCGCAACGCGCTCCGGATTGCGCGCGGCATACGCGGCAACCACGCTGCCGCCGTACGAGTGACCGACGATCACGAAGCGCTGCAGCTTCAGCGCGTTCGTAACGGCTTCGACATCGTCGACCATCGCGCTCACCGAGTAATCGCCATTGCGCGGAAGGTCCGACGTGCCCATTCCGCGCAGATCGAACGCGACGGCCCGGCGCGACTGCCGGATGTGATCGAGCTGCGCGCGCCACTGTGTGAGATTTCCGCTGTTGCCATGGACGAACAGGACCGGCACGCCGCGGCCGCGGCCGCCATCGTCGACATGCAACCTTCCCTGTGGTCCGTCGATGAATGCGGGATGCATGTGCGCACAAGATGCGACGAGAAGAAACGCCGGCAGGATTCCATGCTTCATAGCGTCTGCACCAGCTCGTCGATCCGCCGCGCGAGATCATCGCGCGTCTGGACGAAGGCTTCGTATCCGATCCACGACGGATCTTCGATCGGCCAGTGCTCGACGCGCTTCGCGCCCGGCCACTTGGGACAATCGGCGGCCGCCGAATCGCAGACGGTGACGACGACGTCGAACGGCTCGACGAGAAACTCGTCCGCCGATTTCGACTGCGCGTCGTGAATGTCGATCCCGATCTCGGAGAGCGCGCGAACGGCATTGGGATGAACGAATCCCGCCGGCCTCGATCCGGCCGAAACGACATCGATCGTGTCGCCGTGATTCGCGCGCGCGAGACCTTCCGCCATCTGACTTCGCGCGGCATTGCCGGTACAGAGAAAGAGGACGCGTTTTTTCATGAGTGGCCGGTTGCCGGTTCCCGGTTGCCGGCCACTGGCCACCGGCCACCGGCAACGTCACGGCGATAGTCTCTCAATCACCCAGTCCTTGGCATCGCGCAAACGATACGCAAATCGGTCATGCAAACGATCCTGCCGGCCCTGCCAGAATTCGAACAGGATCGGGATGACGCGGTAGCCGCCCCAGTGCGGCGGACGCGGGATCGCGCCTCCGGGATAGCACTTCGAGAGCTCTTCGAAACGCGCGTCGAGGTCTCCTCGGCCGGCGATCACCTTGCTCTGCTCGGAAGCCCACGCGCCCAGCTGACTCCCTCGAGGTCGCGACCCGAAGTAGGCATCCGATTCGTCTTCCGTGACGCGAACGACAGCGCCTTCGATCCGCACCTGCCGCTCCAGCGGCGGCGGCCACCAGAACGCCAGCGCTGCGCGCGGATTGTCGTGGAGCTGGGCGGCCTTGCGGCTGTTGTAGTTCGTGAAGAAGACAAAGCCGCGCCGATCGAATCCTTTGAGCAGCACCGCGCGGACGGAGACCTCTCCCTCGCGCGTCGACGTTGCGACCATCATCGTCTCGGGCAGCTCCTGGATGGAAGCCTTCGCCTCCCCGAACCAGCGAGCGAATTGCGCGAACGGATCGGCGTCGAGCTCGCTCTCCATCAGAGACGACATCAGAGCATTCTCCGGATCTTCTGAATCACGCGCAACGATTCCTCTCCCTGCATCAGTGCCGCCGCCCGCTCGAGATCAAACCACTCCAGTTGATTCGATTCGCGGGCATCGGCCGCAATCGAATCCGCCGAATCTGTCCGTGCAATGTAGCGCACATCGTAGTGCCGATGCTCGGGCTCCCCGCGGCCGGCCGGTATCGGATGGACGTCGAGATCCGCAATTCCGTCCGAAACAATGCGCAAATCTGGCAGCCCCGACTCCTCGCGACCCTCGCGAAGCGCAGCAGCGACCGGATCTTCCCCAGGTTCGAGATGACCTCCCATCTGCAACCAGCGATTCAACCGTCGGTGATGATGCAGCAACAAGCGCCCGTCGCGATCGATGATGAAACAGCTTGCGGTGAGGTGACCCGGCACGAACTGATCCCGCGAATACGGCTGCGACGTCCGCCGCAGCAGATGCAGGAACGCGGCCTGATGCTCCGCTTCACGCGGGTCGGAGGGCGCGTAGGCGCCGATGATCACGTCGAGGGAAACCACTGGTAGAGGAAAAAGTACACCAGCACGCCGGTGACCGACACGTACATCCACAGCGGAAACGTCCAGCGCGCGATGCGGCGGTGCTTGATCACGCGCATCTTCAGGCCATTGCGCAGCGTGATGATTGCGAGCGGAACGATGGCGATGGCCAGCGTCGTGTGCGTGATGAGAATCGTGAAATAGATCGGCCGGATCACACCCGTCCCGGTGAAGCGGGTCACGATGCCGTGGCGGAGATAGTGGTTCGTCACGTAGAGCGCGAGAAAGATCACCGCCGTGATACAGGCGGAAATCATGAAGCGCTTGTGCAGCGCGATCTTCTTTTTCTTGATCAGAACATACGCGGTCAGCAGAAGAACGCCGGTGGCGGCGTTCAGGCTCGCGTTGATTGCGGGAAGCGCTTCCGGAAAAGTCATCGACTGAGCGACTCAGTCCTCGCGCAGGAGATCGTGGACGACGCTCGTGACGTGATCGACCGAGTCGTCGTTCGTCGCGCCGTAGTAGTCGCGGATCACGCCGTTCTTGTCGGCGATCGCAAATTTCGAGCTGTGCAGCACGGCTTCCGAGGTCGATCCGCCGGCGGCCAGCTTGAAGCCGTTGATCGAAAGATCGGTGATCGTTTTCTGATCGCCGGTCAGGAACACCCAGCGCGGATCGTTGCGCACTTTCGAGGCGTAGCTGCGGAGTTTCTCGGGCGTGTCGCGCTGCGGGTCGACGCTGATCGAGACGAACCGCACCGGAGCGTCCTTGTCGATCTTTGTCGTGATGCGCCGCATGGTGGCGGTCATCATCGGGCACGTTCCCGCGCAGTTCGTGAAGATGAAGTCGTAGACCGTGACGTTGCCCTTCATCGCGTCGAGTTGCGTCGGCTTGTTCGCTTCACTCACCAGCGTGGCGTTCGGAACGTGGAAGAGCTTCGGCAGATCCGACTGACGTGAGCACGTCGCGGCCAGCAAAGCCATCGCGATGAGCAGGTAGACATTCGAGGTCATGAAGAGGCGCCGCGCCGTGCGCAGCGTGCGATGGTGCAGGAATGCAACGCTGGCGACGACCAGCAGCCCAGCCGCGAGCATTGCCGCGGCGCGAGCGTGTGGAAATGCGAACGCGCTGAGAATCAGCAGCGCGACGCTGTAGAACAGTGCCTGACGCGCGGTTGCCGATCCATCGGAGTCGCGAACGGAGAGCATCGCGAATCCGGCGCGATCGTAATCTTCACGATAAATCCAGCTGATCGCCATGAAGTGCGGCAGCTGCCACAGGAAGACGATCCCGAACGCCAGCCACCCGCCGAGCGAGAGCGCGCCGGTGGCGGCCGTCCAGCCCATCAGCGGCGGCACGGCGCCCGGAATCGCGCCGATGATCGTGCAGGCCGGCGAGATTCGCTTCAGCGGCGTGTAGATGAAGATGTACGTGACGAGCGTGATCGCGCCGAGGAGCGCGGTCAGGAAATTGACGGTGAGCGCGAGGTACAGCGTGCCGAAGATCGAGATCGCGGTTGAGAAAAAGAGCGCCGCGCGCGGCGTGATGCGGCCGTCCGGAAGCGGACGATGCGATGTGCGCCGCATCTTCGCATCATGATCGCGCTCGACGTACTGATTGAGCGCGTTCGTTCCGGCCGCCACCAGCGCGGTTCCGATCAGTGTATTGATCAGCAGGACGGCGCTGACGTGTTGCGCGCCGAAGAGATATCCGGCTGCGGTAGTGATCAGCACCATCGCGACGATGCGAGCCTTGGACAGCTCGAGATAATCGCGCAGCCCTTGCGACGACGCCTTCCACCCGACCGCCCGCGCGGTGAGCGCGAGAATCAGCGAGAGAGCCAGCGTCAGCGCACCCATGACGACGTGCAGACTCGTGATCACCGGCTGCTTCGCGCTCCAGATCGTGTAGGCGCCCAGGAGAATTTGCGCGGGGACGATCATGAGGAGCATCGTCGCGATCTGCCGCAGCGGATGTCTCGATTCAAAGCGGAGCAGGCGGATGAAAATCGCGATCACCGCGATCGCTACCATGACGCCGCCGGCGCGATGCGCGAAGTTCACCATCACTCCGAGCGATGTCGAGGGCGGAATCAACGGCATGGGAAATGTCGGAATCGCGAGGCCGGCGTGCAGATGTCGCATCAGCGCGCCGACGAGAATCTGCGCGTAGACGAGGCCGACGAGCGCAGTTGCCCCGACGATCGGGGCGTCGCCTTTCTCCATCGCGCGGACGTCGTCGTACCACCGCGATGCGATGAGCGCGATCGAGACATTCAGGCAGAGGAAGATCTCGGCCAGCCCCGCGTGGGCAATCGAAATCGCCGGCGGGAGAAGAAACAGCACCGTCATTCCACCGAGAAGGCCCTGCGCGATGACGGCGCCGACGGCCGACCATCCGAGGACGCGAAGGGTCCGTTTGCGTGCACGGCGCTGCAGCCAGATCGCCTGAATGATCGTCAGCAGTCCGACTGTCGCCGCGATCACGCGGTGGCCGTGCTCGTAGAAGATGCCGCCGACCATCGGCGGAAAGAATTTGCCGTACGACAGAGGCCAGTCAGGAACAGCGAGGCCCGATCCGGTCGAAGTCACCATCGCGCCGGCGAAGATGAGAAACAGCGTCGCCGCGGCCACGAACTTCGTGAAGCCGCGCAGCCACGCACTCTCCATCTCGCGATATCGGACGGGCGTCGTCATCTATTGCACTTTCGGTTGCTCCGCCATCCACTTCTGCAGATCCGCTTTGGTGTCGACGAAAATCTGTCCGCGCATTCTGTAATGGCCGAGGCCGCACAACTGCGCGCACGCGATCTCCCAGCGGTCGCCGTTGGTCGTGCGGATCGGCGTGAAGTGAATCGGAACGTCCATTCCGGGAATCGCGTCCTGCTCGACGCGCATCACCGGCAATTTGAAACTGTGAATGACGTCCTTCGACATCACGTGGATGAGCGCCTGGCGGTTGAGCTCGAGATGCAGATTGTTGAGCGCAACCACGTCGTCCTTGGCCGCCGGATCGCTCATGTCGAGGCCGAGCGGGTTCGTCGAGGTCACGAGATTCACGAGCGTCCGTCCAAACTTTCCATCGGGGCCGGGATAGTGGACGTTCCACGCGAACTGCTCGGCGACGATGCGGAGTTCGAGAGGATTCGTTTCCTTCTCCACCCGCTTGCTCCACTGATACCAGCCCGGAATCGAGAAGCCGACCAGCAGGACGACTTCCACGACCGCGACGCCGGCCTCACTCCAAGTCGACCAATGCGACTGCATGCCGTGATAACTGGCTTTCGGATTGCGCGAGGCGCGGAATCGGTACAGGACGTAGAGGAAGTACGCGCCCCAGAAAACGAAGAGAGCCAGCATCAGCCAGTGGGTGATGTAGATGATTCGATCGACCTGCCAGCCGTGCGCGGAGTAATCCGGCGGCATCCATTGGCCGAGGAACTCTTTCAACGCACACCTCCATTGATGAGATGAAATTGCTCGCGGCGGCGCTGCAGCTCTTTCGCGCGGCGGCGGAAACTCCAGAAGAGCGCGACGAATCCGACCTGCACCAGGCCGACAATCGACAGCAGAAAGAAGATTGCCGTGTCCATTCCCTTGGTGATCGAGGTGGGGCCGCCGAAACAAACGGGGCAGGCGGAAGCGACCGACACGGACATCGCAAGCGCGATCAGAGTGGTCGCGCAGGCGCGCAGGCGCGCAGGCGCGCCGCCCCCGCCCGTCTTCGCGCCGACGCGCCTTCGCGCCTCGCTTCACGACAAATCCTTCAATTTTCGAAACGCCCTTCCGGCATACAAGACGAGCGCCACGCCACCAACCACGAAGACGATCGCCAGCGCCAGCGCGCCCATGCTGCGCGTCGCCACGTACTCCCGCACGCCCCAGATCGCGACAAAGACCGACAGCGCGATCGAGACCGTGATGAAGATGACGTGGAAGATGCGTAGCGACATTCATCTTTTTCCGATCATGTCGACGAAGTGGTGCCACGGGCCCCACATCAGCACCGCGAAGAAGAAGACCGTCAGACCGAGCACGGAGTAGATCAGCTTTTTCTCGGACAGAAGATGCATGAAGAAGCCGGCGACCAGAAAACCTTTCGTGCACGCGATGACCAGCGCGATCAGGATTGCGATGTGCGGCGGCATCTTGAGTCCGTAGCAGGCGTAGACCGTCAGTGCAGTCAGCACTGCCAGCGCGCCGAAAACGATGAGATAGACCCGGATCTCTTTCTTGATCGCCTCAGGGCTGTGGTGGTCGTCCACGTGCGCCTCGACATGCGGCGGCGGTCCGTGATCAATGGCCGGTTGTTCGGTCATGCAGTCTCCTCACATCAGATACAGCGACGGGAACAGAAAGATCCACACCAGATCGACGAAGTGCCAGTACAGACCGCAGACTTCGATGCGGTTGGTGTATCGGGCCGGATCGGTCTTCCACATCTTCGCACCCGGCAGAAGCAGATATGCAAACACGACCACACCGCCGATGACGTGCAACCCGTGCAGACCGGTCATCGTGAAGTAGATCGCGAGAAAGTTGCTGGTGCTCGGGTAGCGATGCTCTTCGAATTCGTGCGCGTACTCGAATCCCTTGTTGACCAGGAACGCCAGCGCGCAGATCAGCGTCGCGAGAATGAACAGACGTCCCCACTTCAGATTGCCAAGCCGGAGGTTCGCCCATGCGAGGACAACCGTGACGGAAGACAGAATCAGAATGAAGGTGTTCGCCGTCGCGAGCGGCACGTTGAGAAACTCCCAGCCGCGAGGCCACGTCGGCGCGCCGGTTCGAATCAGAATGAACGACGAGAACAGCGCTCCGAACAGCATCACCTCGGACGCCAGAAAGAGCCAGATGCCGAGCTTCGCGTTGTACAGGCCGGTATCGGGCCGCGGATGTACGTTGTGGGGAATCTCGAGAACGTGTTCGCCGTGCGCTTCTGCGTGTGCGTCCATTTACATTTCCCTCTGAGCGACGGCCGTTTCGGGAAGCATTCCGCCGGCCGGCAGTGGCGGAGGCGGCACTTCGACATGCTGCGGGATGTAGTCGGTGGTGGTGCACTCGTCGCAGTTGTATTCGTACGGACCGCGATGCACGACCGGCAGAACCGCGAAGTTTCCGTGTCCTAACGGAGGCGAGGTCGTGGCCGCCCAATCGATCGTGGTTGCCTGCCAGGGGTTGTCGTCGACATTCTTCTTGCCGCGCCACGCCATGAAGACATTCGTGAAGAAGTTGAAGATGAACGGCAACTGGAAGCAGAGCAGTCCGATCGCGGAGATCGACATGAACGGATTGGTCTGCTCCGCGATCGCCTTCGCGTGCGCGTACTGAATGCCGCCGTCGTACAGGCGGCGCGACACGCCCGCGAGTCCCTGCAGGAACATCGGGAAAAACACGCCGTTGATGCAGACGAACGATCCCCAGAAGTGCACGCGGCCCCAGAAATCGTTCAGTCTGCGGCCGGTGATTTTCGGGAACCAGTAGTAGATGCCTGCGAACATCGCGAAGATCGTTCCGGGCGCGACGACGTAGTGGAAGTGTCCGATGACGTAGTACGTGTCGTGCAGATGCAGATCGGCGGTCGCCAGGCCTAACGGAAGTCCGGTGAGGCCGCCGATGCCGAACATCGGCAGGAAAGCCAGCGCGAAGAGCATCGGCGTGGTGAATCGTATCGACGCTCCCCATAGCGAGATGAAGAACGCGCTCAGGATGATCACCGACGGGATCGAGATGATCATGGTCGTCGTCTGGAAGAAGACGCTGATCAGCTGGCCCATGCCGGTGAGGAACATGTGGTGCGCCCAAACCACGAATGACATGAATCCGAGGAACACGACCGCGCCGACCATCGAGCGATAGCCCCACAGCGGCTTGCGCGTGTTGTTCGCGATCACCTCCGCGACGATTCCCATCGCCGGGAGAATCAAAACGTAAACCTCGGGATGCGCCAGGAACCAGAACAGGTGTTGCCACAGCAGCGGATTGCCGCCGCCAGCGTTGTGCAGCGGCTGACCGCTGACCACCAGGCCTGCCGGCATGAAAAAGCTCGTTCCCGCGAGCCGATCCATCAACTGCAGAACGCCGGCCGCTTCGAGCGGCGGAAACGCAAGCAGCAGCAGGAACGACGTCACGAACTGCGCCCACACGAAGAACGGCAGACGCATGAACGTCATGCCCTTCGCGCGGAGCTGAATAATAGTGACGATAAAGTTTACGGATCCGAGCAGCGACGAGGTGATGAGGAAGATCATGCCGATCAGCCACCACGTCTGCCCTTGCGTTGCGATCACCGACAGCGGCGGATAGGAAGTCCATCCCGAGTTCGCGGTGCCGTCTTTGAGTGCGAAGCTGCCGAGCATGACCAGGCCGCCCGGCAGAAAACACCAGTAACTCACCATGTTCAGTTTCGGGAACGCCATGTCGGGCGCGCCGATCTGCAGTGGCACGACGTAGTTTCCGAACGCGCCGACCGCGAGCGGCACGATCGCCAGGAAGACCATGATGGTTCCGTGCATCGCGCCGAGCTGGTTGTAAGCCTCCGGAAGAAGGATGCCGCCCGGCGCGCGACCTTCGCCGAGAAGTTTGAGCGCGCTGAACGCGTGGCCGGGCCAGCCAAGCTGCAGACGCATCATGATCATCAGGGAGAAGCCGAACAGAAGGAAACAGAGCGCCGTGAATCCGTACTGAATGCCGATCCATTTGTGATCGGTGGAGAAGATGTACTGGCGCCAGAAGGGAAGCTTGTGTCCCGAGATGCTGTGGCGGTGCTCCTCTTCGTCGCGCAGCTTGAGCGCTTCACGGAGGAGCTTCTCCGCGTCATCCGCATACAGCCACTGCGTTCCGACCCTGAGTTGTTTTCTCTGAGCCATGTTCCTCCAGGCGTCAGGCGTCAGGCCTCAGGCGTCAGGGTGGGTCGGGACTGACGCCCGACGCCTGACGGCTGACGCCTCCGCCTAGAACGTGAAATTCACCGCCTTGCTCTCCTTCGCAGCCACCGTGATCTGCTGCTCCTTCGAACCATACTTCTCGTGCCACGCCACCAGCGTGTAGTTGCCCGGCGGCAGATTCGAGATCGTGAACGTGCCGTTCGCCTGCGAGACTGCATAGAAAGGATGCGGCAGCACCGCCATCCAGGCCTTCATCCATCCGTGGACGTCGCACTTCACTTTGAACGGCGTGATCTCCGGCTTGTCGAATTTCTTCGTGGAGACCATTCCCTGCACCGGCTGTCCTTCATTGAACGCCGAGTTGACGACCGGAAGGGCGTGGATGTTGTGCAGCGTGTTGTCGGAATTCTTGATCTGCAGCGGCTGGCCGACCTGAATGCCGAGGACGTGCGGGTGATATTGGCAGCCATGCTGGTCGATCACGACCGGCGTCGTCGACGCTGGAAAGTTTCCGTTGATCTGTTTGATGTAGACGAAGACGTTTTCGAGCTCGCCAGCCGGACCGGCGACCACTTCTTCATCTTTCGCCGGCGCGCTCGCATGTTGCGAAGCGCAATACGGATCGGCCGACATCTGAATGACCGGCATCGCAGGCGCGGCGGCCGCGAGTTTGACAACGCCGGTGAGTGTGGCTGCATCGGCGGACACCGCGGGAGCCGCTGCTGTAGCGGCCGTCGATCCGGTCGCAGTCGTCGCGGTGGTCTGCAGCGCCTGATCGTCAGTCCCCTCTTCTTCCTCTTTTGCTTCTTTGCCTTTTCCGCAGGCGAATGCGAGCGACCCTGCGAGTAACACTACTAAGAATTTCTTCATCGATTTCCCTTCTATTTGTTGCTTGTGGCCGGTTGCCGGTTGCCGGTGCTTCCCGGCAACTGGGAACCGGCCACCGGCAACTCGAGTCTTCCCGTTTTTGGCGCCGGCACTCCGGCCGGCAGCGACGGCATTGCCGGCGATTCGCCGCCCGGCGCCGCAGTTCGCATTTGCGTGATTCCGATGCTCCAGATGTAGTCGCGCAGATACTCGGTGAGTTGCACGGCGTCGCCCATCGTACGACGCAACTGCTTTTCATCGCCGCCGAAATACGGCAGCAGCGACGACTTGTACTGCGCGAATGCCGGCGTGTCGATGGCGTTGGCGAGCGGTGACTGGAACCCGCCGGTGGCCGCGTCGCGTGGGAAGTTCGTCGGCATGCGCGTGCCGGGAATCATCTCATTCGGACGGCGGATCCAATCCGCGATCCATTCATGACGCAATCGGATACGCGCCAGCGTGAGGTTCGGCGCCAGCGATGTCGTATCGACCGTCGTCGGCTTCGGCGGATTCTCCGGATTCACGGGGGTGGTGACATGACACTGCGTGCAGCGCATCATGTTGAAGACCGCCCGCCCGACCGCCACGTTCTGCGGCGGTGGATGCACGCCCATCGTCGTGTCGAACTGGGCCGCCTTCCCCTCCTCGGCGAAGAACGTCACGAGCAGGTTCGCTTCAGAATCGTCGAAGTGGAACGTCGGCATGCGGACGTTCAGCCACGGACGGATCTTCATGACCGTCGGATCTTTGAGGAAGTTGAAGAGCCAGGGCGATTGCGCCCGGCCGCCTTCCGGCGACAGATCGGGCGGAAGGAAATTCGTGTCGGCGATGGTGTCGGCGATCGCCCGGCCGCGTCCGTCGACGACATGACACCCCCGGCAGTTGTGCTGCGATACGCGCTTGCGTCCTTCTTCGATGAGCCGCATGCGGGCATCTCTGGCAGCCAGCTTCGAAGCGCCGACGACGTCTTTCGTCAGACCGAGAACCACCATCGTGACGCGGCGAGCTTCCTCCTGCGACAGGTGGAAGTTCGGCATCTTCAATTTATCGTTATAGATTTTCGTACGCTTATCGTCGTACACCCGCGGGTTGCGGACTTTGTTGTAGACCCAAGACGGGACGGTGTCCAGGATGTGCTCCTTCTTCCCGTCCTCCGCGATGTAGTCCTTCGCGAATCCGAAATCGAACAGATGCAGCGCCTTCGAGCCCTCGATGGTCAGCTCCGTGCCGATCGGTTTCAGATTCTCATAGCCTTTGATGTTGTGGCATGAGTAGCAACCGTACTTTTCAATGGAGCGCTGGCCGAGGTAGTTGAGCTGCTCCTGCATCGGCATCGCCTTCAGCTTTGCCTCGGCATCACGAACGCTGAGCGTGTTGATGAGATACCCCATCGCGAGATCGTGCACGGCCGCCGGGTCGGGCGGGCGGATGGGAGTCGTCATGAACTGCGGCTTCTGCTGCGTCACGAGATATGCGGTGACATCGGCCGCTTCCTGATCGGTCAGACGCAGCGACGGCATCGGCGCGTCGGCATAGTAGTTCTTCGGATTCTTGATCCAGTTGTAGATCCAGCCGGGATGCGTCTTCGTTCCGACGCCGGTGAAATTGAATCCGTAGTTGCGCTCGAGCGGATAGTCCTCGCGCTTCGCGAGCCGCATCTGTCCGCTCTTCGCGTCTTTGATCGTTTCCGATTCGATGTGGCAGGCCATGCAGCCGACGCTCTCCACGATCTGCTTTCCGCGTCCGGCGTCGCCGGCAATGCTGGGCGGCGCCCATACGCGACGGGTCGACTTGTTGAACAGGTACGTCACGATCGAGTGGATCTCGGCGTCCTGATACTTGATGTTCTGCGTGCGCTCGGCCGCCGGGACGACCGCCGGATCGATGATGTTGCGCTGGTAGAAGAATGACGGCATCCGCGTCGTCGACCGGAAATTGTGCGGCTCGGAGATCCATCGGAATGCCCATTCGGGCGTCGTCTTCTCCGCGATTCCATTCAGGTCCGGGCCGGGACGGCGCAGATCGGTGAAACGCCAGTTGTTGATCTTGTGACACGCATAGCAGCCGTAGATCTCGACCGTCAGCGTCGCCTTGGTGATGTCGTCGCCCTGATCGACGCCGACCTGCCCTGCATGGCACTTGATGCATCCGGCCTCGTAGTACTGCCGCGGATACATCGGCGTCTCGTTGAAAGGATTCTCTTCGTACGCCCAATGGCGTTTCGCGTAGTCCCACGGACCGGGAACGAGACTGACCACGGCCGACGACCACCGATCCTCCATTTTCTTGTTAGGCGGAGTGTGGCCGGCCCGGCCGAATTCCGTGGCGCGATCCTGTCCGCGATGGCATCCCGTGCATCCGAATTCGAGGAGCGGATGCGATGACGCCGACCCGACGAACGTGTCGAGCTTCGGATGCGTACGCCATGGATTGAGAATGTCCTGCGGAGCATTTTCGGTCCGCTTCAGCTGCGCGATCTGCTTTTCAATCTCGGGGCGCTTCTCCTGCTGGATCTGGAAGTTGTCGAGCTTCT
>JALYZI010000262.1 GCA_030948915.1 Acidobacteriota bacterium
GACGCCAACACCCACTCCGACGCCAACGCCGGGGCCGTCAGGCGCGTGTAGCCCGGTCATTGCGAACGTCACGTTCTTCGTCGACTTTGTCGGTCCGCAGTCCGGATGCACTGAATACAGCGGTGACTGCTCGAGCACCGAAACGCTTCCGCTCGCACTGAAGACCTTCAATTACGACTTCGGATGCACCACGCACACGATTCAGTGGGATTTCGGCGATAACACGACGCCCACCACCGGCCTCACTGCCAATCACCGCTATGTCGGTGCCGGTGCTTACAATCTGCAGATCACAGTCAACGCCAATGGGACGGGGTATCTCGTCAAACAGACGATCCACGTCAGCGGAGGCAGCCCCGCACCCGGTCCACCGCCGAGCTCAACATACGCTTTTGATTTCACATCACAGCCGTGGCTCGGCGTTCCGAACGGCTATGTCTTTACAGCCGTCCCTGTCGGAAGTACGTCAACCGCCAATGTGACTTACACTTGGACCTTTGGCGATGGCGAGACGACCACGACCAACTCGCCGACGACCAGGCATGTCTACAACGACGGCAAGACCTACACGGTAACGCTCAGCGTTTCCGGATATGCGGGCTCGGTTCAGCATGCGCTCGTCACGCGGCGCCGGCCCAGTCACCCCTAGGGCACATTCAACGAGGGTGGCGCAGTAGTTTGCGCTACCCTCATTTTTCTTGACCAGAAAAACTCGCCGCAAAGATCGAGGACGTCCGCGCCCGGCAGCGGATGAACCGCGAACGCCCGCGGTCTCCACTCCAGCCAGCGCACCCGCCGCGCCGTTTCTCATCATCGCGACCTTGTTTGTGGTCGTCTTCGGGATCTATGCGCAGGTCCGCACGCACGCTTTCATCGATTTCGATGATCCCGGCTATGTCGCCAACAATCCGCATGTGCTGAGCGGGGTGACATGGTCCGGCGTTCGGTGGGCTTTCACACACGTTCACCAGGCAAACTGGCACCCGCTGACGTGGATCTCGCACATGATTGACGTGCAGCTCTTTGGTCCGAAAGCCGGCGCGCATCTCCTTGTCAGCGTCGCGCTCCACGCGCTGAACAGTGCACTCGTGTTTCTCTTTTTCAGTATCGCGACGCGCTCGCAGTGGCGCAGCGCCGTCATCGCGGCGCTGTTCGCAGTGCACCCCTTGCATGTGGAATCGGTGGCCTGGGTTTCCGAACGCAAGGACACGTTGAGCACATTCTTTTTTCTACTGTGCCTGATCGCGTACACGCTGTACGTGCGTAGGGGATCGCGACGCGCTTACGCCTGCGCGGTAGCGGCGCTGGCGCTCGGTCTCATGGCGAAGCCGATGCTGGTCACGACGCCGTTCGTTCTTCTTTTGCTCGACTTCTGGCCGTTCGAGCGCATCGATCCCGGCAATCTGAAGCAGCGGCTACTGGAGAAGGTTCCGTTCGCGCTGTGCATCGTCCCTTCGATCGTCGCGACGCTTTTCGCGCAGCGCGAGGCGATGCCGAACATGGCCACTGTCCCGCTGCTTCTGCGATTTGCGAATGCGGCGATTTCCTATGTCAGATATGTCGGCAAGACGATCTGGCCATCGAATCTGTCGGTCCTGTATCCGTTTCCCTCGCGGATCTCGCCCTCCGAGGCTGCCATTTGCGCGGTCTTGGTGTTAGGCGTCTCCGTGATGGCCTACGTCATGCGCAAGGCCCTTCCGTGGGTTTTTGTCGGATGGTTCTGGTTTTTGGGAACCCTGGTGCCTGTAATTGGAATCATACAGGTGGGTATCCAGTCGATGGCCGATCGATACATGTACATACCGCAGATCGGTCTCTTCATCGCAGTAGTGTGGACGGTCCCTTACTTCCTGCGTGAGCGGAAAGAGGCGCGCGTCGCATTGTCGGTGATCGCGGCCGCGATCGTTCTGATCTTTGCTACGGTTGCGCACGGACAGGTCCGGTATTGGACCGACAGCGTCTCGCTCTTTCAGCATGCAGCTGCTGTCACCTCCGACAACAAACTCGCGCACGTCAATCTCGGCGGCGGTTTGTTAGAGCGAGGAGAGTACGAAGCTGCCGAACGCGAATATCGTCAGGCCGAAGGATTCAAACCCGCATCGGCGGTGCATATCGGATTGGCACTCGCTCTGTCCGCGCAGGGAAAACTCGATGCGGCGGCCGAAGCCGCACGACGTGCGACTGCGGAGAATCCCGGTAACTCCGACGCATGGTCCAATCTAGGTTACATCGAGCTTGCGCGAGGGAAGACCGCGGAAGCCGAGAGCTCTCTCCTTCGCGCGCTGCAACTAAAGCCGGATCCCGCGGTCTCGGCGCGCTTGTTCATGGCTCGCGGTCAACTGAAGGAGGCCAGCGGGCAGTTTCAGCAGGCAGTCGCTGCGAAACCTGACGACGCCGGCCTGCGCAACGATCTGGCTGCTGTCGTAGCCCGGATGGGTGAAGACCAGCGTGCCCTGGACGAATACGAAGTCGCGCTCAAGCTGAATCCGAACTTGTATGACGCCCGCATGAACTATGGCGCGCTCCTCAGTCGCCGCGGCCATAACGACATCGCGGCGCAGCAGTTCGCAGAGGCCGCTCGCATCCGGCCCCGGTCGCCGGAGCCGCATGTGTATCTCGCTCTCCTCGAGGCCGGAATGCGCCAATTCGACGGCGCGACTCGGGACATCGAATCGGCGATCGCGATCGACCATGACGCCAGCAACGCTCTCCTGGTCAACGCCATCCGGATCCCGTCCCGGCCGGCCGCCATCGATGAATATCTGACGTTTCTGCGTCAGCAGAGCGGGCATCGTTAGAATAGGTTCATGAACCACGCCGTCCGCTCGTTGGAGCTGACGAAACAGTACGACATCTACCCGCGGCCGGCCGATCGGCTGCTGGAGATGATCACGCGCCGTCCGCGTCATACCGTTTTTCCCGCGCTGCAGGATGTGACCTTCGAGGTGGAAAAGGGTGAGGCGATCGGCATCATCGGGCAGAACGGAGCCGGCAAGAGCACGCTGCTGAAGCTGTTGTGCGGCGTGACGCGGCCGACCAGCGGGAAGATCGAGGCCTTCGGCACGATCGCGTCGATCCTGGAGCTCGGTACCGGATTTCATCCCGAGTTCAGCGGCCGCGATAACGCCGCCCTCAATGCCGCGATCCTCGGCCTTTCACCTGCCGACGTGAAACGCAAGCTGCCGTCGATCCTCGAGTTTTCCGAGCTCGGCACATTTCTCGACCGGCCGGTAAAAATGTACTCGTCAGGAATGTACATGCGTCTGGCGTTCTCGGTGGCGGTCAATGTCGATCCCGACATCCTCGTCATCGACGAGGCCCTCGCGGTCGGCGACGGTCATTTTCAGAAAAAGTGTGTGGACCGGATCCGCGAGTTTCAGGCGCAGGGCAGAACGATCGTCTTCTGCTCGCACGCGCTCTATCACGTCACTGCGATCTGCCGCCGGACGCTGTGGCTGGATCACGGCTCGGTGATGCGCTACGGCCCAACGCTCGACGTCGTCAATGACTACGAGTCGTTTCTGCTGCAGCGCGATCGCGCCCTGCCGTCGACGGAAGGGGAACCGGAGCGCGAGCGGCCGTTTTCGCCGGTGCGATTCCGCGAGATCGTCGTGTGCGATCGAACCGGCAGCCCGCGCGATCTCTTTGAGCGGGGCGAGGACATCAGACTCAGAGGTCGCCTGCATTCTGATAACCCCGCGCAGCCGATTCACGTGATCCTCGCCGTCCATCGCTCCGCCGACGACTTGCAGTGCTTCGCCGTCGGAACGCATGCCGATGGCATCGAGCCGCTTCGCGGACGGAACGAGTACGAATTTTCGGTCGAGCTGAAGAGCGTTCCGCTGAATCGGGGTGAGTATTCGATCATCGCGTTTGTCGGCGATGAGAATGCCATCACGGTCTTCGATCGCCGCGACGTGCGCCCCGCTTTTTCGATCACCGCCGATCGGTACGACATCGGATTGATCTCTCTCGATCACCGCTGGTCGATGGAGTCCGTCGACGCTGCGGTGGCCGGCCGCTGATGGCGACGAGCTGTTCGCTGGTAGTGGTCAACTACCATTCGTCCGCGCTCGCGGCCGCGGCGATTCGCACGGCGCGGGCGGCGACGCAAAATCCGCTGCAGGTGATCGCCGTCGACAACAGCGCCGACGCGACCGAAGCGGCGGCGCTGCGACCGCACGCCGACGTCCTCGTCGTCGCCGAAACAAACCTCGGTTATGGCGCGGCGGTCAATCGCGCGCGGGCGAAGTGCGACGGCGACGTTCTTCTCGTGTGCAATCCCGATGTGCAATTTGAAGCGGGTTCGATCGATCTGCTGATCGCGACCGATGCTGACGTCGCCGGTCCGGCACTCTTCTGGGATGACGCTTTCCAATGGTTTCTCCCGCCGAGCGATCTGCATTTTTCGGGAGAGGCAATCGACGCCGCGTTGGCGAGTCGGTTTGCGCGATGGCGTCGAAACCGTGACCGTGACCGCATTCGAAAACGCATTGCGTTCTGGACGCTGCGCGAAACCACGCCGGTCCGTGCAATTTCGGGAGCCGTGATGGCCATCCGGCGATCGGCCTTCGATCGTATTGGTGGATTCGATGAACGGTTTCATCTGTACTTTGAAGAAATCGATTTCCAGCGCCGGCTGCCCGCGGGAAGCGTCGCGTATGTCCCGAAGGCACGATGCCGGCATCTTTACAATCAGAGCGCCGGCAGATCACCGGACTCCGCCGCAGAATACGCACGATCTGAAATGCAATACCTCGAGAAATGGAGCGGCGAAGTTTTCGCGAAAGGGATCAAGAGACTCGAACGCCGGCCGCTCCCGCCCGCGGCGCAGCGACTAACGGATGCCATTCAGATCGATCGACCGAACGTCGTGATCGAGGCGTCGCCGCTGGCCTCTTTTGACACGGCGGCCGGTCACTTTCCGACCCGCCCGGACGCCGCGATACCCTCGGAAGTCTGGCAGTCCTACCAGGGAGACGCACTCTATCTGCGGGTCGTCGATCGCGATTCCGCGAGAGTCATCGCCACATACGTAAAGACTAGAATAACGGCATGAGCTCGACCAGCGTGTCGATTCTCGTTCCGCTGATGCGGACTGTTTCGGAGCTGCCGTCGACGCTCGAAGCGGTCGAGGCGTATCTGCACACGACCGGCTTCGACTTCGACGTACGCGTGCTCGACTCGCGCGACGGCGAAGGTTACGGCGCGATGATCCGCCGAGGTGCATCCGAGGCGAAGGGGAGCGTCATTGTCGTCATCGATGCCGATCTGCCGTATCCGGTGAGCGCAATCGGCGACGCCGTGGCGTTGATCGAATCGGAATCTGCGGAGATCGTATTCGCGACGCGTAGCGTTCAACGCAATCGCCCCGGGCTTCTCCGCTGGCTTCTCGTTCCGATTCTTCCTGACCCGCGTCTCTGTTTGAAAGCGTTTTCTGCGCAGGCAGCCAGGCTTCTGATCGGCGAGTCGAAGCTCGGCGGCCACGGGTTCGACCTCGAGCTCGCGTATCTGGCGAACAAGTACGGTTTTCGCGTCGAGTCGCTGCGCGTCGACGCGGATGCGCGCGGCAATCCATTGTTTGGACCGGTCAGCGGACTGGTCTCCGCGATCAAAATCCGGCTGACCGATCGCGACAACGGATATCGCGCGCCGCGTCGTTGCCCTGTTTGTTTTTCCTCCGAAGTGTGGAGCTGGGACCAGATTCCCGGCAATGTCGTACGCAATTGCAATCGGTGTAAGTGCCGATACCTCAACGACTTCGGTGCGGCCGAGGATGCGCTTCCGGTCCGGCGCGAACTCCGCCCGCACCTGCCGCCGAGCGACGCCGGCGACGACACTGCGCACGCGCGAACGGCGCGCGAACGCACCAGCTGGCGAAGACTGAAGACGCTGCGAAAACAGGTCGCGCCGCGATCGCGCATTCTGGAGGTCGGCGTGCGCGACGGCAGTTTCGCAATGGCGGCGGCGCGTGAATACGAGTACGTCGGACTCGATCGCGCGGCAGCGACCGCGCGAGCGGCGCGCGCGAAGGGTCTCGAAGTTTATTGCTCGACCATCAGCGGCTTCCTCAACACCGGTCCCGCTTTCGACGCCATCACGCTCTTTCACGTTTTCGAAAACATGGCCGATCCGCACGACGCGCTCGCGCGCATCAAGGACCTCCTGAAACCTGGAGGCGCGGTTCTCCTCACGACGTTCGACACCGAAGGACTGCTCTATCTCATCAGTGAGCGAATTCGGATGGCGCACAACTTTCGCACGCATCTGATCCTCTATTCGCGATCGGCGCTGATCGAGCTTCTGGAGCACTCCGGCTTCGAGATCGTTTCCGTCGCCCCTTCGTTCGAATACCGCGATCACAAATTCCTGCGCTATTGGATGACGGCGCGATTCCCGGTGCTCGCGCCGCTCGTACACGCGGTCCTGCGCATCCTTCCGGATCCGCTTCTGGTCAGCTCGGGATCGATCCGCATCACCGCCAAACGCCGTGCCGGACCACCGATCGACGTACGCGCCATCCGATCGGTGGAACCGACGCATGCGCGCTGACGAGCGATTCGTCACCCGGGCGTATCAGCCGGGCGATGAGACTGCCATCCTCGATCTTTTCGCGCGCTCGTTTCACGCACCCCGTTCGCTCGAGCATTTCCGCTGGAAGTATCTGCACAATCCTTACGGCCAGCAGCACATCAGCCTGACGTTCGACGGCGATGGAAGGCTGATCGGCCATTACGCCGGATATCCCGTTCCGTTCGTGGAGTCGGGGCGCGGACTGCTGGCGCATCAGATCGGCGACACGATGACCGATCCGTCTGTCCGCCACATCGGCCGCGGGCCCACCAGCATCCTCGGCAAAACCGCATTGCATTTCTATGAACAATTCTGCGAACGCAATATCGCGTTCAATTATGGTTTCAATGTCGCCAACATCCAGCGTTTCTCACTGCGATTCCTGAGGAGCGATCGCGTCGAACCGGTGACGTACTGGAGGCGCCGGCTGCCCATTCCGCGCATCAGCAGAGTGGGACGGTTGTCGCGCGGATATCAGCTCGAGCTGGTCCACGAAGTCACGCCCGAATACGATCGATTGTTCGAGCGCGTCGCTCCCGCGTATCGGTTCCTCATCCGTCGCGACGCGCAATATCTTCGATGGCGATATCTCGAATGTCCGGAGCCGGGCGCGTTCCTCGTTGCGATCCGCAAATGGCGGCGGTTGGTGGGGTGGAGCGTCTTTCGCGTGCGCGACGCCCGTCTCTCGTGGGGCGATGCGCTATTCGATCCGCGCGCAGTCGACGCGGTGGAAGTCCTGATTCGCCACGTTGCACCCAGGTATCCGGTCGAGCAGGTCGAAGCGTGGTTTCCGCCGCGGCCGACGTGGTTTGCCGAGGCGCTGCAGGGATTCGGGTTCGTTCAGGGAAGCGAGCCGCAGGATCTCTCGCTGATGTGCGTGCCGTTTACATTGTCGGATGCAACGCTGCGGATGCGCGATGCGTTGTATTACACAATGGGTGACTCCGACCTGTTCTGATCTGGCGAGTCTCCTGCATGTCGGTCTCATCAGCAACGCGTAGAATTGGAAACCTTTATGGAAGTGCGTTCGGAGAGCGGTGGCGCCAAACGAGTCGCCGATGTCGATCGCAAGCGCATTCTGGTGATCGACGACGATATGCCGCTTCGCGGAATGCTGGCGGCCGCGCTTCGGAAGCACGGATTTCAAGTGCTTCTGGCGGGCGACGGCGAAGAGGGGCAGCGCGCCGTCAACCTGCACAATCCGCACGTCATCCTTCTCGATCTCGCGATGCCGCGCGTCAACGGCTGGGATTTTCTGCAGCGGCTTCAGGAGACGGGAAAGATCAACAGCGTTACGATCATCGTCCTTTCCGCGCATCTGCGCGTTGAGCCGCAGGCGGTGCTGAAGATGGGTGTGTCGGCAATTCTGCCGAAGCCGTTCAACCTTCCTGACTTGATCGACCTCATCGAGCATCTCGCACCGTGAACGGAATCGCATCGCGCTATCCGACGCGATTCCTGCGGTCTTATGCGCGCGCGAAGATGGCCACCGATCCGGCATACAACGCGGTCTACGATCTGCTCCGCGAGGCGTCCGAACCGCTGCTCGACATCGGATGCGGCGTCGGTCTGATGGCGTTTTATCTGCGCGAGCGCGGCATGCGCATTCCGATCGTCGGCATCGATCACGATCGGCGGAAGATCGAGATTGCGCGCCGCGTCGCGGACGGCGATCCGAGCCTCGCGTTCGACGTCAGTGACGCGCGCCGTCCGGTGGAGTTTCGCGGCAACGTCGTCCTGCTCGACGTGCTCCATTACTTCAGCGATGCCGATCAATCCGTCATTCTTCGCAATGCTGCCGCCGCCGGCGGGACGATCATCATCCGCGACGGCATTCGCGACGGCTCACTGCGTTACCGTCTGACCTACGCGCAGGAAACGCTGGCGCGCGTCGGCGGCTGGTTGAAGGCCGAGCGCCTGCATTTTCCGACGCGTGAGTCGATCGAAACGTCCCTCAACGGCGAGTTTCGGGAAGAGGTGAGGCCGATGTTCGGCCGGACGCCGTTCAACAACTATCTGTTTGTTTTCAGGCGGTCGTCCGCCGGAACCGCGAACGCGTAGCCAGCGCCCTGCAGATCCTCAACCACCCGCTCGATGCATTGCAGCGACTGCGGCAGACCCTGATGCATCACGATGATCGCCCCGGGCCCGACGCGAGGAACGATTCGCGCTGCGACGCCGGCCGCATCGGCTGAAACGCCGTCGAAACCACGAGCGGTCCATCCGACGAGTCGCATTCCGCGCGCGGCAAGTGCCGGATGCACGGCCGGGTTCTTCATGCCGACCGGGGCGCGAAAATATGGGACCTCACCGAGAACCGCGTTGCAGCGATCGATCTCTTCTTCGATCCACGGAGCCGGCAAACACCAGAACGTCGCAGAGGGATGCGTGTACGAGTGATTGCCGATCGTGTGGCCGGCAGCGAGGATCGATCGCACCAACTCGGGCCTGGCGGCTGCCAGAACGCCCTTCAGGAAGAATGTCGCGCGCACAGATCGCGATGCCAGGAGCTCGAGGATCAGCGGCGTGTCATCGCCCGGTCCGTCATCGATCGTCAGCCACACTTCCCGGTCTTCAGTCGTGAAGCGCGTTAGAACCGGGCCGAACCACTGCACGTTCGGCGACAGCGTCGGGTAAAGCCATAGCGCGTGCAGAAGCGCCATGATGACGAAGCCCCAGATCCTCGTGTGCGGCCACAGAACGATCGGAACGAACGGCGAAAGCCAGGCCAGGCCGACGATCACGTTCCGCATCGCTGCTCCAGCTCGCGCACCGAGTTGCGAAGCGCGATCATCGCGATCCACGCGATCGCGTTGAGGACCACCACCGCCAGAAAAAACCATGCGACATATCGCACGCGCCACGGCTGCATGGCGAACCAGGCCGACGCGATGATCATCAGGCCGAATAGTGCCATCGAGTTGCGCCGCAGATGATTCGCCCGCACCGATCCCATCGCGCTGATGGATCCGGTCACGATCTGCACTGCCAAAGCGGCAATCAGCGGCGCCGTCACCATCCATCGAATCGGAAGAACCGCCGCGACGTAACAGGTCAACGTCACGAAGAACCAGATCGAGACCGCATATTGCTCGAGCGCGCTGTGATCGGGATGCATCGATATCAGGATGTGATCGACGTCGGCGCGAGGCCGAACTGGAAAATGGCTGCGCACGAACGCAAACATTCGCGCGAGCGCAAAGCGATGCCGCGATGGAAACCACTTCGCCTCCGGGCAGTCGCGGACCGCGTTCACGAGGCCATCTCCTCGAACATGAACCACTGATACCAAAATGCGCGCAGGACGTTTTCCAGCTCGCGCGCCCACTTCGCGACGGCCTCCGCAAATGCTTCGTCGCGAGTTCGAATCGCCGGCACCAGGATTGGTTCGCAGGCGATCAGCCGATACTGCCGCCGGCCACGCCGCACGATGAACGTCGGATGGATCGGAGCGCGCGCCGCCATCGCCAGCGCGAACGGGCCGGCCGGAAGCCGCGTCGCTTTCCCGAAGATGGTGGCCGTCACGTCGCTGAGTCCTGGCGTGACGCGATCGCCCTGGATCGCGACCACGCCGCCGTCGCGGACCACGTGCAGAAGATCGAGCGCCAGGTTCGCAGCCTCGATGTTGAATTCGATCTGTACCTTGTCCGATCTTCGCGTTTCCTCGAAGGCGTGCGTTTGCGGATCGACTTCCGGCGCGCGCACCATGATGATCCGCTGATTCGAAGTCTCAGCGAAAAGGTGGGCGCCTAGGTCATAGGAGCCCATGTGAGCGGTGAGGAGGATGGCGCCGCCGGTCTTCTGCATCGACTCGAAATGCTGCCAGCCGACGAACTCCCAGTCCGGCACAACGCGCAGCTCCTTGAAGCGGACCGTGTCGCCCACCGTCCACGCGTAGTTCCAGAAGACGCGGTAGCAGCGGAAGAAGTTGATCAGGGCCGTCGATCCCGGCTTGATCGCTTTCAGATTTCGCATCACGCCGCGCCGTCCCGGACCCCACAACAGAAACAGCCCCGCCCAGACCGCGATGACGATCGGCTCGGTCCATGCCGGAACATTGAGGATCGCGAAGACGAGGAAGTGCCGCCAGAAGACACCGCGGACGTGAAATCGATTCGAAGGAGCGGTCACGTCTGCATGATATCGCCGAGGCTCTTCTCGACCGACGGAAGCGACGGGCGGAGAAGGCGAAAGAGCGCGCTGCTCATGAGCGACTCGTCGCCGGGATACGTCGGCACGACATGCAGCGGGAAGCGCGCGAAGATCTCGCGATCGGGCCGGCGCCGCAGGCGCTGCACGAGGTTGCGCTTCTGCGCGATCTTGTCGGCATTGCCGACGATCCACTCGAACGCGCGAAACTGCATCGCCGTCAGCGGATCTTCAATCGTCGCGAGCGGACGGTCGCCGTTCAGACGCCTTCGCACGCGCGACCAGAATCCGTTGCGCGCCGGCGCAGCCAAAGAAAGGGGCTCGCGCTTCAGCTCCGCCGCGCCGGGATTGCGCGTCGTGGTGTAGTGATGCAATCGGTGCAGGTAAGCGTAGAACACCGATCCCGCGACGTCGCGCAGCAGGTCGTCTTCGTAATTCTTGAGCACCGTCTGCAGCGCGTTGCGCTCGAAGAGAACTCCGCGCTCGAATTCGCCGAGCCGCGAGCTGGTGGCGGCCGACGCGTGGCGGACGGCCGCGCGCGGCTCATACAGAACGCGATGGCCACCGAGCCACGAGCGCCATCCGAAGTCGACGTCCTCGAGATACGCGAAGTAGTCGTCGTCGAAGCCGCCCAGGGTCACGTACGGCTCGCGGCGCGAAATCATGTTGCCGCCGCACGCGAAGAAAAGCTCATCGCCGCCGAGAGGCTCACCACGCGATCCGATGGGGTAACGAAATCCATTTTGAAACGCGTGTCCGTCGAACGTCATCACGCCGCCGACGAAGTCGATCAGCTTCCCGGTCATGTCGACGATCTTTCCGCCGACGGAAATGACGTCGTCGGGAGCTGTGTCGATCGCGTTGACCAGCGCCGCAAGCCAGCCGGGCTCGGGAACGGCGTCGTTGTTGAGAAACACGACGTTGCGCGCTTGCGACCGCGCGATTCCGGCGGCGATGCCACCCGTGAAACCGTGATTTTTTCCGAGCGGAAGCAGCCGCACCTGAGGGAAGCGCTTGATGATCGCGCCGATGCTCCCGTCAGTCGATCCGTTGTCGACGACCGTGATCGCCGCGCCTTCGACGTCGGCCACCTGCGCCGAAACAGCTTCCAGACAAGCGAGCGTGTCCTTGCGGCCGTTCCAGTTGACGATGATGATGTCGACGGCGATCAGGACGCGCCTCCGATGCGGCGCTTCAACCGCTCGAGAATCGACGCAGGACGCTCCGGGATCTGCATGCGCACGGCAAAGGCGTCTTTGTTCGGATCGATCCGTGGCTCCCTGCAGAACACGCGAAGCGCCTTCAACGCTTCGGACCACTGATGTTCCGCCGCGAACCGCTGCGTCGCGTTGCGAAGAGCGGCCTGCTTCGAAAAAGTCTGCAGGATGGCATCGGCGAATGCGCGAGGCAAATTCGAATCGACCGTCACGCCACAGCCGTAGCGCCCGAGAAGCTCATCCGTTCCGGGCGCAGGACTGCTGACGATCGGCAGCCCGCCCCACAAAAAGTCATACACGCGCGTACGCATCGACAATTCGGTTTCGAGCGACTGCGGGAATGTCAGCAGCGCGATCGCGAATCGGTCGAAGAATTCGCCGCGCCGTTCGTATTCGAACCACGGCTCGAATTTCACGAATGACTCGTAGCGCTTGCGCTTGACGTACTCCATCGCCTCCGCAGTTTTTCCCTGCGGCGTGATCGACGGATTCGGATGTTTGTTGAATGTCAAAGAGATGCTCGGCAGCGACTCGCGCGCGAGCGCGACCGCGTCGATCGCGAGAATCGGATCGTACCAATCGTAAATGCCGCCGAAGAGCACTCTCGGCTCGGCGGCCGCCGATCTCTGTCGCGGCGGCGGAACACCAAATGGCGCAATCGCGATGAGCGAATCGAGACTGGGATCGGAGTCGAAGGTCAGAGGATTCAGGCGCCCCGCCCCCAGCATCATTCCAAGCCAGAACAGACGCTGAGATTTCGATGCGCAAAGAAAAAAGTCGCCGCGGAGAAGTGAGTTTTGCACCGTCGTGTGGTCGTGCTGAAAGACTTCCGCGCCGCGGCTTTCGTAGTAGTGCAGGTTCTCGACGATGAACGGATCGTACAGGTCGACGACTGTCGGGATCGCGCGGGCGTGCGCGAAGAAATCGTTCGCGATGTGGCCTTGAACGACTGCGACGTCGGCGTCGCTGCTGTGCTGCTGCAGCGCGTCGGGCGTGATGGGCGGTGAGAGCAGCGTTACGCGATGGCCGTCGGCCGCCAGGACCTTCTGCATCTCGAGAAAACGGATTCCGACTCCCGCCGGATGGCCGTGGCCGAGCGGCTCAGGACAGACAAGCAGGATGCGGCTCACGCTCGCCCTTTCATCCTCTCCACGATCTCGTGCAATTTCCACGTGCGCGACTTGAATATCGTGTCGAGCACATCCTGCAATCGACCCACTTCCGCGAAGAGCGCGACGCTGGTCTGCTGCGATTCGGCGTGGGCCGCCTGGAGATCTTTCAATCGAACGCCTTTTTCGTGACGATCGGCTTCGGCAGCCGCCAGGCTGTTCCGGATCTCGGCGTTGGCTCCTTCGAGGTGGCTGATGCGCATCAGTGCTTCATTGACGCGGTTGTGCAGCGCCTGAATTTCGGCGCCGAGGGTTGCCTTTTCGCGCTGCAGGCGGGCGATGTCGACCTCGAGATGATTCTGCAAGCCGCGAGCGTCGACGGCGTCGTTGACGATCGTCGTCAGGCGCTTCTTCTGTCGTTCCAGTACGTTTGCGAAGACTTTTTCGTTGATGCGCTCCGCATGTTTTTTCCAGATCTGCAGCTTGGCCTCACGGAATCGCGCGGAGCCTTCCGGTGATTCGAGCGTGATCGATCCCGCTCCTTCGACGTGCCGGATCTCGCACGTGATTCGCGGCACGTGCACGAGTGCGCCGCGCTGCGAGAGTCGAATGAGGAAATCCCAGTCCTCGAACAGATCGAACGCGGGATCGAAGCCGCCCATGTCGAGATACGTTTCACGCGGCACGAGCACGGTCGGCAGCGGAATGTAGTTGTCGAGCAGCAGATGTTCGCGATCGAAGTCCTGACCGAAGATGCGCATCCGCGAATGCGTCTCGTAATCGCCCGCGGCACCGACGCGCACGAATGCGGAGACCGCATCGCTGTACCACGCCGGCTGTTCCGATTCGCGAGCGGCCGCCGTCAGCGTCGCAAGGTGTTCGGGATAGTAGAGATCGTCGTCGTCGAGGAACGCGATGAATGCCGACTTCGCAGCGCGCACTCCGCGATTCATGGCCTCCGAACGACCGGCGGACTGCGCAAGATTGACGAGCCTGACGTCGCGAATATCCGGTGCTTTACCGCCATCATTTACCACGACTATTTCCGCCGGATAACGCGTCGCGCGAATGGAGTCGACCGCCTGATGCAGCAGCGCCTGCCGGTCTTTCGTTCTGACCACTACGCTGACAGGCAGCGGCTCAGCTTCGATCCGGATCGATGGCGGCGCGCCGACCAGGTCGCGAAGCGCAGAAAACGGAGTCGTCCGCAGCGATGGCAGCGCGGCGACCCAGTACGCTTCGGCGTAATGCGTGGTCGGCTCGAGCGTCATCGCGCGATAAGCGTTCAGCCCGCGCGCGTAGCTCACGTAATCGCGAAACGCCAGCTGCGATATGTGACAGGCAATCGCCGTGTACTTCTTCGCCGCCACCAGCGTGATGTCGACCAGCGTGTTAGGCCGGATCGGATACCCGACTTCGTAGAACGCGATCCGCGCAACGGCGAGCGCTGCGAACAGCGACTCGTCGTTCTGGATCAGCTCGCAAAACGCGCGTGACAGCGCCGCGTGATCGGGATGAATCTCGACCGGACTCGGAACGGCAATCAGATCTGGTTTGAATTCAAGGAGGATTTCGCGAAGGCGATTATTGAGCCCATCGAACTGCTCGGCGAGATGACGGTCGGGAAAGTGAAGAAAGTCGACCGGGATGGTCCCGAGGACGGAGAGTGCGCGCTGGGATTCCTGTTCGCGGACCTCGGCATTGCCGGCCTCGGCGCCGTCGGTCGCGATGACCACCCGCACCGCCCGCCCATCCCGAAGATGGAGCGCGAGCAGGCCGCCGCAGCCGATGACTTCGTCGTCGGGATGCGGCGCGAGCACGAGCAGGCGTTCGCCCCGCAAGTCGTTCGCGGAGTACGGAATTGCCTCCGATTCCGGCAATGGCATCGTCTCGATTATAGGTACACTGGCGCGGACATGCCCGGCCGCTACGCCGTTGCGAATTGGAAGATGAATCTGCCGCCGGCCGGGATCCCGTCGTATCTCGAGACTCTCCATGCGCCGGCAGGCGCGCGCGTCGTCGTCGCCCCCCCGTTTCCGTATCTCAAAGAAATGTCGGGGAAGGTCACCCTCGCCGGTCAGAACTGCGCTGAACAGCGCGCGGGCGCTTTCACGGGCGAGGTTTCCGCGGACATGTTGCGCGACTGCGGCGCGCAGTTCGTCATCCTCGGCCACTCCGAGCGGCGAACGCTATTTGGGGAATCGGACACGATGATTGCGCGGAAGCTCGCGACTGCGATCGATGCCGGACTGACGCCGATCCTGTGCGTGGGTGAGGA
>JALYZI010000263.1 GCA_030948915.1 Acidobacteriota bacterium
GTATGCCGCGCGGCCGGCATACGGCTGGCGCTGCAGTGGGGCATCGAACAGCATCGACGCGCGGTTGAGCGCTGCCAGGAAGTCGTGCACGTGCAGCCACGCTTTGCCGGCTTCGAGCTGATGGCGCGATGCATAGCGCGACACCAGCCCGCCGAATGTCACCGGCTCGGCAGCGATCTCCCGCAGAATCTCGGCGCCGCGTTCTTCCACGGCGATCCAGTTCGGCGCCTCGGCGTCAACCGCGTAGGTGATTTCGTCTTCTTCAAAAAGATGAAAAGCGGGTACGTGGAGCGGCGTTCGCTCCGACAGCGTGATCATCGATAGACCTCCGTTGAACTACGACTGAAGCACCCGGTTGATTGCTCTTGCAAATCGCTTGCGGGGACCGAAGACCGAGATCATTCGCTGATCGCACAGCGAAACCCGACATTGTTGAAGGCGTGATCGGGCGGACTCTTCCCGCGAAAACCTTCACGGTAGGCGCCGCAATAATTCGCCGAGCAAAACCAGGAGCCACCTCGCGCAACGCGCAACGTCTGTTGCGAATCATATGCGCCGGCCGTCCACTCCCACACGTTGCCGATCATGTCGTACAGCCCGATTCGGTTCGGCGCGAACGATCCGACCGGAGCCGTGTAGAAGAATCCATCGACGAGCGCGTTGCGCTGCGGCCAGCGTCCTTGCCACACGTTTGCGTTCGTCGGCGCAGCATTGGAGTGCGGGAGTAGATGCGCAAGCGTGTGCCGGGGCGCAAAATGAGGCGGCACGCCGCCGCGCGCCGCCACTTCCCATTCTGCCTCACTGGGCAGCCTCTTGCCGGCCCACCGCGCGTACGCGTTGGCGTCATGCCACGATACGAGCACGACCGGATGATCCCAGGCACGCTCGATGTCGCTGCCGGGACCGAGGGGATGGCGCCAGTCAGCGCCACGAGCGTAGGACCAATCGGCATCTCCGCCGCGATAAATCCATGCGCCTCCTTCGCGCTCTGCAGTCGTCACGTATGAGGTCGTCCGAACGAATTCCGCAAATTGGCGATTGGTCACCTCGTGGCGATCGATATGGAATGCCACTAGCGGCACGCGACGAGGAGGCGCATCTCCCGACGCCTCCTCTGTTTCGTCGCCGATCGTGTAGACGCCGGCCGAGACGAGAACCATGTCGTCGGCGATTCGTTTTCGCGGCGGCGCGCTACCCCACCGAACCGCTGTCGCGGAGTGATCGATCGTGCGCGTTTCGAACCACGCCGCCGATCCACCAATTGTCGCGACGGCAACCAACAACGCACCGCCGACGGGAACCCATGTCCGCATTGTGATCAGCGGGTCTTGCCGTACACGAAGGCGAGCGTGAGTCCATAAATCACGTGATTGATCACGCTCATCAAACCGCTGTACGGACTTCCGCCACCACCGCCGCATGGATTGCATGGATTGCCAGCGCCTGCTTTCGTATGACAGGGATTCGCGGCCGCCTGCTGTTGCGGATGACAGGGGTTCATCGCCGTTGAACTCTGCGGATGGCAGGGATTCATTGCGCTTTCCTTCGGATGACAAGGATTCATTGCCGCTTGTTGGGGATGACATGGATTCATCGCTGCCTGGGGATGGCATGGATTGGCGGCGGCTTTCCCGCCCGACCCGCCGCACGGATTTCCAGTTCCACCTCCGCCGCCCATCATTGCGCTCATCAGGGGCATGGCCGCGAGAGCGATCGCCGCAATCGCCAAGCCATACAACGTCCCCTTGATGAAGCGGTTCCATTCAATCACGCGCCCGACGAGCCACGCGAAAATCACGCCGTAGATCAATCCGATCATCAGATGCATCGTTCCGCCGACTACGTACTGAGTGGCGGTGTTCGCTTTGGATCCGGCGAGCATCGAGCCGAGCGACTTCGGCAGGTTCATGCCCATCACCATCATCACGATGGTCATCACGATCGTGGCCACCAGGCCCGCCAGGAGCGCGCGGCTCCAACTGAAGGAACGCGCTGGTCGAGAAGAAACAACGGCCGGGTCTGGCATCGGTACACCTCCTCGAAATGCATCACGAACAAATGCCCGACGTGATTGCATGAGATTCGAGGCAAATAGCAGCTCGCACTGTCGTTGGTCGCATGGTTGCATCGCCATGGGGGGATGGGAGGTCGTCATGCACCGCCACCGCCGAGGCTGTGACTCAGACGCTCGGACAGGTTGCGCCGATGACATCCTCATCCAGGTTGCGGCGGTCAAGGCTGCGCTGAATCACTTCGCATCGACGCTCGTCGAGACGGAGATGAAGGCGTGCGTCGAAGCTTGCATGCCTGGCGACGTCGATGAGCGCCGCGGGCGAGTGACCAAAGCACTTGCTGCGCTGCTGAAATCATGACCATGCAGCAGTACGACATGGTGGTCATCGGCGGCGGCAACACCGGCCTCGCCGCCGCGTACCGCGTTGCGCGCGCCGGCCGGCGTGTGGCTCTCGTCGACAAAGGTCCGGTCGGGGGTCTCTGTTCGCTCGCTGGCTGCAATCCGAAGAAGGTCTTCGTGCGCGCCTCCGAGGTGCTGCAAACCGTCCGCGACGCGGGTGAGCACGGCGTGAATGCCGGCCAAATCTCAGTCGATTGGGAAAAGGTGTGGAAGAGAAAGCACTCATTCACCGATCCTGTACCCGAATCGACCGAGAAGTCCCTCGCGGACGCGGGCATTGATCGGGTACGGGGCGCCGCGCGTTTCATCGATGAGCAGACGATCTCTGCGGGCGACGATCAATTGCAGGCGGAAGGGTTTGTGATTGCCACCGGCTCGCATCCGCGGCGGCTGGAGATTGCCGGAGCCGAGCTGCTGAAGACCTCCGATGACATCCTCGAGCTGAAGCAGGCGCCGGCGCGAATGGTCATCATCGGCTCCGGCGTCGTGGCGTTCGAGTTCTCTCATGTCTTCGCCCGACTCGGGACTAAGGTCACGATGCTGATGCGCAGCCGTGGCGGCCTCGCAGGTTTCGACGACGATTTCGCCAGGGTCGCTCTCGAATTCACCCGCGACCACCTCGGCGTCGAGTTCATGCCGATGACTGACGTAACTTCGATCGTGAGGGATGGAAACGCGTATCGAGTGGAGTGCTCATGTGACGGCCGTTCCGAGGTGCGCGAAGCGGACTTCGTCCTCAACGCTGCCGGCCGCGATGCGGCGGTCCAGGACTTGAACCTCTCAGCGGCGAATGTCGCGACCAGTCAGCGCGGGACTATCGTCGATGCTTTTCTCCGCAGTAAGACCAATCGCCGCGTTTTCGCAGGTGGTGACGCACACGGAATTCGCCAGCTCTCGCCTGTCGCCTCGTACGAAGGGCGTGTCATCGCGCAGAACTTCCTGCAGGGTGATGTCCGGCAGGCCGACTACACGACCGTGCCGCAGGCGATCTTCACCACCCCGCCGCTGGCGAGCGTCGGCCTGACCGAGACGATCGCAGACGAAATGGGACATGAGACCAGCGTTTGGAGCGCGGACATGACGAAATGGACCGTCTACAGGATCGCCGGCGAGCCGATCGCACGCGCGAAGGTCGTTGCCGAGAAGAAAAGCGGAAAGGTGCTGGGCGCGCAACTCCTCGGCGCCGCGGCATCGGAAAACATTCATTTTTTCGCGCTCGCGATTCAATGCGGCGTTACGACTGAGCACCTCGCAGACATGGTCTACGCCTACCCCACATTCGCCAGCACGATTCAGTCGCTGTTTGTCTAACGGAAACGCAATCGAAACGCCGCTCTTACGGCCTCGCAGTCAACAACTTGACCATCGCTGCTGGTTCCGTCGTTGGGAGTTTGCAGACGTAATTCGTGCAGACATACACGGTCGCCTTGTTGCGGATGGCCACCTGCAATTTCGTGAACGCAGCGATCTTCGTGACCGGCGGCTCGCTTTCGCCCGCCGGCCGGAAGAGCACAACTTTGTTCGGCAGGAACTGACGGCCGAGGACCGCGCGGAGCGCTTTCAGATCGGGCGCATCCGGCGTGCCGGCGAGGACGATCTCGAACGAAGGACCGAGCGCGAAGTCGAGACCGGAGAGCAGAGCCGTGTAACCGGAGGGAGCGCGAATCACATCGCCGGAGAATGCACGCAGCAGCTTGTCCGCCGCTGATTCGTAGGATGGATCGCCGGTGATTCGGCCAATGCGAATCAGGTCGAGAAGCTCCACGGAATTTCCCGACGGGATGGCTCCGTCGTAGGACTCCTTTGGCCGGGCGAGCAGTTGCTCGGCGTCGTCTGCGGTGAGAAAGAACCCGCCGTTCGCATCGGCAAAATGCTGAAGAGCAATTCGCTGCAGGTCGATGCCGGCCTGCAGATATCGAATCTCGAATGACGATTCGTAAAGGTTCAGCAGTCCCCAGGTGAGGAAGGCGTAATCATCGAGCTTTCCTGCAATCGCCGCATCACCACTCCGGAACCGATGCAGAAGCCGGCCGTCGTTCGAGCGCATTCTCGTCAGGAAAAAGTCGGCCGCGCGACGTGCCGCGGCGTCGTAATCGGGGCGATCGAAGACCTGAGCCGCCTCCGCGAGCGCGGCGATCATCAGACCATTCCAGTCGGTCAGAATCTTGTCATCTTTCGGCGGATGGACGCGTTGCTCGCGCGCAGCAAAGAGCTTCCTGCGCGCCGCTTCGAGCCGCCGCTGGGCGTCGACTGTTGCCGGCATGACCGCGAGGTGGAGAACGTTCGCGTGCATGTCGCCTTCCGGCGTTGTGAAGTTCCCTCCTTTTTTGACGCCGAACGTTTCGATCACCAGATTGGCATCCGCACCAGCGACAGCGCGAATTTCCCCCTCGGTCCAGACATAGAACTTTCCCTCCCGTCCCTCGCTGTCAGCGTCTTCCGCCGAGTAGAAGCCGCCGTTGGGTCCGCGCATGTCGCGCAGCACGTACTCGAAAACCTGCTCTGCGCTCTGACGGTACTCCGGCTTGTGCGTTGCCTGATACGCCTCGGTATATGCCATGGCCAGCATCGCCTGGTCATAGAGCATCTTTTCGAAATGCGGGACGAGCCACTGCGGATCGGTGGAGTAGCGGTGGAATCCGTAACCCACCTGATCGAAGATGCCGCCGCGCCGCATCGCCTCCAGGGTCTTTTCCACCATCGAGAGCGCCTTTGCGTCGCCGGTTCGCTTCCAGTAGCGAAGTAGAAAGAGAAGCTGATGTGGTGACGGAAATTTCGGCGCGGGGAGAAATCCGCCGCGTACGGGATCAAATCGCGAAGCAAGCTGGCGGTACGCTTCGGTCAACGAATCCTTTGTCAATTGGCCGCCAGCAGTTCCGCCGCTGTTCTGCTTGAGCGCCGCCGTAATTTTTTCCGCCGATACCCAGATGTCTCCCGCCCTTTCGCGCCACGCCTTGGCCACCTCCGGGATCAGCGTCAAAAGGCCTTGCCGTCCGAAGCGATCCTCCTTCGGGACGTACGTCGCGACAAAGAACGGCTTCTTGTCCGGCGTCATCAGAATGGTGAGCGGCCACCCTCCTCCACCTGTGATCATCTGCGACACCGTCATATATACGCTGTCGATATCAGGGCGTTCCTCGCGATCGACTTTGATGGAGACGAACGTCGCGTTCATCATCTCGCCGATCAGCGGATCGGAAAATGATTCCTGCTCCATCACATGACACCAGTGGCATGTCGCGTAACCAATCGACAGAAAAATCGGCTTGTTCTCCACTTTCGCTTTCCGGAACGCTTCTTCGCCCCACGGATACCATTCGACCGGGTTGTGGGCGTGCAACTGCAGATACGGGCTCTTCTCGTTTGCCAAATGGTTGGTGTAGGAGGCGGGCGCCTTTGCAGGCGTCTCGACCTGCCTCTCACCGCACCACACGGTCGAAGCCGTGGTCCAGAAAGAAAGAAGAACCAGTGAGCCCAGCCTGATCCGCGATCGCATGGCACCTTTCTCTTTCATGAGTGTCCGAGGAGCCGTCGCAATGAATTCTCAGGCCGGCGCGGGCATCCCGCAACATAAGCCACGAACGAAACGCTCGCTCATACGTATCTGCACCAATTCATCGGCGTCCGCGGAAGAAGTAAGCCGCCGAGCAAATGCCGTGACTTGATCGAGCCATTGCAAAACGACCGCGGAGAACTCGTCTCGGTCATTTTTGCTTGCGGTTTATTCACTCTTCACGGGGACGCGCCTCCAAAAGCCGTCCTCTTCTTTCCAGTCGTAGCGCGGCTTCCCCTCAACCTTGTGCACGGTCGTATCTGTCATCTCGAGCCTGCCGTTCTTGGATTTGAGAAAACAATCGACATCGATCATCTTGCCGGCCGGATCTTTCATGTCGACACACGCGAAATACGTGTCGGCGCTGAGCTTGGAAAGCCGGTCCTTGTGCGGTCGAGGGTGAGGTCCCACGTTTTCTTCAGCTCAGGGTCATTGAGCTTGAAGACGCCGCATTCTCGAGATCGGTAGCCGAGAACTCCTTCGCTTTCGGCGCGTTCTTTGGATGTTCGGGGTGCTCCTGAGCAAGTATCGCGGAGAGTGGCAAAAATGATGCGGCAAGAGTGACCAACGGCAACAAAACTCGTCGATTCATTCGAGACTTCTCCTTTCGATCGATGAAAACCTGTTCTTCAACAGCTGAAGACGCACCCGGGTTCGGAAGAGTTCCCGACGTACTTCTACGAGGAAGACGAATGAGGCCGTGTCTTGATTGCGCGCGGTCAGGCCTCGAGCGAATCTGGAAACACAACTCCGTCCGGTGCGGCGAAATTCGATTCCGGGCTGCGCAGCGACCAGACGAGCAATGTTTACGAGAGAAAGGGTTGGCGCGATTGCCGCGGTGCGGAAGCCACGTCTCGCGCCGACAAAAAACCCTGCGTCCATCAGTGATTCAGGGTAATGGCCGTGCGATCGACCGTGTGTCGCGCGCAAAGGCGAGAGTGCCGCGACGATACACGGACGGCCTTGGCGGCCGGTTACCACATCAACAAAGTATCGAGTAATTTGGTGGAGCTGAACGGGCTCGAACCGTCGACCTCCTGAGTGCGATTCAGGCGCTCTCCCAAGCTGAGCTACAGCCCCACATTGCGGGAAGGCATGGCTGCAAACGGCAGCCTGTCGCTGAAGATTCCACTATAAGTATGGTGCATGCGCAAGGTTTTCCTCGCTCTGGCTCTCCTGGCGCTCGCCTGCCGCGCCCACCCCAAGATCAAACCTTCGCGTCCTGTCCGGCTGATGGATGGCGTCATGCGCGTCGTCGTCGTCGGCGACTCGCTCGCGCACGGCACCGGCGATGATTCCGGAAAAGGTATCCCCGGCAATCTCGAGGATGAGTTCAAACAGCGCGGCATCCCTGCGGACGTGAAGAATTACGGCGTGGCGGGCGCAACGACCGGAGACGTCGAAAACAAACTGCACGACGAAGCGATCCGCGCCGACCTCGCCGGCGCCGACGCCATCGTTCTGTCGGTCGGCGCGAACAACGTCTTTCAGGATCCCGAAGCCCGCGCGCGCGCGATTCGCGATCGCGACACCTACGCGCAGGAGATCCTCAACCAGGTCGCCGGCGTGGTCGCACAAATTCGCGCGATCAATCCCGATGCCGAATTGATGTTGTTAGGCGGCTACAACCCGCTGCCCGATCATCCCCTCTCGGGCGGGATCTCGCGCTACATCAAGAACTGGGACAAGCTCATGAACAACCGTTTCGAAGCCGATCCGCTCATCGATGTCGTGAAGACATCCGACATCGTCGACAGCGGAGATAAACTCGCGGGCGATCATTTTCATCCGGGCGCGGCCGCCTATCGCGAAATTGCGAAGCGAATCGCGGACCTGCTCATGGAACAAATCAAAACGGTGTGACGATGAAAAACATCCTCCTCATCATCTCTTTACTCATCGCGCTTCCGGCGGCAGCCGCCGATCCCGTCGGCGAAGTGCGCCGCGCCGAAGTCGCGTTCGCGAAAGCATTCGCCGATCGCGACCAGACAAAGTTCTTCAGCTTCGTCCTCGATGACGCCAGCTTCCTCGGCGGCCTGCGAACGCTCGCCGGCAAGGGCCAGGTCGTCGATCGCTGGTCGAAGTTTTTCGGATCGTCGCCCGCTCCATTCAGTTGGACACCCGAGCGCGTTTCCGTGAACGGCGCGGGAACCATCGGCCTCTCCACCGGTCCGGTTTATGGCGCCGACGGAAAGCAAATCGGCAACTACGCATCGATCTGGGTCAAGCAGCCCGACGGATTGTGGAAGATCTTGTTCGATGGCCCGGGATCGCAGCCCGCCTGTTTGCCGGGTGATCAGGCGCCGTACGAGGAAGGCTTCCTGCCGGCCGCTGACGGAACGAAGCTGCATTACAGAAAAATCGGAAACGGTCCCGTGACGCTGATCGTGCCGCTCGATTTCATTCTCTTCGACGACTTCAAACAGCTCGCCGATCTGGCAACCGTCATCGCATACGACATGCGCAATCGGGGCCGCTCGGAGCGATCGAAAAACGTTTCGATTCAGCAGGACGTCGCGGACATGGAAGCAGTGCGCAGTCATTTCAAAATCGAGAAATTCGTTCCGATCGGCTTCTCGTACCTCGGCCTGATGGTCGCGATGTACGCCCTCGATCATTCGGAACATGTGAGCCGGATGGTGCAGCTCGGTCCGGTGTCGCCCCGTTTTGATACGCAATATCCCAAAGAGCTCGCGAACGGCACCGACGATGTCGCCGCGCCGGAAGCCGACGTCAAGCGCTGGCGCGAAATGCGCGCGCAAGGCATGGCTCAGAAATCACCGCGCGAATTCTGCGAGGCCTGGGACAAAGTGTTTCGCTTCGTGCTGATCGGCGATCCGGCGCATGCATCGCGGATCCAGTCGCATTGCGATCTCGAAAACGAGTGGCCTGCGAATCTGGATGCCACGATGGAGTCGAGCATGGAGTCGCTCAAAAAAGTCGAGATCACGAAGGATCAGATGAAAAAGATCACGATGCCGGTGCTGATCATTCACGGGACCAAGGACCGAAACGCGCCGTATGGAAGCGGGCGCGAATGGTCAATGTCGCTACCCAACGCACGGCTCATCACGATCGAAGGAGCAGCGCACGCGTCGTGGGTCGACGATCCCGCGACGGTGTTCGCATCGATCAGGCAATTTCTGCGCGGCGAGTGGCCGCTGGCTGTGAACCGCTAACTGTTGTCCTCAGCGGGCTTGCCTGCCGCCTTGTCGATCTTCCGCTGAGCGCGTTTCTGAGCCTTGATCTGCTGACGCTCCCGTTTTGCCTGTTCCCGCTGCCGTTTCACGACAGAAATTTGTGGTTTTGCCAATTGGGCCTTCCTTTATGACCATTCTACGGCATCACGCAGCCGCGGCATCCGTGATCTCGAGCGCCTTGTCGATGATCGTAAACGACTGCCGCAGTTGCTCCTCGGTGATGCAGAGCGGTGGATTGGTGAATAGATTGTTCCAGTTGATGAAGACGTACATCCCCTGCTCGCGCAGAAGTGCACCGAGCTTCTGCATCTCAGCGCTCGTGCCGTTGAAGGGCGCCATCGGCTCCCTGGTCTCGCGATTGCGCACCAGCTCGAGGACTCCGAACAGGCCGATCGAGCGTACGTCGCCGACCGATCGATGCTTCGCTTTCATCGCAGCGTGGAGCTCGGCGAGGACGCGGCCCATGCGCTGCGTGTGCTCCATCGTATGGTCGTCCTGCATCACCTGAATGCACGCTTCGGCAGCGGCCAGACTCATCGGGTGTGCGTTGTAAGTGAGGCCGCCGTAGAAAACGTTCTTGTCGAAATAGGCGGCAATGCGATCGCTCATCGCGACCGCGCCGAGCGGGAGATAGGCAGACGTCAGTCCTTTGGCCATCGTGATCATGTCGGGAACGACGTTCCAATGATCGACCGCGAACCAGCGGCCGGTTCGGCCGA
The DNA here is from genome assembly GCA_030948915.1 of Acidobacteriota bacterium. Taxonomy (GTDB): domain Bacteria; phylum Acidobacteriota; class Thermoanaerobaculia; order Gp7-AA8; family Gp7-AA8; genus Gp7-AA10. The sequence goes on from JALYZI010000263.1 coordinate 9,886, forward strand.
GGCCGCACATGACTTCGTCGCAGACGAGGAGGATGCCGTGGCGATTGCAGATCTCGCGCAGTCCCTGGAGATATCCGTCAGGCGGAACGATCAAACCGTTGGTGCCGGTCACGGTCTCGATGAAAATCGCGGCGACAGTCTGCGGCCCTTCGTACGCTAGGATCTCTTCGATCTCCGCGAGACATCGCGCGGTGAATGCCGCGTCGCTGTCGCCCTCGCGATAGAGATGGCTGCGGTATTTGTACGGATCGAAAAAACGGACGACGCCCGGAATCCCCGGCTCGTTCGCCCAGCGGCGGGGATCGCCGGTCAGCGTGATCGCACCGGCTGTCGCGCCGTGGTACGAGCGATAGCGGACCATGATCTTCTGCCGTCCGCTCACCATGCGCGCAATCCGAATCGCATTCTCGTTCGCCTCGGCTCCGCCTAACGTGAAGAAAAAGCGATTGAGATCGCCGGGCGTCAGATCCGCGAGCATCTTGCCGACTCGCGCGCGCACGGGGGTCGCCATTCCCGGACCGGCATAAACCAGCTCGTCGGCCTGACGCTTGATCGCTTCGATGACGCGCTTGTCGCCGTGCCCGATGTTGACGCACATCAATTGCGAGTTCATGTCGATGTAGCGTTTGCCGGCGGCATCCCAGAAGTAGATGCCTTCGCCGCGCACCATCGGAATCGGATTGAGGCTGGCCTGCGCCGACCAGGAGAAGATCGAGTGGCGTTTGGTGAGAGAGACGATCTCTTCCGCCGTCATCGGGGCGCCGATATCCGTCGTCGTCATGCCGCTACTCTCTCCCGAACGCCGCGGCAGATCAAGCTTCGACTTTTGCGCTCTTCTCACGTCCCTTCGCGCGGACACTCACGTTAAACCCCCCATTTCGAAGCCCTGACGATCAATTCATCAACCGTCTCTGAGGGGCTCACGGGCCGAGCCCTAAATTACCAATGTCGAAAGGAAAACCAATGAAACGCTCAGTCCTGATTGTCCTGGCCCTCACTTCCCTGGCTGCCAACTCGGCGTTCGCGGGAACGGCGTCCACGGTCAACACAAATAACATTACGGTATCCGTTGCCGCGAAGTGCACCATCGGCGCGTTCTCATTGGCGTTCGGCCCGTATGACCCGTTCTCGGCGGCGCCGCTCGATCAGACCGGCACCGTGACGATCAACTGCACCAAGGGAACGAGCGGCGTGGTTTCTTTCGACCTCGGCGTCAACGCTTCGGGGGCAGTTCGCCGCATGAAGGACACCGGCGCAGGCACCAACTTCGTGACTTATGAAATCTATAAAGACGCCGCCCACGCCACTGTGTGGAATGCCGTGAACACAGTGACGCTCGGACCGTCCGTCTCCAAGAACACCGCGCTGACGGCGACTGCGTACGGACGCATGGTCGCTGGCCAGGATGCCCAGGCCGGCCTCAGCTATCAGGACACGCTCGTAGCGACGGTGACTTTCTGACGGGGCGCTGCAGAGAGAGCAGCTCGATCGGGCTGGTGCGCAAGCGCCAGCCCGATTTTTTTACGGGCGAACAACCTGGTGGCGTTGAACACGGCAATGTCGCCGAAAGAGTCGCCATCGAATCGACTTACCGACGCAGCGCATCGAGCCTGGCGGTGTCGTAGGCCTGATGGGATTCCCGGAACTCGGTACGATCAGCCCGACGCGATGCGGAAGATCGGACGCATCGCCGTTTCAGAATTGTCACCGGCCCGTCGAGCGCAGAGACCGCCGGGCGATTCTACACGCCGCTTCTCGATTCTCCATGGATCCCATTTTTCCCCTCCCCCACCATCGCGCTATGGACTGCGCAATCCTCAGCCTCACAATCTGGCTCGCAGGCGCCGACATCGACAGCCTGGCCGCCGGCCTTCTGAAACGCACTGGAGCGGAAGACGACTTCGAACAGGCGGCGTTCGTCGTTCGGCACGCCGACGGCAGCCTTTCGGTGATCGACTGGCCCAGCGGCCACCTCTTTCGCAAGGCGACGTGGAGCGGGCCGGTTCCTCCCGGAACGATCGCAATCATCCACACACATCCGCTTCGAATGCCGCTTCCGTCGCAGATCGACCGCGTCGAAGCGACGCGGACGGGCCTCACGATCTACGCCGTGACGCGGCTGCAACTCTGTTCCGCTGATCCGCACAATCGCATTGCGTGCCGGTCAACGAAATCGCGCGCGGAGCTGCGAGGAATACCGCCGGCTGCTGACGATTGGATGTCGCCCGTTTCGCAGATGAATCCGGAATGAGCCGTTGAACCACTCTTCCACGCGGTCGATGCAGTCGAGATTGAGGATGATCGAGCGGTGCACGCGCACGAAGAGTTTCTCGGGCAGTCGCTTCTGCCACTCGAGAAGGCTTCGCAGGATCAGCAGGTGGACGCCGCAGACGAGATGGACCTCCGAGTAATCGCCGGCAGCGAAGATCGATTCGATCATCTCGACCTTCACCACCTCGAAATGACGGTCGATCGGCAGCAGCAATCGATCATCAGCGGCGAGCGGATCGTCGCAGCTCACAAACTGTGAACACGCGCGACAGCGTCAACGTTCGGTGACTACTGAGGAGCGCCGGCTTCCAGCCGGCCGGTTCGCGGCCGCATCCTGCGGCCGCCGGATTTGCGGCGGCTGGAAGCCGCCGTGACCGGCCGGCAGAATGCCGTCGCTCCTAGTCCTGACCGAATTTCTTGATGTCGTCCCCGACGTTGGTCGTGGTTTGCACCGGTCCCGCCCCCTGCACCATCACGCGGATCTGCTCGACCACCTCGGGATTCGCGAGCGTGGTCACGTCGCCGACCGGCATCTTGTTCGAGATGGCGGCCAGAACGCGCCGCATGATTTTTCCCGATCGCGTCTTCGGCATGTCGGGAACGATCCAAACGCTCTTCGGGCGCGCGATTTTTCCGATCAGCGTCTCGATCTGCCGGACCACTTCCTTCTCGATCTGTTTGCTGGGCTGAATTCCGGGCTTGAGCGCGACATAGACTTCGGGTAAGCGCCCACGGGCCTCATCGACCACCGGCACGACTGCGGCTTCCGCGACGTCCGGACAAACGAGACACGCCGACTCCAGCTCCTTGGTGCCGAGGCGGTGGCCGGCGACGTTGATGACATCGTCGACGCGGCCGAGGATCCGGAAGTAGCCGTCGCCAGCCTGCAGGGCGCCGTCGCCCGCGAAGTACGGCCAGTCGCGCCAGTTCTTGCTTTTCGGATCCTTGTTGTATTTCGCGTAGTACGTCTTCACGAAGCGATCGGGGTCCTTCCAGATCGTCTGCATGATTCCCGGCCACGGATTTCGGATGCAGATGTTGCCCGCCTGTCCGCCGGGGGGAATCTCTTTTCCTTCTTCGTCATAGATCACGGGATGAATTCCGGGAACGCCCGGACCTGCGCTGCCGGGTTTCATCGGATCGAGCGCCGGCTTGGTGCTGCACAGAAATCCGCCGTTCTCGGTCTGCCACCATGTGTCGACGATGACCGCTTCCTTCTTGCCGACGACGTCGTAGTACCAGCGCCACACTTCGGGCTCGATCGGCTCGCCGACGGTGACCATCAGCTTGAAGTGATAGTCGTACTTCGACGGTTCGTTCGGCCCAACTTTCCGCAGCATCCGGATGGCGGTTGGCGCGGTGTGGAAGATATTGACGCCGAGGCGCTGCGCGATGCGCCAGGGGCGGGCGGCATCGGGAAACGTAGGCACGCCTTCGTACAAGACGCTGCTTGTGCCTAACGACAACGGTCCATACACGATGTAACTGTGGCCGGTGATCCAGCCGATGTCGGCCATGCACCAATAGATATCGTCCTGATGGATGTCGAGGATGTATTTCGACGTCCCGGTCGCGTACGACAGATATCCGCCCGTGCCGTGCTGAATGCCTTTCGGCTTGGCGGTCGTGCCGCTGGTGTACATGATGAACAGCGGCGCGGTGGCGTCCATCTGCACCGGCTCGACTTTCTTGTCCGCATAGTCCTTCAGGATCTCGTCGACGTAAAAGTCGCGGCCCGCCACCATCGGCGTCTTCGAGTGATACTGGCCGGCATGGCGCCGCCACACGAGGACCTTGTCGACGTTCTGCCCATCCTGCCTGGCGGTTGCGACGGCCTGATCGACTTTCTCTTTATGGTCAATGAGTTGACCACTTCGGTAGTAGCTGTCCATTGAAATCAAAATGCGGCTTTCCGAGTCCGCAATGCGCTGCCCGCACGCCGCGCCGCTGAATCCGCCGAAGACGACCGAGTGCACGGCGCCCAGCCGCGCGCACGCGAGCATCGTGATGGGAAGTTCCGGGACGAGCGGCATATGGATCGTCACGCGGTCGCCGGCTTTGACTCCGCAGAAATCGCGCAGCAGGGCCGCGAATTCATTCACGCGGTTGTACAGCTCGTAGTACGTGATGATCTGCAGCGGTTCGTTCTCGAGCTCGGGAACGAAGATGTAGGCGGCCTTACCCTTGTGGGTCGCGAGGTGGCGATCGATGCAGTTGAAACTGGCGTTCAGCTTCCCGCCGACGAACCATTTCCAGAACGGCGGCTTGCTCGAGTCGAGGGTCTGATCCCATTTTTTGTACCACGTGAGCATCTCGCCGTATTCGTTGAAACACTGCGGGAAGTTCTCCAGCGCGAAGCGCTTATTGACGCTCGGATCGTTGAGATTCGCCTGTTTTTTGAAGGATTCGGGCGGGAAAAAGGTCTGCTCTTCTTTCCAGTGGACCGCAATCTGGGCTTCCGTGAGTTCGAGATTGCTCATGGGCGCGAATCATAGCGCGGGCCGCGCCTCCTCGGCTTCCTTCCAAATCTCGGTGCGGTGGCTCTCGCTGAGCCCGATCGATCCGACGACAACGGTCATCAGCGCGACCGCCATCACCCAGTAGATTCCCGCGAACGGATCATGCGTGCGCTCGGTGAGCCACGCCGCGATGAACGGCAACGTCCCGCCGAACCAGCCGTTGCCGATGTGATACGGCAGCGAGAACGAGGTGTAGCGGATTCTTGCGGGAAATGCCTCGATCAGGAATGCGGCGATCGGGCCGTAGACCATCGTCACGTAGATGACCTGCACGAACACGAGCGCCGTCAGGACGAACATGCTCTTCGTGTTTTTCATCGCGTGATAGATCGGCAGATACGTCAGCGCCGCGATCAGATTTCCGGCCATCATGATTTTCAGCCGGCCAATTTTGTCCGACAGCGCGCCGAACACCGTGAAGAACGGCATGCCGAAGAAAATCGCGATCGCGACGATGGTGCTCGACTTGACGATGTCGAGCTTCATCACACTCTGCATGAATGAGAGCGCGTAGAACTGGCCGGTGTACCAGACGATGCCCTGTCCCGCCGTTGCGCCGAACAGAACGAGCAGCACGATCTTGAGGTTCGGCCAGTTCGCGAAGCTTTCTCGCAGCGGCGCGGCCGAAGTCTTCCCCTGACTCTTGAGCGCGGAGTACAGCGGCGACTCGGAGAGTTTCATCCGGATGTAGAGCGACATCGCCACGAGCACGATCGACAACAGAAATGGGATGCGCCATCCAAACGATTTGAAATCGGCATCCGACATCATCGACTTCACGCCGAGAATCACGCCGAGCGAAACGAAGAGGCCGAGGGTCGCGGTGATCTGAATGAAGCTGGTGTAGAAGCCGCGGCGGTTGTCGGGAACGTGTTCCGCGACATACACCGCGGCGCCTCCGTACTCGCCGCCGAGTGCGAGACCCTGGAGCAGACGCAGAATCAGCAGGATCGCAGGCGCCACGATGCCAGCCGAGGCGTACGTCGGAAGAAGTCCGATGAGAAATGTCGAGAGACCCATGATCGTCAACGTGACGAGGAAGGCGTACTTGCGGCCGATCAAATCGCCGACGCGGCCGAACACGATCGCGCCGAACGGCCGCACGATGAACCCGGTCGCGAAGACGCCCCACGTGCTGATGAGCGCCCTCGCCGGATAGCCGCGCGGAAACATCAGCTCCGACATCACAACCGCCAGACTTCCGAAGATGTAGAAGTCGTACCACTCGATCATCGTGCCGAGGCCGGAGGCAAAGATGATGCGTTTGATCGGATAAGTCATGGGGTCAGGCCTTCGATTTTCGGTTTTTTCTCCACCTTGTGGAATGTTACGT
>JALYZI010000266.1 GCA_030948915.1 Acidobacteriota bacterium
ACGTAGCGCGCGACCGCGACCTCGACGATCGCCTTGATCATCTCGTTGTAGGTCCGGTCACTTCCCCGGGCCGCCATCGCGAATTCCGCCTGCGACGAAAGCCATGGGTTCGGATTGGCCTCGATCACGTAGATCGTCCCATCTTTCGCGAGTCGCATGTCGATGCGGCCGTAATCGCGGAGTTTCAGCGCGCGGAACGTCGTCTTCGCCGCTTCCTGCAGCTTCTTGGTGACGTCTTCGTCGAGTCCCTTTGCCACTGCCGACTTGGTCAGCTTGTATTCTTCGCTGTCCTTTTCGAATTTCACTTCGCGGCCGGCGATCTTCGGCGTGTCGGCGGGCAGCTTCGAGAGATCGAGCTCGACCAGCGGCAGCGCCTCGGGCGGCCGGTTGCCGAGGATGGCGGCGTAGATCTCGCGGCCCTCGATGTACTCTTCGATGAGGATCGGCACGTCCAGCTCTTCGTGCAGCGCGTGAATCTGGTCCATCAGCTCTTTCACCGAATGGACCACCGAGTCCGTGTTGATGCCGATCGATCCATCCTCCGACACCGGCTTCACGATCAGCGGAAACTTGACGTCGTGTGAGTAATCGACGCGGCCGCGATGTGAGACTGCCGAGAACGGCGTCTTCAGGCCATGGAACTCGACGATCTTTTTCGCGAGCGCCTTGTCCTGCGCCAGGAGCAGGCCGTGCGGTCCCGATCCGGTGTAATGCACGCCGACGAGGTCCATGAACGCCGGGATGTTCATGTCCTTCGTGTCGTCGCCGGCGTACGACTCGGCCAGGTTGAAAACCAGATCGACCTTGCTCTTCGCAAGCCCGAAGAGTGTCGTATCGCGTCCGTCGAGCTCGATGTACGACGGTTCGTGCCCGAGTTTCGTCAGCGCCTGGAAGACTTCCTCGCGGTCTAACTTCGGCCGCTTCCGGCGCCGGCGGATGGTCGTATCGTCATCCTCAGTATCCCTGGAACCGGGATACTCTTCGGTCTCGCCCCACACCTCATACAGAATGCCGATCTTCATAACGACAAATTGGTGTCGTTATATTTTACGACAATGTACGACGAATGTGTTATTCGCCGTTCTTGCGGTCGGGAATGCGGCGCGCGGCGAAGAAATTCATCATCAGCGTCGTGATGTAGACCGTCAGTTCCACGATCTGTTCGCTCTCGCGATTCTTGTCGACGACCAGCGTGAGCTCGTCGACTTTCCGCGCGATCGCTTCGACCAGCGTCTTCACCAGCGTGCGGCGGGCACCGGTCCAGTAACTGACTTTGTCGACGATTTCCTTCCGATGTTCGGTGACGACTTCCGATGCTTTCCGCCGGCGATCTTCGGCGACGTCATCGGCCGCCAGGAAGATGTCGTCGAGGTCGACGTCCAGCGCAAGGTCGCTGATGACCTGCGACTCATCGGCCTCGTTGCTCTTGTAGAACTCCTCGATCGTTTCCTTCATGTCCTCGACCGTGAAATCCGTTTCGCCCAGCGGACGGACGGGCGGCGTGGCGCCGAGGTCGTGGCAGACGCGGTCGACGTAGCGGAGCTTCTTGATCGCAGGCCAGCTCTTGTACTTTTCCCGCCAGTTGGAGCGCGGGGTCAGCCAGACCGCGAACGTCTCCGCGAAATCTTCATCGGGATGCTTCTGCGCGTACCACCCCGCGATGTGCCGCACGAAGTTGCGCGAGAAGGGAACGAATCGGTAGTGATCGCGATACGGCCGCCGGAACGGACCGAAGGTCTCGCGCCACTCGTCGGTCTTGTAAAGCTCGTACGCATAGTTGAACGCGTGGCCCGCTTCGTGGCGCATGTACATCATGATCTCGCGCTCGTTTTCGATGTCGTTGACCGCGCTCTCGATCGCGCCTAACCGCGGATCGGCCAGATAAAACGGCACGCCGATGATCGGCTCCTCGGACGGACAACCCCACTCGCTGGTGAGATAAAACGCCGGACGAAAATGCTGTAGACCTTTTGCTTCCAGCTCTTTGAAAAGTTGCTCGACGTACCGCTCGATGGGCGATCCTTCGAGCTTGAGACCGAGCTGCTTGATCGGTATCGGCAGCAGGCCCTGGACGTCAGGCGGCGTCTTCTCGAACAGCATGGGGCGGGGATTCTACGCCCGCCCGCCCGGCCGGTAAGGACGGTAAGGCCTGTAAGGCGGGTGCGCTTGCACGGGGTGCGCAGGCACGGGCGCCCTCCGATCAAACTCACCGGCCTTACCAACCTTACCGGCCTTACCGGCCGACCGGGTGGGCGGTGAGCCCACGCTCCTCGAGAAGCGGCTGCACGACCGGATCGCGTCCTCGAAACGCGCGATACATTGCTGCCGGGTCCTGCGTTCCGCCGCGCGAGAGGATCATGTCGCGGTAGCGCTGGCCGTTCGCGCGCGTCATGCCGCCGTGGTCGCGGAACCAGTAGTACGCATCGTCATCGAGCACTTCGCTCCACAGGTAGGCGTAATAACCGGCTGAGTAGCCGCCGCCCCAGATGTGCGAGAAGTACGGCGAGCGGTATCGCGGCGGCACTTCCGGCACATCGATCTGGTAACGCTTCAGCGCCGCTGATTCGAACGCCGCCGCATCCTGCATCGGCGCATCGGGCGGGAGCGTGTGCCAGGCCATATCGAGAAGTGCGGCGCCGAGATACTCCGTCGTCGCGAATCCTTGATTGAAGGTGCCCGCGCGCTTGATTTTCTCAACGAGCGCCGCCGGCATCGGCTGTCCGGTCTGATAGTGCTTCGCGTAACTGGCGAACACCGAGGGCTCGAGTGCCCAATGCTCGTTGAACTGCGACGGAAACTCGACGAAGTCGCGCGGCACTTGCGAGCCGCCCGAATACTTCACGTTGGAGAAGATGCTGTGCAGCGCGTGGCCGAATTCGTGGAACATCGTCGTGACTTCGCTGAAGCTGAGAAGCGCCGGCTGACCGGCCGCCGGTTTCGCGAAATTCTCGACGTTGTAGACGACGGGCCGCGTGCCCAATAGTTTGCTCTGGCCGACGAAGCCGCCGGTCCACGCCCCGCCGCTCTTGTTGTCGCGCGAAAAGAAATCTCCGTAGAAAAGCGCCAGCGATTTTCCATCGGTGTCGAAGACTTCGAACACGCGCACATCCGGCTGATAGACGGGAATGTCCTTGCGCTCTTTGAATGTGATTCCGTACAGCTTGTTGGCCGCGAAGAAAACGCCGTCGCGAAGAACACGATCGAGCTCGAAGTACGGCCGCACCTGCGATTCGTCGAGGTCGTAAGCGTTCTTGCGCACCTGCTCGGCGTAGTACTGCCAGTCCCACGGTTGCAATTTGAAACCGCCGCCCTGCTGATCGATCAGCTTCTGCATCATGTCCGCTTCGCCGCGCGCCTTGGCGGTGGCGGCCGGGACCATGTCGGTCATCAACTTGATCGCGTTTTCGGGAGTCTTCGCCATCTGCTCGTCGAGCCCGAATGCCGCGAAGTCTGGAAATCCGAGAAGTTTTGCGCGCTGGGCGCGGAGCTGCGCCAGTCGCGTGATGATCTCGCGCGTGTCGTTCGGCCCGCCGTTGCAGCGCTGCGATGACGCGTTGAACAGCCGTTCGCGCAACGCGCGATTCTGCAAATACGTCTGCTGCGGCTCCTGCGTGGTGTTCTGCAGAGTGAGGAGATATTTCGCTTGCGAATGACGGCTCCTGGCCGCCGCTTCCGCCGCCGCGATGTCCGCGTCCGACAAGCCCGCGAGATCCGCTTTGTCGTTGACTTCAATCGCGCCGGCGTTCGTGCAGGCGAGGACCCGCTTCCGATATTCGGTCGTGAGTTTCGATTGTTCCGTGTTCAGCGCTTTCAAGGATGTCTTGTCTGCGTCGGTTAGCAGCGCGCCCGCCCGCACGAAATCGCGGTAGTAGCGTTCGACCAGATGCTTCGATTCCGGATCGAGCTTCAGAGTCTCGCGTTGGTCGTAAATGTTTTTCACGCGTGCGAACAGTTTCGGATTGAGATTGATCGCATCGCGATGCGCCGAGAGCTTCGGCGCCTCCTCGGTCTGAATTTTCTGCAGCGTCGGGTTGGTGTTCGATTGCGTCAGTGCGCCGAACACGCGCTGCACACGGCGCAGCATCGCGCCCGATTTCTCCATCGCTTCAATCGTGTTCGCGAAGGTCGGCGCATCGCTGCGGTTGGCGATCGTCTCGATTTCCGCGAGCTCCTGTTTCATGCCCTCTTCGATCGCGGGCTGATAGTCGCTGTCTTTGATTTTGTCGAACGCCGGCGCCTGAAACTGGAGCGGGCTCGGATTCGCGAACGGGCTCGTATTCGTTTGAGCGGCCAGCGGAATTGCGGCGCAAAAAAGCGCGAAGGTGGTCAGGAATCGTTTCATGCGCGAAGCATATACTCGGCGGCGCAATGGCCAGGCTGATCGAAAAGCCGCGAATCATCGAGGCCGCCGGTAACAAACCGAAGCGGATCGAGGAATTCATCGGACGCGTGGCGAGCGAAACGCAATCCGTCAGCATCGCGCGAATGAAGAGTCCATCGGGTTGGGTCGAGCCGGGACAGACTCCGGAGTTCGACGAATACACGGTGGTCCTCGCCGGCGTGTTGCGCATAACGACGCGCGACGGTCAGCTCGACGTGCGCGCCGGACAGGCAGTCATCACGCCGCGGGGGAACTGGGTGCAGTACAGCACGCCCTCTCCGGAAGGTGCTGAATACATTGCAGTTTGCGTCCCGGCGTTCACGCCCGACAGTGTCCACCGCGACGGTCAGTGACTGCGCTCACTCGCACTTTTGAGCGAGTTCCCGCCTAATGTCAGACATGAAGCGGCTCATTGTTGTGATGCTGTTCACAGCGATCGCAGCGAGCGCACAGACGCGAGCCGGCGAGTCGATCAACGGCTTTCCGAACTGGTCGGAGCGGGTGATCCTCGAGTGGATGAACCGCGCGCGCGTCGACCCGCGAGTCGAAATGGCAGCTTGCGGCACAGCGTGCAGCGACGCGGCGTGCTACACCGCAATCGCGCCGCTGATGTGGAGCGAACAGCTCAATCACTCCGCGCGTTTTCACGCTGCCGAGATGGCGAAACAGCAGTATTTCGGACACGACTCGAAATGCACGGTCGTGAGCAACATCGATCTTTTGTTTCCAGCCGGCTGCGACGGGTCGGCGTCGTGCGCATGCGCTGGCGCGGCCGCTACTCCGTGGTATGGACGCGTCGCGCTGTTTGGCGCTGCGCCGTCGGGAGAGGTCATCGCTGGCACGCCGGATCCCGATTATGCGTTCCGGCTGTGGATGTACGAGCCCTCGACCGGATCGTCGTGCGGCTTCGGCCAGTTCAACGGCCATCGCTATCTGATTTTCACGTCGGCCGGCGGAGTCGGAATCGGCGTGACGACGCAGGCCGTCGGCGATTTTGGCAGCGGCGGCACTCCGTACAAGATCCCGTCGGCGGCGCACTATCCCCAACAGGCCGCTGCAGTCGATCTGTGGGCCAACTGGTACGACACTGCCGCGCCGCGAAGCGCGAACGCCGTCGTCGATGGTCACTGCGTGTCTCTCACACTGAAACGCGGGTCCCCACAGAACGGCGCATGGTCGGCGACGGCCAGCGGTGTGGGCAGCGGATGTCATCGCTACTATTTCGCGTTCGTCGATGCGACCGGCGCGACGATCACCTATCCCGCGACGGGTTCACTTGGCATCGGCTGCGAAGATTGGAACAGCTCGCGGATGACCGCGAGCTGCGCGACGAACTCCACACCCGCCCAGCCCCCACCCGGCACCTCGCGCCATCGCGCGTCGCGACATTGATGGGGTCAGGCCTTCGATTTTCGGTTTTTTCTACAAGCCGTAGCGCCGGTGAGGTGTAGGCCTCGCTTTCTGTCTTTTTCTACGAGTCGTAGAAAAAACCGAAAATCGAAGGCCTGACCCCATCAAGGCATCGGGAAGCCTTCGCGATCGAGCAAGTCGCTCGCCTGCAGCGAAGCCTCCACCAGCATTTTGCCGAGGCTGCGCGGCGAGAGGTCGAAGGCGTTGCCGAAAAACAGCAGCGGATTCTTGTACGGATGCACGTGGATGATCTTCATCTCCAGCGACATCTCGAGTGCGGCCGCGATCCGCTTCGATTCGCGTTCCAGCGTCTCTTCGTCGACGTACGGCGCGAGCGCATCGCGTGCCGCCTGCAAGCCCGCCCATTTCGCGCGTGCTGCGTTGCGCGCGTGCATGAATCGCGAATAGATCGTCAGCGCGATCGTCTGCGCGATCTCGAACGGCAACCCGAGGTGATGGAGTGATCCGATGGCGGGATGGAAGCGATACGGCGCTTCGAACGTCGACATGATCGCGAGATCGCATCCATGATCCGTCTCGACCATCGTTTCGGTCGCGTTGTAGACGTCGCCGTCGATGAAGTAGTGCTTGCGCCCGTCGAGTTTCACCGACACGGGATTGAAAACCGACGGAATCGCCATCGACGCCGCTACCGCGCGCGACACAGGCACGTCGGAGATGTAGCGATACCAGACATGGTCCTCACTCTGCGCTGAGAAAACCGCGGTCTGGGGCTGGTCGAGATTCGACGCCAGGATGAAGAGCCGCGTACGGAGCTCGTCGAACGACTCATGTCCGCTCAGCAGAAGCCGAAACCACTCTTCCATTCCGGATACCGAGTAACGCGACCGCAGCACCAGCAGATCTTTGAGCTGAAAGTGGCGAAAGAACTTTCGAAAATTCAGCTCGTATTCGGCAGCGATCTGCTGATTTTCGCCGTCACCCGGATCCGGTGCTGATCCGACGCCGCTGCCCGGGAAAATCACTTCGCCCGCGCGTAGATTGACGGCGTTGCGCACGCGCCGAACGTATCCGCGAATTCCGCGAACGTGTCGGCGGAAGATCGTCGCGTCGGTGATCCGCGGCAAACGCGATTTGCGTCCGAGAAACGATTCGAGAATCTCCTGGACTTCGTAGCCGGCCGCGACGAGCAGCGAGAAAATCGCGCCGGCGGACGAGCCGACCAGCAATCCGATCTCGCCCGGCTGCGGATCAGTGCGCGGCCCGAATCCCGACGTGAACGTGAAGCCGCGCGCTTCGAGCGCGCATCGCACACCAAGGTGCCAGAAGATTGCTTTGACCTTGCCGCCGGTCGAGCGCAGGGCGATGCGCCGAAAATCGGTTGGCCGGTAGGCCGTCGGCATGTCCCATTGTGCCAAAATCCGCCGTCCATGCCCCAACTCATTCCGAAACCGCCGCCGGGCGGGCTCGATGCCGCTTCCATTCTCGAATCCTTCGCGCTGCGGATGATGTATTCGGTCGCGCGAGATCAATTCAATGCGACCGGCCTCGATTCCTTTCACGCGCTGGCGTTTGCTGTGCGCGACCGCATCATGGAGCGCTGGTTCGCGACGCAGGACGCGTACTACCGGCAGGACGTCAAACGCATCTACTACCTCTCGCTCGAGTTCCTCCTCGGCCGTCTCCTCGTCAGCAACATCATCAACCTCGGCGCCGAGGATGCGTACGCCGATGCGGTGCGCAGTCTGGGCCTCGATCTCGAAAAACTCGCCGGCTGCGAAAACGACGCAGGCCTCGGCAACGGCGGCCTCGGACGCCTGGCCGCCTGTTTTCTCGAATCGGCATCGACGCTCGCTTTGCCGTTTTACGGCTACGGCATCCGCTACGAATATGGGATTTTTCGCCAGCGCATCGTCGATGGTCAGCAGATCGAGCAACCCGATCCGTGGCTGCGTTACGGGACGCCGTGGGAGATTCCGCGACCTGACGTTCTGTTCCCGGTGAAGTATTACGGTCGCTCAGAGTATGCCGGCGAAGGTCGGTGGCGATGGACCGACACGCAGGATGTCTATGCGATGGCCTACGACTTCGGCGTGCCCGGCTACAAAAACGATACTGTTAATTCATTACGATTATGGACCGCGAAATCATCACGCGAATTCGACCTCGAGAAGTTCAATGAAGGGGCGTATGTCGAAGCCGTGGAGAACAAGACCAGCAGCGAGAACATCTCCAAGGTCCTCTATCCGTCCGACGATCAATCGGCCGGCCGCGAGTTGCGACTGAAACAGCAATACTTTTTTGTGTCCGCGACGATTCAGGATGTCATCCGCCGTTTCAAGAAGCGTCCGGGCCGGAAATGGGACGATCTTCCCGACAAGGTCGCGATTCAGCTGAACGATACGCACCCGTCGATCGCGATTCCTGAGCTGATGCGTGTGCTCGTCGACCAGGAGCTGCTGGAGTGGGACCCGGCGTGGAAAATCGCGCAGAGCGTTTTCGGCTACACGAATCACACCGTGCTGCCGGAAGCGCTCGAGACGTGGTCGAAGGAGCTGATCGGCCGGCTTCTTCCGCGGCATCTGCAGATCATCGAGGAGATCGACCGGCGATTTCGCCTGCAGGCCCGCCGCGCGGGCGCGTCCGACAGCGCGATCGCGCAAATCTCGGTCATCGACGACGGGCGGCAGTCGGTGCGCATGGCGAATCTGGCGATCGTCGGAAGCCATTCGGTCAACGGCGTCGCGCGGCTGCACACCGACATTCTCAAGTCGCGCGTGTTCGCGGATTTCCAATCGATCTATCCCGCCAAATTCAACAACAAGACGAACGGCGTCACGCCGCGGCGATGGCTGCTGCAGGCGAATCCCGAGCTGTCGGAGCTGATCACGGAAGTGCTCGACGAGCATTGGAAGGCGGATATCGAGCATCTGCGTGAGCTCGAAGATCACATCGATGACGCGTCCTTTCGCGAGCGCTGGAATTCGGTCAAGCACGCGCGCAAGACGAAGGTCGCGGAGTGGCTGCAGCGCGCGTATTCGATCGAAGTCGATCCCGAATTTCTGTTCGACGTGCAGATCAAACGGATCCACGAATACAAACGGCAACTGCTGGCCGCGATGCACGCCATTGCGCTTGCGCATCGCATCTCCGACGGCGACGACTCGATCGTGCCGCGCACGCTCATCTTCGGCGGCAAAGCCGCGCCGAGCTATGCGATGGCGAAGCTCATCATCCGGCTGATTCACTCGGTCGCGGCATTCGTGCGCTCCAACACTCGCACCGCGACGCGCCTCAACGTCGTGTTCATCCCGAACTACGACGTCTCCCTGGCGGAGCTGCTTTTTCCGGCGACGGAACTGTCGGAACAGATCTCGACAGCCGGAACGGAGGCCTCCGGCACGAGTTGCATGAAGGCCGTCATGAACGGCGGCGTGATCGTCGGCACGCTCGACGGCGCGAACATCGAGATCCGCGATGCGGTCGGCGCCGAGAACATTTTCACGTTTGGGCAGACTGCCGATGGAATCGCGAAATTGCAGTCGGGGGGATACGATCCGCGTCGCGTTGTCGAATCGAATGCAGAGCTCCGGCGCGTCATCGAGCGCATTGCGTCGTGGGGACACTACGGCGCGATCGTCGACGCCCTCCTCAACCGCGATCGCTACTTTCATTGCATCGATTTCGCTCCGTACGTCGAGACGCAAAAGCGCGCCGCCGACGCCTGGCTGCAGCGCGACGAGTGGGCGCGCCGATCGATCTTCAACACCGCGCGCAGCGGACCGTTCTCGTCGGATCGAACCGTCGCGGAGTACGCGCGCGAGATCTGGGGCGTTGTTGCTGTTCCTGTCTCTGTCGATCGCTAGCTGCGCCCACCCACCCAAACCCGCCCCGCAAAATCCGTCGCCGATGGTGGAGTTCACGCGCGCGCACGAGCGGCTGCAGAAGAGTGCGATCGAAGGCGAACAATTCAAGATCGAGCACGCGGAGATCTTCATCACGCCGCGCGCCGCGTCGGCCGGCGAAGCGGATGTGCTCATTCACTTTCACGGATCCTCGTGGCTTCCGTTTCAAGCTGCTGCCGGGCGCCAGATCGTCGTTGCGGCGGTCAATATCGGGCAGGGTGGTGGCGCGTATGACGAGGCTTTTCGCGATCCGTCGGCGTTGGAGTCGTTGCTCGCGGCGATTCGCGCGCGAATTCGCGTACGCCGCGTGTATCTCAGCGGATTCAGCGCCGGCTATGGCGCCGTTCGCGCGATCCTGCGCAATCACGCAGCTGTTGACGGCATCCTGCTGTTAGACGGCTTGCATACGAGCTACGTCGACGATCGCAAAGTCGATCCGGTCGCGATGCAGCCCTTCCTCGAATTCGCGCGGGCAGCGGTGGCGGGTCAGAAACAATTCGTCTTCACGCATTCCGAGATTTTTCCCGGCACCTTCGCGAGCACGACCGAAACATCGGATTACCTGATCCAGCAGCTCGGACTGAAACGCACGCCCGTCGTACGATGGGGGCCGCGCGGTATGCAGCAGATCAGCGAAGTCCACACCGGCGGCCTCACAATCCTCGGATTCGCCGGCAACAGCGCGCCCGACCACATCGATCAATTCCACTCCATGCCGGAGTTTCTGCAATTACTCTTCGAAGGAGGCCCGACATGATTCCGTTGCTCTTCGTGCTGGCTGCCGAGCAGCCGGTGCTCAACTACATCCCGAAGCATGAGGAGTTGAAATACACGTTCGGCGGCGCAGCGCCGACGCATCACATCGCGCCGGGCACGCGCATCGTGTCGTGGACCGAGGATTGTTACGACGGCGCGGTGACGAAGCCGGATCAGCTTCCGACCAAAGTCATTCCGCCGGGCCACGACAATCCGCAGACTGGCCCGTTCTACATTGATGGCGCCGAGCCCGGCGACACGGTTGTCGTTCACATCAACAAGCTCGAGCCGGCGCGCGACCACGGGATCTCCTCATTCTTTCCAGGCTTCGGCGCACTCAATGCGACCGATCGCACGGCCGTGTTAGGCGGCGATCTGCCGGAGAAGGTCTGGTTCTACGAAGTCGACAAAACGAAAAACGTCGTGCGCACGCATTCGCTCGACGGCAAGAAATCGTGGGAAGTCCCGCTCGCCCCCTTCCTCGGCTGTCTGGGCGTGTCGCCGTTCCAGGAAGTGCGCTCGACGGTCGTTCCCGATTCCTTCGGCGGCAACATGGACTGTCCCGAGGTGCGCGCGGGCAATACGGTGTACCTCGGCGTCCGCGTGCCGGGGGCCTTGCTGTCATTCGGTGACGGACACTACGCGATGGGGGAAGGCGAAATCATCGGAACCGCTGTCGAAGGCGCGATGAATGTCGATCTGACCGTCGATCTCATCAAGCATCGCGAGACCGCCTGGCCGCGCATCGAGAACTCCGAATGGATGATGACCCTCGGCGCCGCGCGGCCGCTGGAAGACGCCGCGCGCATCGCATTTCGCGAAATGGTGCGCTGGGTTCAGGACGTCAGCGGCGTCTCGGAGATGGACGCGTACGAGTTCGTGTCACAGAACGCGCGGACTCCGGTGATCGAGATGGTCGACCCCGAGTACACCGTGCTGGTGAAGATCGAGAAGAAGCGGCTGCCTCGCTAGCGGATCGCGCGCTCGACGTGCGCGATCAGTGACAGCAGCAGCGATGCCTCGCGGGTGGTGAGCGTTCGCTTTGCGGCCAGCGCCTGCAACTCGGCGCACAGACGATCGGGCGCCTTGTCGGCGAAGAAATGCAGATCGACGAGCAGGTCGCGCGCGCGCGAGTTCAGGTTCTGAATGAGATCGCCGGGCGCAGGATCTTTCGGAACGGGCGCCGGCCGCAGCCCCTTCGACATGTCGTAGCAGAAAACGGCGACGGCCTGTGCAAGGTTCATCGTCGGGCAATCGGCAGCTGTTGGAATCGATGCCGTGCGCTGGCACATCGCGATCTCTGCGCCCGACAGTCCCCATTCCTCGCGCCCGAAGACGATACCGAGAGTGTGATCGTCGCCCAATGTTTCTTCCGCCAGACGCGCGACATCGGAGGGCGTGAGCTGCTCGTGGACGTGTCGCGCACGCACAGCGGTGGCCGCAACGCTGAGGTGCACACCGGCGAGCGCTTCCTCCAGGGTCGCATAACGCCTGGCCGACTGCACGACATCGAGTCCGCCCTTCGCCCACCATTCGGCCGCATCGCGCGTAACCTGCTCTCGGGCGCCGACGATCCCCAGCTCGTGAAAGCCGAAATTCTTCATCGCGCGAGCGGCCGCGCCGACGTTCCCGGCTTCGTGCGGCTCGACTAACACGATGCGAACGTGCATGGCTGCTTATGCGGAACAACGCCCACTGGTACGATACGTCGCCATGAGAATAACGCGGAGTGATCGACGATGAAATTCCGAATGCTTCTTGCCGTGATGCTGCTGGCCGGTTGCGCGACGACTCAACAGAACCTGGCTGACTCCGACATTGCCATGATCATGCGCGTCGCGAACCTCGGTGAAGTTCGCGAAGGCGAGCTGGCGCGATCGAAGACGACTGATTCGGCCGTCCGCGACTTCGCGATCATGATGGTGAACGAACACACCGCCCAGAACAACAAGGCCGAGTCTGAGATGGCGCGCGTGGATGTCGCGTCGTCCGACACGGACATGAGCCGTCAGCTCGATGCCGAATCGGGCGAGACCACCGACAGGCTTCGGCCACTGACGGGTGCAGCGTTCGATCGCGCGTACATCGACCGTCAGATCAGCGCGCACCAATCGCTCATCGCGATGATCGATTCGAAGCTGATGCCGCACGCGAGGAAGAAAGTCGTCAAAGAGCAGTTGACCGATCTGCGCAAGCTCGCCGACACGCACCTCACGCGCGCGAAGCAGATTCAGGGCGCGCTTCCAC
Source organism: Acidobacteriota bacterium (assembly GCA_030948915.1). GTDB lineage: Bacteria > Acidobacteriota > Thermoanaerobaculia > Gp7-AA8 > Gp7-AA8 > Gp7-AA10. The sequence goes on from JALYZI010000266.1 coordinate 12,661, forward strand.
GCTGACCGGCCGCTTCGCACCGTCGCCGACCGGCCCATTGCACTTCGGCAGCCTGGTCGCCGCAGTCGGATCGTGGTTATTCGCGCGGGCGGGTGGAGGGCGGTGGCTGGTGCGGATCGAGGATCTCGACACTCCTCGCGTCGCTGCGGGATCGGCGGAAGAGATTCTCGAGACGTTGCGGCGCTATGGTTTTCGCTGGGATGGAGACGTCGAATGGCAATCGCGACGCACGCATTTGTACGAGGCAGCGCTGGCAAGGCTTCGCGAGCGGGGATTGGTCTACGAATGCGCATGCAGTCGCGCCGACATCCAGCGCGCTGCTTCCGCGCCCCTCGGCAGTGAGCCGGTTTATCCCGGGACGTGCCGCAACGGTCTGCTGGCCGGCCGGGTCGCTCGTGCAATTCGCTTTCGATCACCGGACGCAGTCCTCAGCTTCGACGATGCGATCGCCGGCCACGTCGAAGAGAATGTTGCGCGGACGACCGGCGACTTTGTCGTCAAACGCGCTGACGGTCCGTTCGCGTATCAGCTGGCGGTCGTCGTCGATGATGCCGGCCAGGGGGTGACGCAGGTCGTTCGCGGCGCGGATCTGCTGGCCTCGACGCCGCGGCAGATCGCGCTGCAGCGCGCGCTCGACCTTCCGACTCCCGATTACGCGCATCTGCCGCTCGTCGTCGCGGCCGACGGATCGAAGCTCGGCAAACGCGATGGAGCGTTGCCGCTCTCCCCACTCGATGTTCCGGCGACCCTCTCAGCCGCGCTGCGCGTCTTCGGCCTCGAAGCGATGTCGCTCGAGGAAGCGCTCGATCACTTCGATCCGAAGCGCATTCCGAGAAACTCGGTGACTGCGCGATTGAACGCTTCCGGTTGATCGAAGTTCGACGCATGCGCGGCCTTGTCGATCACGACGTACTTGCTGCCCTGGATCAGCTTTGCCATGCGCTTCGCGTCGTCGACACTGGTGATCGGATCGTGGTCGCCGACGATCACCAGCGCCGGCACTTTCAGTCCCCGCAACGTGGCGGTCGAATCGGGACGGCCGGCCATCGCGCGCTGCGCGGCGATCATTCCTGCGGGCGTGGCCGTCATCATGATTTCGCGGAACGCGTCACGCCGCGACGCGGTGAGGATCATCCTCGGAAGCATCCCGTCGACGATCGGTACCGTGCCGTTCTTTTCGATTTCGGCGATCGTCTTGTATCGATCTTCCCGGCCCTGATCGGAATCGGGGCGCTCCCGAGTGTCGATGAGGATCACTCCTTCGAATCGCTGCGGCACGTCGCGCAGCATCTGCATGACGATGTATCCGCCCATCGAAATGCCGGCCACGATCGCTTTTTCGATGTGCAAATGGTCGAGCACGGCAATGATTTCGCGCGAATAATCTGCCATCGACAGCGGTCGCGAAGGGGCCGCGGACGCGCCAAAACCGGGCAAATCGACGCGAATGTGCCTCGCCCCGGCGATCGGGACCTGTGGCTGAAAAATTGCCGATGCGTGTGGAAAACCATGAATCCATACGATCGGGTGGCCATCGCCGTTATCATGAAAAGCGAGCATTCGATTGACCTCTGGGTTACCCTACGACACAATCGAAAAGACGAACGGAGAAAAATGATGGCGACTGCGAAGAAGGGATCGAGCTCTAAGGGGGGCGGCAAAGGATTGCAGGCCGAGGTGCAGCCGAGTGCGGATCTGGCACCGATTGTCGGAAGCAAACCAATTCCGCGGAGCGAGGTCACTAAGAAGGTTTGGGACTACATCAAAGCCAATGGCCTTCAGGATCAGACGAACAAGCGCATGATCAACGCCGACGACAACCTGAAAAAGGTCTTCGGCGGCAAGAAGCAGGTCTCGATGTTCGAGATGACTGCGCTGGTCAACAAGCACCTCAAGGCGTGAGAGCGGCCGGCTTCGGCCGGCCCTTCACTACCGCAGCCCCGTGTCGATATTCACGTTCAGCGTCGTGACGCTGTTCGCATGGATTTCGACCACCGCGGGCAACTCGCTCGATCGATCGATCCCGAGCGGCTTGAGATCGATCCGATACTTCGCGGGTGCGAGGTCGATGACGTACAGGCCCTGCCCGTCAATGTCGACCGTGAAGAGGATCTTTGTGCCCCGCTCGTCCATGACCAGGATCTTCCGCGCAGCGTAGGCCGAGGGCGGGGTGGGGCAGGGATTTCCTTCGCGTTCGACGGGACAGATCGGCCCGATCTTCACAAGACCTGACAAACGGCCATAGACTTTGGCGGTCGTGTCGACCGGCGCAGTCGGACTGTTGCATCCGATTTGCAGCACGGCGACGACCGTTATGAGGAGGCGCGCTATGAAACGTATGTTCATCGTCATCGCAGTCCTAACTCTCGCAGCATGTGCGACCACCACGCAACCGGGTGACGCCGAAAGCGCCATCCGGCAGGGCGACATCGATTTCGCGCAGCGTTTTGGTCAATCGGACGCTGCCGGGGTCGCGAACCTCTACGCGCAAGACGCCACCATCATGCCACCCAACGCATCGGCGGTGCACGGCCGCGAAGGAATCCGCCAGATGTGGAGCGGCCTCATGAGCACTGGAAAAGGCAATGTGACGCTCACCAGCGACAACGTGATGCAGTCCGGCGACATGGCGGTCGAGGTCGGACGCTACCAGTTCAACTTCACGCCCAACGGCGCAACGGCAGCGATACCCGACACCGGCAAGTACATCGTTGTCTGGAAAAGAATCAACGGCCAGTGGCAGATCGTCGACGATATCTACAACTCGGATATGCCGGCTACCGCGCCGCGGTGAGAATCGCGCGCGCGACGTCGTCGTAGTTGCCGCCGAAGTGGTGGCCGCCGGACTCGGACACGGTCGTGAACCGGCGATCGAGCTGCGTGCAGAGTGTGTTCTTCTCGGCGTCGCCGTAAACGCAGAGGACTTTGTCCGGCGGAAGCTTCTCCACCTCCGGTAGAACGGGAAACTGCTCTTCGTGGCGGAAATAGCGTTTCGGATCCCACCAGGGGTGGAATCGGAAGTCGATGAGCGGTTCCGGACCGAGTAGCGCGACGAGCTGCACGGACGTGAGGATTTCGGCCGGAAGACGGCTGGCCATGAACGGCAGGACATCCGCTCCGCGCGAGTAGCCGATGAGGATCACGTGCTGCTTCTGCCAGCGCTGCTGGTAAGTCCGGATGATCTGTTCGAGCGCGCAGGCGCTCTCCTCCGGAGTGCGGCGCGTTTCGAAATAGGCGGGAACATCGAGGCCGACGATCGGAATGCCTTGCGCGCGCAAGACTGTCGCGACCTCGTCGTCGACGCGCCGCCAGCCTCCGTCGCCGGTGAGCAGAACGGCAAAGCGATCGCTCGCGCCGGCCGTCGCCGGCAACTCGATGACCGGCGCGTTGCAGGTCATCGCGACCGCGAAAAGAAAGATCATCATTTCAGATGGAGCAGGATGATGGACGCGAGTTTTTCGTAGCCGCCGTCGAAGTGATGCGCGCCTTTCAGCATGACTGTGCTGATGCGCGGACCTGAAACGACGGGGCAAAGTGAGTCCTTGTCATCCTCTCCGAAAAGACAGACGATATTATGGGATGATAATCGATCCAGTTCTGGTTTCACTGCGTATCCCGTTTTCGAGGTGCTGCGCATCCAGTCTCCGACATGAAACTCGAACTCCACTTTCGGACTCGGACCGAGGAGCGCGATGAGCCGCGTTTTCGATCGCAATTCCGGCGGCAGGCGGTTGATCATGAACGGCAGCACGTCGGCTCCCCGCGAATAGCCGACGAACAACACGCGCTCCTTCTTCCACGTCTTCAGATACCTCTCGAGGATCGATTGCAGATCGCGGGCCGCCGAATCGGGCGTCCGCTTTGTCCAGAAATACTGGAGCGCATTCAGCCCGACCACCGGCATGCCGTTCTCGGCAAAAACCTTCGAGATCGATTTGTCGATCTTCGCCCATCCGCCATCGCCCGAGACGAACACCACCAGCGTGTCGGAAGAGCCCTTTGTCGCGGGCACCTCGATCAGGGGCAGTTTCGCGGTGGCTACGGCGGCAGCGAAGAGGAGTGACAACATCGGCGGGGGATAGAACAGCGGGTGCAGAATTTGGAATTTCGAATTTGGAATTGAGAATTCAGAAGCCCGTCCAGCCGACCGGCCTTAATTCCAAATTCCAAATTCCCAATTCCCAATTCCCTCAGGGCAGTGCAGTTTCGTGGTGGCTACGGCGGCAGCGAAGAGGAGTGACAACATCGGGCGGGGATAGAACAGCGGGTGCAGAATTTGGAATTTCGAATTTGGAATTGAGAATTCAGAAGCACGTCCAGCCGACCGGCCTTAATTCCAAATTCCAAATTCCAAATTCCCAATTCCCAATTCCCAATTCTTCATTTCGCTACGACCCCGCGCAACCCCCCCGAAATCAAAGTCGCCAGATTCGTCAAAATCCTCGGCAACGCCAGTCCCCCCGGCGACGCCAGGTACATCGGTTCCCACACAGGATCGAATTTTTCCTTGTACTGGCGCAGTCCCTGGAAGTTGTAGAAGTTTTCGCCGAAGCGATAGGTAAGCGCGCCTACGCGATTCCAAATGGTGCCCAGTGTTCGATTCTCGAGCCCCGAAAGCGGAGCCATGCCGAGGTTGAAGAATTTATAGCCGTGCTGCTGGCCCCACAGGATGAGGTTGAGGAACATGTAATCCATCACGCCGCTGGGTGCATCGAGGCGATGCCGCATCAGATCGACCGAGACCTCCTCGCCCCCGCCGCTGGTCCACATGTTTGAGAACGCGACGATGTGCGGGCCCCGGCGCACGACGGCCATCGGAAACCGGCGGATGTAGTCCTCCGCGAAGAATCCGAGCGAGAAGCCTTTCTCGCGCGTGCGCTTTTCGGCCAGCCAGGCATCGGAGATCTCGCGCAGCTCGGGAAGAATCTGCATCGGGTCGGCGACGATCTCGAATTCGCACTGCTCCGATTCGAGCTTGCGCTGCATCTTGCGCAGCCACTTCCGCGAGGAACCTTCCAGCGTGAAGTCCGGCAGTGAGACGCGCGCCTCCTCGCCGATCTTCTGGAGCGTCAGGCCGAGATCGAGGTAGTAGTGGAGATGTTGTCGCTCGATCTCGTAGAAGACCGGCCAGCCGGCGTGCAGATCGCACAGCTCGCGAAACTTCCAGATCAGCTCCGATTTCTCATCGTCCGGCCCGACCGGATCGCCCATCGTGATCCAGCTGCGCCCTTCGACGCCGTACATGATGAACGCGCGCCCGCTGTCGCTCCACAGCAGCGGCTTGTCGCCGAGGAGCGCCAGCGCCGCCTGGCTATGCGCGTCGGCGTGCACGATTTCCTCCGCGCGATCCAGCTCCGACGGGGTGGGCGGGTCGGGATCGGGGATGGCGGGACGCAGGAGATGCCGCACCGCGACGATCAACATCGCGGCGATGACGCCCACCGACGCGCGCAGGAATCGCGGCGCGTCGCCACGAAACTGGAATCGCCACCACAAATCGTTGGAGTATTCGACGTGTTTGTAGCTGAAGAAACCGAGCCACGCCGATGACATCAGCACCAGCAGGATCGCGAAGAGCCATCCCGGCCCGAAGCTCTCATTCCCGAGCGATGCTTTGCGATGGAAATGACGCCGCGATGAGACCAGCGCGAACAACATGATCCCGAGGATGCCGGCCTCTTCGTAATCGCCGCCTTTGAAGATCTGCAGGAAGATGCCCGCCGACAGAACGAGAACCGCGAGCTGATAGGCGGCGTCGAGCCGGCGCTGCAGTCCGCGTGCGAGCAGCAGCAGGAGCGCGCCCGCGATGCTTCCGAAAAAATGCGAGATCTCGACGATCGGCAGCGGGACGAGACGCCGGAGAAAGTGCAGACGGCTCGGAAGGGTCGGCGTGACGCCGGAGAACAGCAGCACCGCGCCGCCGACGAATGTGGTGAACGCCAGCAGGTTAGGCGCGATACCGGGCGCCCATCGCCCGAAAATCTTCCACGCGCGCGCGACTCCTTCACGCTTCTCGACGATCTCGTGCGTCGAAAGAAGAATCGTCGCGATGAAGAGCGGAAGCAGATAGTAGATCGCGCGGAACGCCACCAGCGCGCCGAGAATGGAAGAAGCGGAATAGAACGGCGCGAGAAAAATCAGGATGACCGCTTCGAAGATTCCGAACCCGCCGGGAACATTGGAAGCCACTCCCGAAATCTGCGCCAGCAGAAAGATCCCCAGAAACCTCGGGAACGTCAGCGGAAGCGAATCGGGAAGAAGGATGTAGAGGACGCCGGCTGCGATGATCCAGTCGATCACCGAGATCGTGACCTGCGCGACGAAGAGTCCGAACGTGGGCAGCTCGAAGTCCCACTGCCGGATGCGGATCGGCTCGCGCCGGAATGCAATCCAGCCGAGGTAAGCCAGCGCGGGAAGCAGAAGGATGACGCCGAGGAGACGGATCGAGTTGAGAGGCAGGTGCACCGAGGGAGGAATGTCGGGCGGAAGAACGATGAAGAACGTTCCGCCTAACACGATGAATCCGAGCCAGAAGCTGATGGTGCAGAACGCGATGACTTTCGCGATCTCGACCGCGCTCAGTCTCCACGACGTGTACAAGCGGTAACGCAGCGATCCGCCGACCAGGCCCGACAGGCCGACGTTGTTGTTGAACGCGTAGCCGATGAACGACGCCAGCGCGATCTTGCGATACGGCAGCGGATGGCGGATGTACTCGAATGCCAGCGTGTCGTAGCCGGTCATCACGAGGTATCCGAGGAGCGTCAGAACGACGGCTGTGACGATCTGATCGATCGGCAGCGAGCTGATGTAAGTGACGATGTCGTGGTATCGATAATGCGCGAGCGTCGTGCCGAGGACGCGAAGCGCGATCGCGAAAACGGCGAGGATCAGCAGCGGCTTGAGAAACGGCGCGATCCGTTTCAGGCGGTCGAACACCCCCGCGATTGTATGCAAAGTGCCGTGGTAAGCTGCCACGCTGTGCCGCTGACCTTCATAGCGGGCTCCGCACACGACGTTTTGGGCCCCGATCTGGCGCATGCGGTCGAGAACGCGCTGCAGAAGCGCTTCTCAGTCACGGACGGGCAGGGCGATGAGCCCTACCGCTCTGACGAAGTGGATGTTCGCGGCTGGGTCGCGCTGCAGGAGGGCATTCCGCAGATCGCCGGGATCGATGCGTATCAGGCGGTCTTCGTCGATGCTCCGCTCACAGGAATCGAGGAGATCGCGCTGCCGAATGTTGCCGATCCGTTTCACGTCGCGAGCTTGCCGGCCCTCCTCGACGCACTCCGGAAATTCGCCGCCAGGCGTTCGCTGCCCACCGATGATGTCGAGCTGATGCAGCTGGCCGCGAAGTATCTGGAAGACGACGAGCTGGTCGAGGCCGACCTCGATATTCAAACCTACGTGCAATTGATGCTGTCGGCCGGGCAGGCGGTAGCGCGCCGCCAAGCGTTGTGGATTGTGGGCTAGCTGAGTGCACTCAGCACTCAGCACTCGTTAGACTCGCCGTGCCGGCGGGAGCAACGACTTGTTGATCGCAATCGCCGCGATGGCACCGTCGGCTGCCGACGTAATCACGAGCTGCGAGCCGGGCACCAGATCGCCGATCGCATAGACGCCGTCGACGGTGGTTTCCTTGAAATCGTCCACCTTCAGGCAGGGCGTTCCCTCGACCTCGACACATCCGAGCTGCTCGGCGAGATCGCACGACCTCGTGGTTCCGATCGTGAAAAAGATTGCATCGAGCTCCACGCGCTCGCCGGTCGACAGGATGGCAGCCTCGAGACGCTCTTTGCCGGCTAAGCTGGCGATCTTCTCGTCCTTGATCGCGATTTCCTGCGCGAGAAGCTTGCTCGTTTCTTCCGTGCTGAAATCGCGCGCATTACCGTCAACAAATAGCGTTAACTTTTCCGTCCATTGCAGCATCTTCAAAGCGAGGCCCGCGACTTTCGTTCCCCGGCCGATCACGCCAACGCGTTTACCGGTGACTTCGTAGCCGTCGCAATCGGGACAATGAAAAATGCCCGTGCCGTAATAACGCTCGACATTGGGGACGTCGGGGAGCGTGTCGCGGACGCCGTAGGCCAACACGACGCGGCGAGCGTACAGCTTGCCGGCGTCAGCCGTCACTTCAAAGGCATCGCCGACGCGCTCCACTTTCGAGACCGTTCCCTCGATGATCTCCGCGCCGACGGTCTTCGCTTCGGCACGTCCACGCCCGAGCAGCTCGCGCGGCGCGATCTCGTGATATCCGAGGAATCCGTGAATGGCCCGTGAAGCGTAGTTGCGCGGATGTCCGCTGTCGATCACCAGCACGCGCAGGCGATAGCGCCCGAGAAAAATGGCGCAGGTCAGACCGGCGGGACCACCGCCGATGACGATGCAGTCGTATGTCGATTGATTCGGCACTACCGCTGCGAAAATGCGGTAGCGATGCCAGCGTCGTCGGCGCGGCCATGGACGCGCAGCGAAACGTTGCTGGCTGCGATCGCATCGCGCACGCCGGCCGCTTTCACCCACACGACGATCGTGTAGACGCCGGGACCATCGGGCAGGGGAACGACGAACGCGAATCCGCCGTCGTCATTCACCGGGAAATCGCCGCGGCGTCCGTCGCTGTAGACCTCCCGGACTTCGCTGATCGAGCCGGCGGAGTTCATGCTGACGCGGCTGCGAAGTCGCGGAAGATATTCGCGGCGCGTATCGGGCAGCGCGTAAGACTTGATCGCGTTCGCGGTGACGGCCGCCATCGGCTGCGGCAGCGGCTCGCGATGGACGGTGATCGCTTCGATGGAGTAGCCCTTCGCCGGTCGGCCGCTGCACAGAATCTGGTCGCCGGCATACGCCAGGCGTGGCAGCGGACGTGTCCACTCGATGTATCGCCGGACGAATTCCTGCGTGAGCCGGAATTCACCGCGATCCCAGGCAAGGCCGATCCCAACGTGCGTCGCGAAGGGATCGAGGATCGTGCGACGGTGGCCATCATGCGGCGCCGCTTCGCGCATCATCTCGACTTCCGATCGCCGCATCATTTCGTACAACGCCCGATCGTTGAAGTTGTAATTGGCCGACCACGCCGCAGCGTTTTCGCTGACGCCGTCATTTCCGCCCGCAAACGCGTAGCGCATGTACGGCGCCTGCCCGTCCGTCGTGAAATGCCCGGTCGTCCCGTTGCGGATCTGGTCCTGGCAATAGGCGTCGGCGACCGCCGAGGCCAGCGCATCGAGCTGGACTGCTGGCAGGCCGAACTGTTTGCGGTCGCGATTGATCAGACGGAGGAACTCCTCACGCAAAGTGAAGCGTGTTTCGTCGATCGGCCCTTCGCCTTGCGCAAGAGGGGCACTGATAACGAGCAGAAGCGTGAGAACAAGCCGTTTCATGTCGAGTCGCGATTGTAGTGGTTGCCGGTGGCCGGTAAACGTCCGCGGTCACAGGTCACCGGCAACCGGCCACTATTTCACCGGTAATTCCATCGAAACACGGAAACCGGGGTTGAGATTCTCGGCCCGGACGGAACCGCCATGTTCCTCGACTGCTTTGCGGGCGATGGCCAGCCCCAGGCCGGTGCCGGCCGATTTTGTAGAGAAGTATGGATCAAAGATCCGGGGGAGCACTTCGGGGGGGACGCCCGGGCCGTTGTCCTCGACGGAAACGACCACCTTGGAGTCGACTCCGTGGCTGCCGAGGCGTACGACCCCGCCGGGAGCGGCCTGGAAGGCATTTTCGATGAGGTTCGAGATCGCGCCGCGCAGCATCCTCGGATCGCCTGCGAACTGAGCAGGCGTCGATGACGCGATCTCGGCGCGAAAATCGATTCCGCGCTCGCGGCTGTCGGCATAGCTGGCGGCGATCTCTTCCAGCAGCCGGCGCAGATTCAGCGGCTTTTTCTGCACCTGCCGCAGCGAGGCGTAGTCGCTGAACTCCTTCGACGTCTCGCGCAGCATGACGACCTGCCGGAGGATGTTATCGACCGCCGATTTCACGAGCGCGGGAAGGTTCGCATCGTCGTTTTCGGCGACCGCGCGAAGATGCTCGGCGGTCAATTGAATCGGCGTGAGCGGATTCTTGATTTCGTGCGCGACCTGCCTGGCCATTTCACCCCATGCTTCGAGCCGTTCCGACCGCAGAATCTCCGTGACGTCTTCCGCGATCAACATTTCCTCTTCGCTGTCCGGCAATGGAACGATCGACACGCGAAACGTGCGCACCGCGTCGTCGACACTCAGCGCCAGCTCCGCCGCTTCGGCGTGGCGCTGGCGATGGCTGTCTAGAAACTCGAGGATCTCGGTTGGGAAATCGATCGCGTCGCCGAAGAGTTTCCGCGCGGCGAGATTCGTCGCCCCGACCTGCATCTTTCCGTCGAGCACGACCACCGCGGCGTTGATGTTTTCGAGCAGCGTCTGCAGCCGGTCGCGCTCGTGGCGGAGATCGTTCTGCTGGCGGCGGATCGACTGCGCCATGTCGCGGAACGTCGTGACGAGAAGGCCGAGGTCGGGATCGTGAGGGACGCGGACATCGATGTCGAACTCGCCGCGCGCCACCGCCCGAGCGCCGCCCACCAGCGCCTGCACGGGTCGGGTAACGCTTCGGGCCGCGCGATATGCAACCGCGGTCGCTGCCAGGACGACAAACACCAGCAGCATGTAGATCGACGTCGCGAGATCGTTGACCTGCGCTTGAATCTGACGCGCCTGCACGATGAAGGGAAGCGCGAGGGTGTAGTTCTGTCCCGGCGCGAGCGTGATCGGGCTGTAGATCTCGATGAATTGCGCGGAGCCGGAAGTGTGGTGCGCGCGCCAGAGTTGTCGTCCGTTCAAGACGATCTGCAGGTAGGCATCCCCCGGCAAACGTTCCGAGTCGACGTGCGCCGCGAAAAGATCGCGACGGCTCGACGCGATGAGTTGCTCATTGCGATACAGATGCAGATCGTGGCCGATCACCAGTGCCAGCCAGCTCAGGACATCGTCGTCGAGGATCTGCTCCGGTTTCGCGGAGCTCGTCGAGGCGAGATAGTCCTCGATCACACGCTCGGCGGCGTTGAGTGCCGTTTGGGCCCGCTCGTCGTATTCGGATTGGAGGCGCGTGCCGAGGTAGGCGCGAACAAAAATCACGAACAGAACGAGCGGCAGTAACACGACTGCCGTGACGTACAGCGAGGTCCGCGTCCGGAAATCGAGACTTCGCGGCAGATGGCGAATAATGGATGCGATCCGTGGGAGCGAGCTGATAGTCAGGGCCACCAGTACGAATGCGATCGCCCAGATCGCAACGCTTCCGGCTCGCCGCACCTGCTGTCCCGGTGTGGGCACCTGGATCGGAAATGCGTACAGGATGTTGTCGCTGCGCCGCAGATAGACGGACGTGCCGGTTCCTTCGCTTGCACTGACCCAGACTCCCTGGCCGCTCTTCAGCGTCGCAAAATACCGATCCGCGCTCTGCGGAAGCTTCACTGTCGAAGGGCCGCGCGTGTTGCCATCTTTGTCAAAGACCGTCGGCGCCGGCTGCGCGCGAAGTCCACTGCTCGTATCGGCGAACGAAGGCTCGAAGAAATCGCGATAGACATCCGCGTACGCGGTTGCGCCCGGATCCGCGGGGTTCACGACGTGCACGCTCCCTTCGCCGATCGGGATGCCGAACGTCGTCAGCTCGAAGTCGTGATGCATCAACACCCGCCGCAAACTTCCCACCTGCAGCACCTCGGAACCGCGGTCCGAGCGCCGCTCGCTGAATTGCGGCAGCCCGACGCCGAAGCGGCTCAGCGAGTGATCGAAGATGTCGTGGACCGTGATGACGGCCGGGATCCGCCACTTCGAAAGATCCGATCGAAGCCATAGGGCATACGCGAGATCCTGAAGGTCCATGCGCGTGTAGTCGTCGGGCAGGATCGTGCTCAGGTCGACGACAGAAAACTCGTTCTTCAGCGTGTCCTCGATCATCGTGCGCAACTGGCCCGCCTCGCCGATGACGAGCGGCGCGTAGGTGTCGGCGACAAATTTTCGCGCGCTGGAAGTCTCGAAGATGTGCAGCGGGAAGTAGACCAGCGGCACAACGAGGATGGCCGCGATGAAGAGTCGCAGGATGCGATGCCGGCTTCCGAATCGCGGCGCGAGACCGACGACGGCGAACGCGAAACAAAGAATCGCCAGCAGCAAAACGCCTTGAGCGACGGACATCGGCATGATGTGATCGGGGACCGGCGAGAGGCGCGCGTTATCGACCAGATTGCGAAGGAACAGGACGAAACCAGCGCCCGCGATCATCATGAGGATCGAGCGCACGACATCGATGTGAGTGGTCGCCTTCGATCGATTGAAGACAATCACGATTGCGAGCGTGGCGGCCGCCGTCAGCAGCAGATCGAATGGCGAGCGGCTGAAACCACCGAGCATCCGCGATGCGTAGATGTCGAAACCGAAGATGTGCCATGTGTCGGTTTCAAATTGCAGCTGGATCAGCGCGATGCGCGCGACCGCGATCAGAACAACCGACAGAAGCGTCGATTGGCGGACGTGCCGGGCGATCACGAGCGCAGCCAGCGCCAGCAGAATCGCCGCGGCGTCGCGGCCGAGGAGTTGGGTGTTCGCGACGATTTCGGAGCGGGTGTGCGGCATCACGTCGATGAAGAGCGCGGAATCGGGCCGTTTGGCGATCGCATAGCGGCGCGAACCCGACTCTGCCCGCAGCGGCCCGCCATGAAAAATAGTGCTCACGATCCAGTCGTCATCCGCATCGAAGAGCGAATGCGCGCGCGGTTGATTCGCAATCCGCTGGAACGCTTCGACAGCCAGCGGGGCGTTCGACAGCGGATGCGATCGCGTGATGTAGAGATTCGTGACGTCGAACTGATACGTCACGGCACCTGTCACACGAGGGTCGTCGCCCCACCAAGCCATGGCCACGCCGTTCGCCCCGACGATCCGCATGCCTCGCCCCGGTTCGTGCGGCTGGCTCGCGAGAAGGTGAAACATCCGGGCGCGCGAAGTGGCCGGTTTGGCCGCAATCGCAGCGGCTACGTCGTCCGCGCTCCTCTGCAACTCCGACTCGATGTCGCCGATCTCACTGCGCACGCGGGCCATCTCGCGATCGACGTGCGACAGCGATCGCTCGCTGAAACTACTGCTGACGCGCGCAGCTGCCACGAACGTGACGAGGTCGATCGCCGCAACGCCCATCAGAAAAAGAGCGGCAGTCTGTACGACGTGCTGCCGTGCGATCGCGAGTGCGGTAATCGCCAGCAGGAGGATGATTGCGGATGCGGCGGGCGAGTGCAGTCTTGGAAAAAGACAGATCGCCGTCGCAAGCGCGACGGCGATCGTGGAAACGACGTGTTTGACCGGCTCGCTATTTTCCGGCGGACCGGATGGAGAGGATCGACCAGCGGTCATTCTTATTGTGCAGCGTAATGTAAAGCTCGCGATTCTCGTTCTTGCCGGCGTTCTGAATCGTCCATGTTCCCGTGATGTGATACTGCCCCTCGGCGCTCACCTTCTTCGCGCTTTCCTGCTCGAAGCTCGTTGGATGGACTTTGCCGAACAGCCCGTCGAGAAGGTAGGCGGCCTGATCGCGGCCGTAAACGTTCGACCCGTTCTGCTGGATGAGGCCGGGAAACTGCAGCATCACCTGGTCGCCGTCTCCAATCCCGGAGACGATCGCCTGCGGATCCCCACCTCCGAAGCCGCGTGTCAGATTCGACAGGGCGACGTCAAGGTCCTTGTATTGCGCCGACGCCATTAGCGGGACGAATGCAAGGACGATTGCGATCTTGCTCCAGAGTCTCATGGGCTATCTCCTATGCATTCGGTAACGACCATCGGCAGCTGTTTATTCTAGCAAATTCAATAGTTTAGCTGCTCTCCTGGGGGGTCATGATGTCCTCGTCGCGAGACACGATTTCGCGCTCTTCGGCGACTTTCCAAAAATCGTCAGGCGGAGCGGCAGAGACCCGAAGTGGTGCATTTGTCAGCGGATGGATCATAGCGAGCTCGGCAGCGTGCAGCATGGGCCTTGGCGCGCTCCTCAGGCCGTAGAGCCAGTCGCCAATGATCGGATGCCCGATGGCTGCCAGATGGACGCGAATCTGATGTGTGCGTCCGGTCCGCAATGCGACCTCGGCAAGCGATCCGCGCGGGGTCGCCCGAAGCGCGAGGATCGACGTCAACGCGCGCTTTCCTTCCTCACGAACGCCGAAGGAAATCGGCCCGATGCGTGCGATTGAAGTATCAACCGTCTGATTCTCGGCGAGCGCACCTTCGCAAAGCGCGAGATAACGTTTTCGAATCTGCTTTGTCTCGAATTGCCGCGTGAGTTTCGAATTGATTTCGGTCAGTTTCGAGAAAAAAATCACGCCGCTGGTCCCGCGATCGAGGCGCTGCATCAGGAAGAGTTTGCCGCCGTGCGCTTCCGCCTGTTCGAGAAGAACCGGCTCGTTCGGATCGTAGGAGCGCTGGACGACGATGCCGGGAGGCTTGTTGATGAAGAGGAGGGCGGAGTCTTCGTAGAGGACCTCGAGCATCAGTGGCCGGTTGCCGGTTGCCGGTGGATCTGCGACCGGCCACCGGTCACCGGCCACTTCGTGTCATGCCCACTGCGCATCCGTCGCACGGTAAAGTAGGAACTCCTCGCGTGTGCTCGCGAAATCGCGCAGCGGCTCTTCCCACTCCGCAACCCAATCGTCGACGTTGCCGCCGTTTTCGACGAGCAGGCGGTAACGGTCGCTGCCGGCCAGGAGATCGATTGCGAGGCGATCGGAGACGAACTCGTACGTCTCGCGGCGCCAGTCGAATTTTTCGGGGTTTGCGTCGCGCGCGGTTTTCACACACCACAAGCCCGTGCGGTAGGGCTCGAACGCCCACCGGTTCGTCACGTGCAGCTCGACGCCGCCGCAGACTTTTCCGCTGTGTTTTTGAAACTTCGGCAGGAAGTAGTGCGGACGGAATCGCACGCCCGGCAACCCGACGGCGTTGAGTTTCTCGGCGAGCTTGAAAGGCTCGAGCCACGGCGCGCCGAAAAACTCGAAGGGATGCGTCGTGCCGCGTCCTTCGCTGAGGTTCGTGCCCTCCACGAGGCACATGCCGGGATAAACCGTCGCGGTGAAGACGGTCGGCATGTTAGGCGACGGAATCACCCACGGCAGCCCCGTGTCGCCCCACCACATCCCGCGCCGCCATCCTTTCATCGGGATGACGGTGAGATTCGAGTCGAGCTTGAAGACGTTGTTGAAATAGCGCGCGAGCTCGCCGGGCGTCATGCCGTGACGCGTGGGCAGCGGGAACATGCCGACGAAACTCGAATACTTCTCCTCGCGGATGTTGCCCTCGAGATGGACGCCGTCGATCGGATTGGGCCTGTCGAGCACGATCACGGGCAGGCCGATCGCCGCCGCCGCGCGCATGCAAAGCGCCATCGTGTAGATGAAGGTGTAATAGCGCGAGCCGATGTCCTGAAGATCGATGACCAGAGCGTCGAGCGTTTTGAGGACTTCGTGGCGCGGCGCGAGATCCTTCTCGCTCCGCCCGTAAAGCGAATGCACCGTCAGGCCGGTCATCGGATCGACCGACTGCTCGACACCCTCCATGTCCTGCGCCTCGCCCCAGATCCCATGCTCCGGGCCGAAGAGCGCGACGAGCTTCCATCCGCGTCCGGCATGCAGAACGCGGACGGCATGGCGCAGATCGCTGGTGACGGCGCTCTGATTCGTGACCAGTCCGATTTTCTTTCCGGCGATGGGGCGCGGATCGTCGAGGAGAACTTCGAGTCCGGGGCGGACGCTCATGGATGCTTCTCCACGCGCTCGCCGCTCAGCAACTCCAGCGCGTGTGGAATGAGGTGCAATACGGCCTGTAGATTTTCTCGCGCTCCGTTCACGGATCCGGGAAGATTCACGACCAGTGCCGATCCGCGTGTGGCAGCCTGCGCGCGCGAAAGCGACGCCATCGGCGTTTTCTGCAAGGACGTCGTGCGCATCAGCTCACCAAACCCTGGAATGAGGCGCTCGCACACCCGCATCGTCGCCTCAGGGGTGACATCGCGCGGCGCAATGCCGGTGCCGCCGGTCGTGACGACGAGGCGTGCGCCGTCTCCGGTGCCGTTCTCGATCGCCGTCGCGATGACGTCGCAGTCATCGCGAACGATCACGACCGCATCGACTTCGTATCCGCTTTTCTCGAGGATGTCGCGCACCGCCGGACCCGAACGGTCCTCGCGGTGTCCGGTGGCGGCGCTGTCGGAACAGGTGATCACGCGCGCGCGTATCATCGCGCGCGATTCTAGTGAAACGCAGCGATTTCGCCTACGACCTTCCGGCCGAACTCATCGCGCAGACGCCGCGCGAGCGCGGGCGATCGCGCATGATGCTGATCACTCCGCCCGACGAAATCATTCACGACAATTTCTCACATTTTCCAGACCGCCTCGATCCGCGCGATACGCTCGTCATCAATGACACGCGCGTGATTCCTGCGCGACTCTTCGCAGAGCCGAAAGGGTCAATGCAGCGGCCGGTCGAGGTGCTGCTCGTCCGGCAGCGCGATCGGGTGACGTGGGAAGCGTGGTGCAAACCCGCGCGCCGGATCCGAGCCGGCGACGCGTTGCGCTTTTCGGATCGGCTCAGCGGACGCGTGCTCGAAAAGAGCGAAGCGACGATCGTCATTCGCTTCGACGGCGACATCGGCGAGATGGATCGCATCGGCGTCGCGCCCCTGCCGCCGTACATCGCGCGCACTTCCACTGCTGACGATCGCGAGTCGTATCAGACGATCTACGCGCGCGAACGGGGAGCGATCGCCGCGCCGACAGCCGGCCTGCACTTCACCAGCGAGATCCTCGAACGGATCGCGGCGCGCGGCATCGAGATCGTGCGCGTGACGCTGCACGTGGGCATCGGGACGTTCGAGCCGGTGAAGGTCGACGACATCACGCGGCATGTGATGCACAGCGAACGCTACGAGATCAGCGACGAGGCGGCCGCGAAGCTCAACGCCGCGAAATCGATCGTGGCCGTCGGCACAACAACCGTCCGCGCCCTGGAGAGCGCGAAGCGCGGCGATCGATTCGAAGCAGGCCGCCGCCAAACGAACATCTTCATCACGCCCGGCTACCAGTTCCGCGCGGTCGACAAACTCCTGACCAATTTCCATCTGCCGGAATCGACGCTCCTGATGCTGGTCTCGGCGTTCGCGGGCATGGAGACGATCCGCCGCGTCTATCAGGAAGCCATTCGCGAGCGGTATCTCTTCTACAGCTACGGCGACTGCATGTTCATTCGCAAAGGAGCCTCATGACACGACGATGGATCGCGATCGGCTCGCGAGTACTGGGGCGACACGGTGCTCACCCGGATGTGTTGTGTCCCGCGTCCAATCAAACGCAGGACGCAGGACTCACCAGTACGAAGTCGTGATCGTGCAATCCCCGAGTACGACGGCCTGACACGCCAGCCGCATTTCGGGATCGGTCTCGAATCGCGTGCGCGGCGTCAGGTTCTCCGATCCTTCTACGATGCGAATGCGGCATCGGTTGCACACTCCGATGCCACCGCAGGAATTTCCGATTGGTGCTCCAGCGCGGCGCGCGACATCCAGCACGGTCTCGTTTCTTTTTGCAACCGCGCTGTTTCCTAACGGTGAAAAGCTCACCCGCATCGCAACTTTCGGCGCTCCTCGTCGTCTATTAGATCAAACAGTTCGGGAGGAACCATGAGCACGACGACGAAGAAAATGGACGAAACAACGCTGGCGGACGAGATCGTAGGCGTTCTCGACCCGGCGGTCGTGCGTGCTTGTTCCGAAGTTCGCGATGCGATCCGATACGCCGTCCGCGGAAAGACGCTGAAACTACGAAGCATCCTGCTCCGTCGCGATGCGCTCCGCCGCCTTCTGACCGACCCGGCCCGATCCGTGAAAATCGAGTATCTCAAGCGCGATCTTCTCCGTGCCGCCTTCCACCGCACGGAATTCCGGTACCCGCATCTCACCCGCGCGCGCGTGGAAGACTGCCAGCCGATCGAAGCCGCGGTCTGACGAATCGAAGGTCTGAGGCTGTTTCTACCGTCCAATAGATGTTAGAATAGCCTCATGGCCGACGATCTAGACGCACTAGATCTCGAGATCCTGACGCTCCTGCAGAAGGACGGACGTGCGCCTGCGGCTCAGATTGCGGAGAAAATCGGTCTCTCGCGGCCGGCGGTCGCGGATCGCATCGAACGGCTCGAGCGTGACGGCGTCATTCGCGGCACGACTTCCGTCATCGATCCGGCGGCCCTCGGACGCAACATCACGGCATTCGTTTCGTGCCGCACGAGCGGACAACTGAGGCCGCAGGTATGGAAGGCGTTTCAGCGCATTCTGAAAACCGACGAGGTGCTGGAAGCGCACACGGTTGCCGGCGACGATTGCTATCTGATCAAAGTCCGCACCGGCTCGATCGCCTCGCTGAACGAGCTCGTGTCGCGCCTGACTGCGCCGCCGCTCGGCCTCTCCACGCGCACGACGATCGTGATGCGCACGCATTGTGAAAAGGTCGGCGGCGTGGTTCTCGGAGAAGACGCATGAAGCGCGATCGCGTCCTGGCCTACGTCGCATTCGCGATCGTCTGCATCGTGTGGGGCACGACTTACCTGGCGATTCGCGTGGCTGTCCGCAGCATCCCGCCGTTTCTTCTCACCGCGATGCGATTCGTTTTCGCAGGCTCGGTACTGTTTGCGATCGCGCGATTTCGAGGCGAGTCGATCCCGCGAGGCAAACGCGTCATCGGCGAAATCATCGTGGTGGCCTTGCTGATGATCGGCGTCGGCAATTTGTCGGTCGTGTGGGCGGAGCAGTGGGTGCCCAGCGGAATCGCCGCGCTCCTCGTGGCAAGCGCGCCGTTCTGGGCGGCATTGATGGAACGCTTCCGTGCGAGCGGGGAGCGCATCGCCGCCCGTCGCGCACTCGGCATGCTGATCGGATTCGTCGGCGTCGCGTTGCTCGTGACGCCCGGCGCAACCGGCGCATTCGATCTCCACTTCATCCTCGGCGCGCTCGCAATCCAGATCGGATCGATGGCCTGGCAGTACGGCACGATGCGCGGAAAGTACAACCTCGCCGAAGTCTCACCGTTCATGTCATCGGCGTTTCAAATGATCGCCGGCGGTCTGGCCGTTGGCATTGTCGGCTTATCGATCGGGGAAGCGCACCGCCTGGCGTGGACGCGCGACGGAATCATCGGGCTGGCGTACCTGACGATGTTCGGCTCGCTGCTGGCGTACACGTCGTATGTCTACGCGCTCAAAAAACTGCGCGTGACGAACATGTCGATGTACGCGTACATCAATCCGCTGGTCGCCGTGCTCCTCGGATGGCTGATCCTCAAGGAGCAACTGACCTGGGTCTCGATTGTCGCGATGTGCATCATCCTTGCCGGCGTCGCTCTCGTGCAGACCGTTGGCCGAGGAAGTAACAGAACTGTTGAGATTCAGGTCCCACGCGAGGAAAGCGCCGCGTAAAATCGCGTGCGATGATTCTGGCAGCGCTGGTCGTCGTTGAGCTTTTCACTTCGCAGGGTTGCTCTTCCTGTCCGCCGGCGGATGCGCTCGTGTCGAAGCTCGCGCAGAATCGGGGCCAGGTGATTCCGCTGGCCTTCCATGTCGATTATTGGGATCGGCAGGGATGGCGGGATCCTTTTTCGTCGCGCGAATGGACGGCCCGCCAGATGATGTACGTGCACCGGTTTGCGCTCAACGGTGCGTACACGCCGCAGGCGGTCGTCAACGGTTCGCGGCAGTTCGTCGGATCGAGCGCATCGGCGATGCAGGCCGCAATCGACGCAGCGTCGCGCGCGAAGGCTGTCGGCAGCATCGCCCTCGAGTTCACGCGTCACGGCGCGAAGATCGACGGCTCGGTGCGTGCGGATGCTCCGCCGGACAGCGATGTGGTCCTGGTTTTGTTCCAGGATGGCGTCACGACAAAAATCGAACGCGGCGAGAATGAGGGCCAGACTGCGAACGACAATGCCATCGTGCGCCGGATCGTTCGCGTCGGCAGCGGCGCAGTGACGAAGAACATCAGCATCGACGCCGACCCGGACTGGAAAAATCTCGGCATCGTGGCGTTCGTTCAGAATCGCACGACGCTCGCCATCACCAACGCGGCCGTTCGCTACATTCAATGAACGCGACGTACGCGCTCGGCGGCTATCGCGAGTACGCGGCGCCTTTCGATCTTCGCGAAGTCGTCGAGAACACGTGGCTGTACGCCGGTCCGGAGGTTAAGAGCGCGCATCGCGTTCTACCGGATCTCACGGTCGCGATCGCGCTCCGATGTGAGCGTGCCGAAGACGGTTCGATCACCGACGCCAGGATTACGTTCACAGGACCGACGGACACGGTCTACATTTTCCGCCCGCATCGCGGCGTGCATCTCGAAGCGATTCGCCTGCAGCCGGAATGGTGCCGTCAACTTCTCGGCATCGATCCGCGCGAACATCACAATCAGATCGTTCCGCTCGCCGAGGTCTCTCCGCGCCTCAGCGTCCGGCTCGAGGATCGGCTGTTGCGCACAAAAACGTCGAGCGACGCCTTGCGCGTTCTCATCGATATCATCCGCAGTCTTCACGATGCGATGACTCCGTCGCGCGACACGCGGCTCGCGCACTCCGCACTCACGCTGATCCGCCAGTCGCCGATGCGCATCGGAGCTGTCGCGCGAGCGATCGATATCTCTGAGCGTCACCTTCGGCGCGTCGTTTTCGAGACTGCGGGCGCGTCGCCGAAGCACTATCAGCGAACGCTGCGACTGACCCGGATGATGACGACCGCGGATTTCGACTCGAACCCGAGCTGGTCGCGCCTGGCCGCCGACATGGGCTTCGTCGATCAGTCCCATCTCGCGCAGGAAGTGCGCGCGGTGACCGGCAAGACTCCCGTCGAGCTCCACGACGAACGACGGAGCCAGCGCGTGTCCGAAATCTACAAGACAACGGCGGACAGCATCCCCACGTTGTCTTCATGATTCCGCTACTGCTGGCGCTGGTTTCTCCCGTCGCACCTGTTTCGCTCGAAGATCCCCGCTGGAAAGTCGAGGCGAAAGAATCGCGTATCGAGCGCTATCAGGGTCGCGATGCTCTCTTCGTTCGCCTCGGCGTTGCGTGGCTCGAGGGAGTTTCTTTTCAGGATGGCACCGTCGAATTCGATGTGGCCATGCCTCCGGAGGCCGGCTTCCACGGACTCGCGTTCCGCGCGCAGGACAGCGAGAACTACGAGCACATCTACCTGCGGCCGCATTTGTCGGACAAGCCGGACGCGACGCAATATCAGCCGGTTTTCAATGGCGTGGCCGGATGGCAGATTTATTCTGATCCGCGTTACGCGCAGCCCGCAACGATCCCCGCCGACCGTTGGGTCCACGTGAAAGCCGCATTTCGCGGCAAGCGTCTCGAACTGTCCGTCGATGGACACCTGCTGATTTTTCCCGATCTCGTTCGTCCTCTCGCGGCCGGGAAGATCGGACTCATGACGTCGGCGTCACTTGCGCGATTCGCGAATGTCATCGTGCGTCCGAACGCGTTTGAAAGCGAAGGCGGCGAAGGAGCGAAGGCGCCCGAAACGCTTCCCGGAATCGTTGAACATTGGCGCGTTTCGAGTCCGTTTCCAGAGGCGGCGCGTGAGTGGCCGTCGCTGAAATGGGACTCGATCGATGCGACCGTTCGCGGAATTGCGAATCTCGCGACAGCTCGAAACCGCGATGGCACCAACAACACCGTCTTCGCCGCTGTCACGTTGCGCGCGCAAAAAGCGGGACCAGTGCGCGTGCGATTCGGATTCAGCGATCGCGTCGTGGTCTATCTGAACGGACAGCCGCTTTATCGCGGGAACGACAAGTTCCAGACGCGCGACTATCGATTCCTCGGTACCGTCGGCCTCTTCGACGAGCTGGTTCTGCCGCTGAACCGCGGCGATAGCAAACTGTGGTTCGCCGTGAGTGAGGACTTCGGCGGCTGGGCCGTTACGATGCAGATCGTCGATCCAGGTTCGGTGACCGTCGTTGCCGCCGAGTAGGCTACTTGTAAACCCGCCCGTCCTTCACCACGTGCACGATGTTGCGCAGCGCGGTCATGTCGGTCAACGGATCGCCATCGACGACGATGATGTCCGCGAGCTTTCCCGCCGCGACCGTGCCGAGGTTAGGCTGCTTCAGGAGTTGCGCGGGCCAGAATGTTGCCGCGCGGATCGCCTCCATCGGCGGCATTCCGAGGTCGACCATCGTCTTGAGCTCGCGCCAGGTGGAATCGAAGTGGAAGTTCAACGGGATTCCGGAGTCGGTGCCGACGACGATCGTGGCGCCCGCCTCGCGAAGCTGGCGGAACTTGTTCGCGAGCGTCGGAAGGCGTCGTGGAACGAGGCGGAAATAGTCGAGATGTGAGACGTCCCGGATCGAGTCGTGCACGTCTTTGTACATGTCAGGCGGCAGATCGTTTTTCAGCCGCTGATCGTCGACGCGCTCGGGATAGCGCAGCGTGTAGTCGTAGAGAAACAGACCTTCCATCGTCGGGTCCCAGTAGAGCGTCGCGTTGCGATCGCGAATCATCTGCAGGATGTCTTCTTCGTAGCCGGGCTTCGTGGCGAGGCCGGTGTGCTCGAAGCAGTCGAC
>JALYZI010000132.1 GCA_030948915.1 Acidobacteriota bacterium
GCTAAGCACCCGGAAAAAATGTTGCTCTATTGTTGCCTTGCTGATCCGCCTAACAAACTAGCGATGCTACAGAAAGTGCTGATTTGCAGGCCTTTTATTGATCGGGGCGAGAGGATTTGAACCTCCGACCCCCTGCTCCCAAAGCAGGTGCGCTACCAGACTGCGCTACACCCCGACGGCGCGGTCAACAGCTATACCGCTTGGGCTGTTCCCTGTCCCAGCCGCCTGGCCGGGAGCATCGCGCGCCATTTGCCCGTGCTGTCGGGATCGAGCACGAACTCGAACGTGTGCCCGTGCGACCGCAGGCGCAGCGCGTTGCCATCGAGGACCTGACCCGTCGCGGTCTCGTTGTCGTACTCGACCTCTTCGATGTGCTGAAGATCGAGCGAGGCATCGAGGTCCGGGTTCTCGTAGTAGATCGCCTCGTTGGTGAGTGCCAGCGAAACCGGAATGCGCTCCATGCCTTCAACGAGATCGGCACGGCTGACCAGCCGCGACGAGCTCCGTCTTCTGGCCATCCTCTCCTCGAGTAAATCCGTGGAACGCACGCGCATGAAGATCCAGATCAGCGCTGCGAGTACGGCAAGCCCTACGACGGTGACGACAGTCAAACTCATGCTGGGGCCTCCTGGGTGTATGTGGACGGAAAAAATGCTACGCCATTCCGAGTCAAAGGTCACGCGGTAGAATCCCCATATGCCGCCGAAGACCCGCAATGAGTATTCGTCGGGAGGGGCAGTGATATCAGTACGCGAGGGTGTGACCTATGTTGCGCTCATCGCCACCCGAGGGAAAACGCGCTGGGGACTCCCCAAGGGGGCCGTATCGCCCGGCGAAACCTCGCAAGCAGCCGCTCTGCGGGAGGTGCTCGAAGAAACAGGCCTCCGGGCCGACATCGTCAAACAGCTCGACACAATCGAGTACTTCTTCCGCGCCGGCGACACGCTCATTCGGAAGCGCGTCGATTTCTATCTCATGACGCACACCGGCGGCGAGCTCACGCCGCAGCTCAGCGAAGTCGACGACGTCGAGTGGGTCGAGCTGAGCGAGGCGATTCGGCGCGCGAGCTTTGCTTCCGAGAAGAAGCTGCTCGAGAGCGCGCAGCAGGAGCTCGAGCCTTCGCAGGCTTCTTCTTAGGAGCCGTCTTCGCCTGCTCGGCGGCCAGACGACTGGCGAGCGTCGGCGTACCTCGCCGCGTCGCTTTTCGATTGCTGATCCAGACATTTTCCGATCCGATTTCCTCGACCAGAAGATTCGAGATGATCGATCGCGGCGCCACCTCGGTCACGTCGACGTTCGGATTCGCGTACGCATCGCGATGTTTCAGCAGCAGCCACTCGTTGCCCTTCGGCGAGCGTCCGTGAATCTTGACGAGCGCCCACTCGCCGAACATCTTTTTCCCGTACAGACGAAATGTGAGCTTTCCCTGCTTCACGGCCTTGACCGGATCATCGCCGGGCTCGATGAACTCCCACGTTCCGTTGTCCCAGATGATGACGTTGCCCCCGCCGTAATTGCCCGCCGGTATGACACCTTCAAATGACGCGTAGTCGTACGGATGATCCTCGGTCATCATCGCGAGGCGCTTGACCATCGGGTCGTACGAGGGCCCCTTCGGCACGGCCCACGATTTCAGCACGCCCTCCATTTCCAATCGGAAGTCGTAATGAAGATGCGATGCCTGATGCTTCTGAATCACGAAGATCGGCAGCTTCGTCTTCTTCGGTTTCCCGCCAGAAGGCTCCGGCGTGTCGCCGAAGTCGCGCATCTGGCGGTACTTCTTCAGAAGATGTTCGGGCATTCGCTACGAAGCTTTCCGCTTGCGCGCGGCCACCTGCGTGCGCGGTTTTCGCGCTTTGGATGGTGCGCGTTTCGCCGCCACGCGTGTGCGACCTCGTGGTGCCGCTGCGCGTCCGCCTTCGAGACTGCGCCGCAAAGCTTCCATGATGTCGATGACCTCGCCCGTCTTCTCCTCTTCCTGCTCCTCGGCGACGATTGTCTTGCCGCGGGCCTTGGCGCGGATGCGATCCATCAGACGTTCTCGATACTCATCTTTGTACTGCAGCGGATTGAAATCCCTTTCCGTCAATTCGTTGATGAGCATCTCGGCGAGCTTCACTTCCTTTTCCTTCACCGGCGCGCGCTCGAGGTCGACCGCGCTGAAGTCGCGGACCTCGTCGGCATAGTACATGGTGTGCAGAATGAGGCCGTGTTCGAACGGACGCAGAACAACGAGATGTTCGCGTCCAGCCGCGACCCACCGCGCGACGCCGACTTTGTTCTGATCCTTCATCGCTGTTGCGAGCAGGTGATACGTTTTCCCGCCGCCCGGCGCAGGTCCGAGGAAATAGGCCTTTTCGAAAAAGACCGGATCGATCTGACCGAGGTCGACGAATTCGGTGATGTCTAGCGCGCGGTTGTCATCCGTTTCCAGCGTCTCGATCTCATCGTCAGTGAACGTCACGTACTTATTCTTCGTCACGGCGTAGCCGCGGATGAGCTCATCCGACGAAACGATTTTCTCGTGGTGCGGGCACCACCATTTGCGATTCACGCGGGTGCCGCAGCTTTCATGCAAAAGGTTGAAATGGATGTCCTCCGACCTGGTTGCCGAGTAAAACCGCACCGGAATCGAGACCAGACCGAAGGTGATCGTCGCATTGCGCAACGGTCTGAGTGCCATCGTGAGCCTCCTTCGCGTCATCAATTGCATTCGTCATTCCATTCAAACCACCTCGCAAGCTTTTGAGCCCGTAGGAGTTGAAAGCCTCGGCTCGCCATTCCTGACGGCGTTGGTTTTGCATGTTACGGCAATCGGCTTACAGCTATGGATTCCACCATTCGCAGAACCTTATGGGGAGCGTTCTTCGTACTCACGCTTCTCGTTGCGATCGGACTGGGTCTGACGGTCACAGTTCTGCAGATCGGCCGCCGCCAGGAATCGAGCATCGTTCACGGATCGGAGCCGCTGCTGGACGCCGTCGGAAAGATGGATGAAGACGTCCGCGCGATCCTCGGCGCCGCGCGCGGATTTCTGCTGACGCAGCAGTCGCAATTCCTGCAGCAATACGACGACGCGGTGAAGGACTTCGCCAAGCAATCGACGAAGGCGAACCAGCTGGCGACATCGCCGCAGGACATTCAAG
The DNA here is from genome assembly GCA_030948915.1 of Acidobacteriota bacterium. GTDB lineage: Bacteria > Acidobacteriota > Thermoanaerobaculia > Gp7-AA8 > Gp7-AA8 > Gp7-AA10. Next base: position 3,147 of record JALYZI010000132.1, read on the forward strand.
TGGTCTCGCAGCTGACGAAGCACTTCGCTGACGTCAAGGGACTGACCGACCAACAGATCGTGCTGGCAAGAGAAGGCCGCGGCGCAAATGCGAACGAGTACATGCTCGAAGCGGCGCGCATACGGCGCGCGATGCCCGATCTGGCCGGCACGCTCGCCGATCAGCGGCGACGCCAGCAGGATGCCGACCTGGAGCGCATCGCGAGTCTGCGTCAGAGCCTGACGCTGTTGATGGTCGTGGTCACCATGGTGATCATCGCCCTCGGCGGCTACACGGTTTGGCGCATCGAGCAATCGCTGCGGCAGTCCATCAATCGCGAGGTGCGTCGCTCCGAGGCGATGATCGCGGGAATGTCGGACGGCGTGATGCTCGTCGATCGCGAAGGAAAATCGGTGTACCTCAATCCTGCGGGAGAACGTCTGCTCGGAAGGTCGCAGATCGGAGTCCCGATCACGCAGCACGCCGAGATTTATCGCCTGCGCAAAGAAGACGGAAGAACGGTCGACGCCAAGGAGCTGCCGTCCGCGCAGGCGCTGGCGACCGGACAGCCGATCATGGACGTGACCATGATGATCGACGACGGCAAGAAAACCGCGATTTCTGTCAACGCGACGCCGCTGACGGATGAGGGACAGCTCACCGGCGCGATCGTGACATTCCGCGACATCACCGAGCGCCAGCACCTTGAAAGCGAGCTGCAGTTGCAGGCCGAGCGCGCGCAAATCCTCGCCGACGCCGGCGCATTTTTCTCGAGCACCATCGAGCCGGTATGGGTGACGCAGGCGATCGCCGAGCGCACGGCCGAGGTTCTCGGCGATTGGGCGGCGGTCATTCTCAAATCGCCCGACTCCAATGAGCTCACGGTCGCGTCGATCTATCACCGCGACATGGCCTCGCTCGGCCTGGCGTGGTCGTACATCTATCGGCAACCGCTGTCGATCGGAGAAGGGACGATCGGGCAGGTCGTCAGCACCGGTTACCCCGCGATGATCTCCAACCTCGGTAGCGCATCGACAGGAGTGAGCGCGCAGGAGAACGTGACTTCGTATCACGCTCCGACCATGCAGCTCGCATCGCTGCTGATCCTCCCGCTGCGGACGCGGCGTGAAATGTTAGGCGCGCTCGTGATCGCGGCGAACGATCCCGAGCGGCGCATGACGGATGACAAACTTCCGCTGGCGGAAGAGCTGGCGGAACGAGCGGCGTTGGCGGTCGAGAACGCGAAGTTGTATACCGAGCAGGTCGAAGCGCGCCGGAAGGTGGAAGATCTTTCGCGGCTGAAAGACGAATTCCTTTCGATCGCTTCGCACGAGCTGCGTACGCCCGTGACGTCGATCAAGGGCTACACCCAACTCGCGAAGACGCTGATCCGCGAAAACGATCTGCCGACTTCCGAAGAGTACCTGGATATCGCGCTCGATCAGATCGATCGCATGTCGCGCCTGATTCTCGAGCTCCTCGATGTTTCGCGGATTGAGACCGGGCGCCTCGAAATTCGTCACGAACCGATCCAGTGGGTGCAATTCGTCCGCGAGCTCGTGCATCGCCAGCACACTGCGGTCAGCGATCGAGAATTTCATCTCAATGTTCCGAGCACGGAGACTGTTGTCAACGGCGATCGCGACCGGCTGGAACAGGTCCTCGGAAATCTTCTGGAGAACGCCGTGAAGTATTCGCCCGAGGGAAGCGAGATCTTCGTCAACGTCGAAGAGCGCGGCGATCAGATCGTCACATCCGTCAGCGACCGCGGCATCGGAATTCCATCCGATGAGCTGTCACAGATTTTCGAACGGTTCCATCGCGGCCGCCAGGTCTCCTCCACGAACTACGGCGGACTCGGCCTCGGTCTCTACATCACCCGGCAGATCGTCGATCGGCATGGCGGCTCAATCTGGGTCGAGAGCAAAGAAGGATTGGGCACGACCTTCTACTTCTCATTGCCGGCTGCGCAGGCCCAAACCGCCGCGGACGAGGCAGCCCACCAGGAGCCGGCGCAAGCCACCGGCTGATCGAATAATCGCCGGGCGGCGTTCGTTGTGGCCGCCAACTCCATGGGCCGCATTCTCCTGCTCCTTTTCCTCGCTGCAAATGCGTACGCCGGCGATCTTCGAGTCGATTACACGCGCGAATCACTCACCGGAACGCACGTCCACTACCAGCAGTATTTGAACGGCATACGCGTCATCGGCGGAGAGCGTGTCGAAACGATCACGCACGACGGCAAACGCGAGACGCTCGACCATCTCGCGCGTGCGCCGCGTTCGACGGTCGCCGCGATGATGAGGGCGCCCGTCGGCGGTGAGCTCGTCTATCTCAATATCGATGGCGATGCGCGGCTCGCATCGCGAGTCGTGGTCGAAGAGCAGCCCCATCGGCGATATGCAAACTACTACGACGCGGAAACCGGAGCGCTGATCCGTTCCGAGGCGCTTTTCTTCACCGCGCAGGGCCGCGTGTTCGATCCGAATCCGGTTGCGAAACTCAATCGTCCCGACCTGCAGGATCAGAACGACGCGGAGGCGGCGGTGCCGGATGCGGCCTATTCGATCGTCGACCTTCTCGATCTTCCGGCGTCCGGTCCGCTCGCCGGCCCGAACGTGCAGATCGTCGACGCGCAGGCGCCGAGGACTCTGCGCGCGGATGCGGCGCAGTCGCTTCTCTTCGATCGCAGCCACGTCGAGTTCGAAGAGGTCAACGCGTACTTTCACATCGATCGATCGCAGCGCTACCTGCAGTCGCTCGGATACGTTGGCAATCGGAGGATCGTCAACTACGCGATCGCTGTCGATCCGCACGCGGCGAACGGCAGCGACAACTCCTTCTTCGTGAACGAGAATGCGGGCCGAGGCTCGCTGTACTTCGGCGACGGCGGAACAGACGACGCCGAAGACGCCGACATCATCCTGCACGAGTACGGACATGCGATTCAGGAGTCGATCGCTCCGGGCGCGTTCGGCGGAACATCGGCGAGTCAGTCGCGTGCGCTGGGCGAGGGCTTCGGCGATTACTGGTCCTTCTCCTCCACCTACGAACAAACTGTGGCTTCCGGCCGCGATCCGTTCTGCATCGGCGACTGGGATGCGCGCTGCTGGCTGGACGACGCGTCGCAATTCTGCGGCTATCCGCCGGGATCCGATTGCCTTCGCCGCGTCGACAGCACGAAGACGATGGCAAACTTCGTCGCCAGCGATTCGGCAGGCTCGGAGCACAAGAACGGCGAAATCTGGTCGTCGGCATTGCGCGAGATTTTCACGAAGCTGGGAAAGCGCACGACCGACACGCTCGTGCTCGAAGGTACGTTCGGTGTCCCGATCGGTCCGACGTACGCATTGATGGCGCAGAAACTTCTTTCTGCCGATCGCGCGCTCAACGCCGGCGCGAACACGGGCGTCATCTGCGCGGCGATGACCGCCCGTGGAATCCTGACGTTGGGCGGTTGCGTGCAGGCGCCGCGCGGTGAGCTGACTTTTTTCCAGAGCCCCGATCATGGCATCACCGGAACGAACATCACGTCGACGCTGACGATCATCGACCCGCGCACGATCGAACGCGTCATCGTGAACGCGACGCTCATCGGTGATTCGCAGGTCACGCTGATCGGACCCGACGGCACGCGCGCCAAACTGGAATCGCTCGACAACTTTCGCGGGCGGGCGGCGGCCGGCATCTGGACGCTCTCCATCACGTCGAATCAGCCGGTGACGCTCGCATCGTGGTCGCTCACGATTCAATTCGCCGGCGACTTGCCCCTGACGGCGCGCCCGACGGCTGCCGAGAGTCAGGAAAAATTCATCGCTGCCGTCGCGCATGCGCCGGGAGCGAACGGAACCACATTCATCACCGATGTCCGCATTTTCAATCGCGGAACGTCAACGCAGCAGTTGACGGCGGTCTTCACGCCGACCAGCGCCGACGGTCGCACGAATTTCGCGGCGGTGAAGATCGTGATTGCGCCGGGTCAGATCATCGCGATCGATGACATCGTGCAATCGCTGTTGCAATCTTCCGGCACCGGCCAGCTTCAAATTGTCGGCGCGACCGATCGGATTCTGATCATGGGCCGCACGTACACGTCGTCGCCCACCGGAACGTACGGTCAATTCGAGCCGAGCGCGAACGTGAACGAATCGGTCGGCTTCGGAGACGTTCCGCTCTCCATTCCCGGACTCGAGAACACTGCCGGCTTTCGATCGAATATCGGGTTCGCGGAGGTGACCGGATCATCGGGCGAAATTCACGTGCGCTATTACGACGCGGCCGGCAATATCGCGGCGGATGAGGTCTACGGAATCGCGCCGTTCGGCCACGTGCAGACGCGCGTCAGTCCGACGGGCGAAGCGTTGCGCGCGGAAGTGACAGTCGCAGGCAATGCGCGGGTCCTCGCGTATGGCTCGATGATCGACAACATTTCGGGCGACGCGATCTTCATTCCTGCGGCGCGCATTCGGCAGGGCTACATCCTGGAGATTCACTCGGCCGGAGTAAATGGGACGCTGTGGCGGACGGATGTGTGGTTCTCGCGCACGAACGGCGGCGCGACCGTGCACCGGGACGCCCTTCCCTCTGACGGAGTTCGGTGGGGCTTCGCTGGGAATGCGAACGAGCTCGTCACCACCCGTACGTACACGACCAGCGGCCACGGTACTTATGGACAGTTCGTGCCGCCGGGAGTTCCCTCGTCTGCCCCGGCCACGCTGATCGGAATCGAGAACGACTCGCGGTTCCGGACCAACATCGGATTGATCGCTCCGGCCGCGTCGACCGTCCGCTTCATCGCGTACGACGCCTCGGGAAACGAAGTCTGGCGCAACGACGTCGCGGCGCAAGGACTGACACAGTTTCCACTGCCGGTATCGCTGCCAATCGGTCGCGTCACCGCGGAAGTTCTCGCCGGCGGGCCCGTGGTACCCTACGCGTCCGTCGTCGATAATGTATCCGGCGATCCTATCTTTATTTCTGCACAATATTAATGACTACTAATGCTATACAAAGGGCGGAGCCGCAGACGCTCGCTCAGGTTCCGTTCAAAATCCTGGAAGAGACACTGCGGCAGTTGCGCAGCACGCGCAACGACATCATCCGCTTCGGCGTGTGGAATGTACGCAATCTCACCGACGACGAATTCAACCGCACCGACGACCGCAAGCTCCTCGGCTACTTCCGGCAGGATCTTCTCGAGACGCGCTTCCTTTCCAAGGGCCGGCGCATCGACCTGATCCAGTTGTGGAGATGGTTCGACGATCAGATGAGCGGGGTCGAGCCGATGCTGGTCGACGGCGCGGAAGTCTTCGTCAACATCCAGGACAAGGACCTCGAGAAAGTCCGCAAACGCATTTCCGAGATCCACGCGTTCCTGCCGACGCTGCGATCCGAAGACCTCGACGCCTTTCGCCGCGTGAAGTACAAACTGCGCCGCACGGTCTTGCGTTTGACGTACGACCTTCATCACCTCTTCAAGCGGCTGGAAAAATATCGGAAGAACGTCGGCACGGGTCTCTCGCCGCGTCCCGAGCGCATTCCGCTCGAAGCGGTCGCAGAGATCCCCGAGCCGCCTCCGATCGACGAGACGGACGAAGAGCCTTAGACGTCGACGACGTTTTGCTGCCCGTCCACGACGGTGACCGGAATCGTGTTGACGACCCGGCCCGAGGAGTCGAGGACTTGCAGGGTCCAGGTGCCGCCGCTGACGTTGTTGATGGTGGTCGTCAGCGGGCTCGGATCGATCATGAAGATTCCATTCTGGCCGCGCGGATAGACCGCTCCTTTCGGATCGATCAGGCGGACGCGTTGTTGCGAGCTGCTCTTCGAGCGCAGGACCAGCGTTCCGCCCGGCAACATCTGCACCGTGACGTCCGACGGCGCCGTGACGTTGAGCGTTTTCGGCGCGTAGCCGGGTGCGGTCAGCGTGACGTTGTACGTTCCCGGCGAAAGTGTCAGCTTGACCGGCTCGGGAGATGCGTTGAAACGGAAGCCGGCGTTGTTGTCGAGCTGCCGTCCCTGCGCATCGACGACGCGCATGACGTTCGCGCTGAGCGCTCGGTTGTCGCGGCCGTCGACGACCCGCAGCGTTACGCCGCTGCCCGGTGCGAGCTTGAATTCGAGATCATCGGGCGCGGTGTCGCCGACGACGACATCGCGAACATCGTGACCGTATCCTTCTTTCTGCGCCGTGGCCTGATAGGAGCCGCGCGCGATGTTGTCGAGGAAGAATCGCCCGGCCGGATCGGTGAGGGCGGTGCGCGAGCTGAAGAATCCCTGCCCGCTCTGGATCTGGATCTGCGCGTTCGCCAGCGCCTCGCCGGTGCTCGAATCGACAACGCGGCCGCGCAGCGAAGCGGTCTTGATCTCGATGTCGTACGTTCCCGATCCGTGCACGTCGTAGCTGGAACTGAATGCGCCCGACCGATCGATGTCCAGCACGCCGACGGTGTAGGTGCCGTCATCGAGCCCGCTGATTTCGTAGGCGCCGCTTGCATCGGCGGTGCCGCTCGACTGCGTCTGCGATTGCGCATTTCGAGGAGTGAACATCACCATGACATTCGGCATCGGCTGTCCGTTGCGCGTGATGCGGCCGCGAATCACCGTGCCGGTTTTGAATTGAATGTCGACCTGCACCGATGATCCCGGATCGACCTGCACTGACTGGACAGGCGACGACTTGCCGCCCGGACCAAATCCGCGACCTGTGCGTGCAGAAACGCGGACAGTGCCGGTCGGCGCACCTTCGATGCGGAAGCTGCCGGTGCCGTCGACTTCCGCGGACGCGCCGCCGTTGGCGCCGCTGGCGGTAACCGTGGTGTTCTGCAGGTCCGCATCGGTGAGGCCTGTGACGTGACCGGCGATCGTGCCGCCGGTCTTCATGACGATGCGCGCCGGCGCGCCGCCTGCGATGTCGAAGTCGCGCAGAATCCCGCTGGTGAGTCCTTGCTTCGCGGCATTGAGCGTGTAGTGGCCAGGCGCAAGTCCTGTGATCTGGAAATTGCCGTTGGCGTCGGTCCGGCTCGAATGGCCGAACCCCGACTCGCTCGCGGAATTCGCGCTGACCGCTGCGTCGGCGACCGGAACGCCGGCATCCGTCACGACGACGCCGTTGAGAGTCATGCCTGACGAAAGCTGCACGTCGAGCCGTGCTTCGCGGCCCGAAAGATTGATCGTGCGATCTTCGGCGAGGTAACCCTGACGCGAGAACGTGAACGTCTTCTCGCCGGCGTTGATCGCTTCGATGGTGTACTCGCCGTTGGGATCGGTGGTGCCCGATCCTTCCGTGCCGGTCATCATTCGCGCCGGTCCCATGTTCATCCCCGCTTCGCGAATCGATACGCCGGAGAGCGGCGAGCCATCGGGTCCGGTGACATGCCCGGTCAGCTTCACGCCGGTATCCATCGCGACTTCGATGTCGGCGATGGCCTTGCCGTCTTCGACGTTGATACTCGGAATGCGCGTGGTCGTGTAGCCGGGCGCGCTCACGACGAGCTGCGTCGGACCGGGCGGAACATTCTCGAGCGTGAACGAACCGTCGTCGCTCGTGAATGCCTTCAACATCGGCGGCAGCGCGATGACCATTCCTCCGCCGCCGCGCATGTTCGAGATTCCCGCCTGGAACGCAGTCACCGGCGAATGCGTCGATTTGTCGACGACGCGTCCCGTGATGCGGCCGCCGGTTGCAAGCTCGACGATGACGTCGCGCGCCGGCGCGGTGATCGGCCTGACCTGCTGGATGAAGGCATCCATCTTATTGACGCGCAGCATCACCTGTCCGGGGCTGAGATCGGTCAGCGTGAATGAGCCGTCGGAGGCAGTGACGGCACTCGTCGGTCCGTCTTCGCTGATGGCGTTGACGTTGACGCCTTCCACGCCGGCGCCGCTCCGCACGACCCGTCCGGTGATCTCTACGCCCGGATCGAGCTTCACTTCGACCGGCCGCGATGTCGCGCTCACCGATTGTGCGCGCAGCGTCCTGGTCGCGAATCCTTCACGTTTGAAGACGATGTCGTAGGTCCCATCCTTCAGTCGAAGGTTGAATGCTCCGTCGCTGCCGGTGTGCACGACGTCCTCTTCGCGATCGCGCTGCATCGCCATGACGATGCGGCGCACTCCGCCGAAGCCACCGCGTGCCGCTTCTGCCGGCGTAACGGCGACGCCAGAAACGGGACGGCCGTTCGCATCGATCACTTTGCCGCTGAAGGCGACACCGCGTGGAATCGTGATCGTCACTCCGCTTTTCTTCTCGCCAGGAAGCAAACGCACCGACGCGCTGTGCGCAGTCGGGAGGCCTTTTTTCGCGGCGTCGATCTGCGTTTCCGTTTCGGTCAGCACGTTGTGCAGGACGAATCGGCCATCCGGACCGCTGAATGTGGTTGTGTCCTGTGCGAAGCGTCCGGGCCCAAACATCATCGGTCCGCCGGCGTCGCGGGCGGCGTTGCGCGGCAAAAGATGTGCTCCCGCGACTGCGCGTTTGTCCTCGTCGATGACCGTGCCGCTGACGCGCGCGCGCGCGTTGCCGTACAGCGCTTTGTTGAGCGTCTGGCCGGCGGCCACGGAAATCGGCGCGTTCGAAACGACGCTGCCGGGATAAATCGCAGAGAGGTTGTATTGGCCGGGCGTCGTCGTGATCGTGAATGCGCCTTTTGCGTCCGTGAGCACCGATTCGACGGCCGGCGGTGTGCCGCCTCCTCCGCCGCCGCCGAAGCCACGCATGCGGCCGAATGGGGTGGCGGTCCCGAGGCGGACTTCGGCGTTGGCGAGGGGAAGCTGGGTCTTGGCATCGCGTACGTTGCCAGTGACCTTCGCGACTCTCGTCAGGCGCAGCGTGAGCGCGTTGTCATTCGCGCGAGCGCGAACTGCGGCCAGGTTTCCGCTGCGTGTCTCGACGTCCTGCCAGTCGCGCGGTGCGTGCGCAATCGTGAACGTGCCGTCGTCGGCGGTTGTGGCGAGCGGCCAGTCATCGACGGTCACGGAGGCCTTCGCCACCGGTGTCTGCCCGTTCTCTCCGACCACGCGGCCCTTGACCGTGACGCCGCTGATCAGTGCGTGATCGACTTTCGGTTGTGCGCGAAATGGACCGCTGAAATTGTCGACGACTGCGTAATCGGGATGGATGATGATCACGCGATTCGCCCACTTCGACGGATCGGGCACGCTGTAGTGACCTTCGGCGTCGGTGATTGCGAGAAGATCCGTCGCGTTGCCGAGCCACACCACCGTGGCGGCGGCGACGCCTTTCCCGTTTGCGGTGATTGTTCCTCGCTTCATCGGCGCGCTGGTGAGCGCGATCGCGCCCGCTTCGTCATCGGCAAGGAGGCGAACGGCATCCGGAGCGTAACCGGCGGCCTCCACGCTGATGTCGACGACCGATTGATCTTTCGGTGAATCGAAAGAGAACGTTCCTTTGGAGTCGGTCGGCTTCGTCGCGAGAGCTGTGCGCTCGGGAGTTTTGGAAAAGAGCCGCGCGCGTCTGGCGGCGATCGTCTCGGGTGCAAACATCGATACTTTTGCGCCCGCGATCGGCTGGCCGTCGGTGTTGATGACGACGCCGGTGATCGACGCCGCGAGCGGCAGCGTGATGATGAAGAGGGCGAAGATGAAGAGGAGTCGTGCGCGCATTAGCTGCTCCTTAAGTAGGGTCAGGTCTGGAAAATCAACTTAAGGCCTGAGTCAGGTACGAACACTGACTGAAAGTGCTTAAGTTGATTTTCCAGACCTGACCCTACTTTAGGACGCAGAATGATAGCCGTGGTTCCACTGTTGCCCAGGCCGATGAGAAAGCCCGTTGGCGGCGAGATGCTCAAGGGGCGCCTCGATGCGCTGGTCGCGACGTTTGACATCTCGACCATCGCGCCCGATCCGCTGCAGCTCGTCCTGCGATACGACAATCCGCGCGACCAGGAAGTCGCGGGACTACTGGCAGCGGCCTTCGCGTACGGACGCGCCGACATCGTGGTCGCGAATGTCGGCGGCGTGCTCGATCGCATGCAGCCATCGCCGTTCGCGTACGTTTCGAAATTCAATCGCAAGCGGGCGATGCGCGACTTCGCCGGATTCGCGCATCGTTTTCACAAGACGGCGGAGCTCGTTGCGCTGCTCGAGCGGATCGCGAAAGGAATCGCGAAATTCGGTTCACTGGGTGAGCTCTTTCGCCGCTGCTACGACAAAAGCGATGAGGACATCGGTCCGTCGCTGACCAGATTTGTCGAAGAGCTGGGAGCGGACTATCTCCTCTCCTCCCCGCGCGACGGCAGCGCGTGCAAGCGCATGAATCTCTTTCTCCGCTGGATGGTCCGCCGCACCCCACCCGACCTCGGCATCTGGGATTTCGTCGATCCTGCGAAGCTCGTGATGCCGCTCGACACACACGTGCATCGCATTGCCACATTTCTCGGACTCAGCGATCGCAAAACGCCCGACTGGAAAGCCGCGCGATCGGTCACCGACCGGCTCGCGAAGCTCGATGCCGCGGATCCGATTCGCTACGACTTTGCCATTTGCCGGCTTGGAATACTCGATCTTTGCAGCCGCAAGCGCCGCAAGGCGAATTGCGACGTCTGCCTGCTCCGCGATGTGTGTCGCTTTCCAGTTCTTTGAATGCGCCTTCAACTTTCCGTCGGCACAATCCAATCCGTTGGAATCGATCGCATCTCTGATCGCGCCTCACTGCTGGTCGATCGTTCAGAATCAGAAAGTTAGACCGAATTTCGCCGCGGCACTTCCGTTGAATGCTGTCCGGCCAAGCGGCCATGCGGAAATCTATTCTGACGAATCTCGGGATCATGGCGCTCACGGTGGCGCTGGTGGTCGGAGCATTCGCTTCGTTCCAGCGAAAGCGCTCTTCGTTCGAGCGGATTGACTTCACCTTCACGCGGCGCAATGGCGTGATCGTGGTCAAGACCGTCGATCCCGACAGCGGCGCGCAGCAGTCAGGCCTCCGTCCCGGGGACGAGATCTGGCTCGTCGGAGACACGCCGAGCAACGAAGTCGAAGGCCTGCAGAAGACGCTGCGCCGGATCGCGCAGTCGGTGCCGATGGTCATCGTGCGCGGCGGGCACGCGCTCAAGCTGACCTACCGCGTCCCCGAGCTGAAGATCGACTATCCATATCTGATCCTCAGCTTCATCGGCTTCCTCTACCTCGCGATCGGACTCTTCACGTTGTTTCGAGGCGAGCGGCGCGAGAGCACGCTCTTCTACTTCATCACGCTGCTGTCGTTCGTGGTCTACGTGTACACGCCTGCGGGCGACATCGATCTCAGTTACAAGATTCTGCAGCTCGTCGAGGAATTCGCCACGATTCTGCTTCCGCCGCTGACGCTGAATTTCTTCCTGCTCTTCCCGCGTCCGATCGTCCGCAGCAAGTGGCTGATCGCGTCGCTCTACATCCCGCCCACGCTGCTCGCGCTGTGGGACATCGATCTCCTGATCTTCAGCAACCGCGCGGCGATCGCTTCCGCGTTGCGCTCGCTCGAAGTCATTCAACGGTGGGAGATCGCGGATTTCGCGGTGTACTTCACGCTGGCGGTCGTCGCTCTGGCGTACACCTATCGCACCGCAGCCGCCGTTGGCCGCAAACAGATCAAGTGGATCTACCTCGGCATGGTCCTCGGCTTCCTGCCATTCCTGCTGGTCTACATCGTTCCGTGGTTCGTCGTCGGATCGGTGAAGCCGATCTATTCGACGATCGCCATTCTTCCCCTCGCGCTGATCCCGCTGGCATTCGCGGTCTCGATCCTCAAGTACAAGCTGTGGGACGTCGAGGTCGTGATCAAGGAAGTCCTCGCGTACTCGATCACATTCGCGTTCGGCATGATCGCGTTCTCGACCGTCAACCTGGTGTTGTCGAACGTGATCGAAGAGCGATCGGCGCTCGAGCGCAACTTCCTGGCCTTCACCTCGGGACTCGTCATCGCCGGCGTTCTGATTCCCGTCAAGGGTCGCATCGAGTCGGTCATCGAGATGTTCGTGTATCGCGAGAGTTACCGGCATCGCCGCGCGATCGTCGATTTCGCGCAGGAGCTGGCGACATTCCGCGACGTACACGAGTTGATCGCGATGATGCGCGAGCGCATGCGCGCGGCGCTCGACATCGACAAGATGAATCTCTTCACGCGCGAGGGAACGGCGCTGGTCATCTACGAAGACGAGCCGGGCGTTCCGCGCCGCACGACGATCGGTGATTTCGGCACGATGCCCGAAGAAGGGCCGATGGTATTGACGGAGCCGAGGCTGCCGGGGATGAGCGATTTGCCGTGGAAGCTGTTGCGCGCGGGATATCGCTACGTTCTTTCGCTGCCCAATCGCGGTGAACTTCAGGGCCTCCTTTTGCTGGGTACGAAGCGCGGCGAAGAGCCATTGTCCCGCGATGACCTTCATCTCCTCGAGTCGCTCACTGCGCCGCTTGCCCTCGCGATCGAAAACGCGCGGCTCTACGGACGTCTGCGGCGTCAGCTCGACGAAATTCGTGCGCTGAAGGAGTACAACGAAAACATCATCGAGTCGTCGTCCTCCGCCATCGCCGTCGTGGCGCGCGACGGAACGATTCTGACTGCCAACCGCGCGTTCTGGGATCTGGTCGGCGGCGAAGGTCTCGATGAATCGATCAGCGAATTGTTCCCGCCTTACGACGAGCTCCTGCGATCGAACGCGCGCTCGCTCGAAACGGAATTCATCAATCGCCACGGAACTGAAAAAGAGGTCACCGTTACTTCGAGTCCGCTCAATGCCGCCGACGTCGCCGATGGCGCGCGCGTCCTGGTGATTGGCGACATCACGGAACGCGCACGTCTGGAGCGCGAGCTGCAGGACAAGGAACGCCTGGCGTCGCTCGGACTTCTTGCTGCCGGCGTCGCGCACGAAGTCAATACACCGCTGACCGGCATCTCGTCCTACGCGCAACTCCTGTTGCAGGACATGACGCCCGACGATCCGAAATATCTCCTGCTGAAGAAAATGGAGCAGCAGTCGTTCCGCGCGTCGAGCCTCGTGAACAACCTGCTCGACCTGATTGCCAACCGGCCGCGGTCCCGCGAGACGGTCAGCGTCCCGGCGCTGATTACTTCCACACTCAACCTGCACGAAGACCTGTTGAAGCCAAAACAAATCTCGGTCCATGTGAACGGCCTCCCTGAAACGCAGGTCCGTGGGAACTTTCACGACCTGCAGCAGGTTCTGACCAACATCCTCCTCAACGCTCGGGACGCTGTGAGCGAGCGCGGGAACATCTGGATCAGCGCGAAAGAGAACGGAGAGCGGGTGGAAATTCGGATCAAAGACGACGGCAAGGGCATTCCGCCGGACCTCATTGGCCGGATCTTCGAGCCGCTGGTCACGACCAAGCGCGGTCAGGGTGGGACGGGTCTGGGCCTCGCGATCACGCGCCGCATTCTTCACGCCTCGGATGCCGAGATCGCAGTGGAGAGCGCGCCCGGCAACGGCGCGGAGTTCACGATATCGTTGCCGCGCGCGAGCGGCATGACGAAGGACACTTGGACCGCGACTAATGCGAATACTGATCGTTGACGACGAGGAAGTCCTTCGGGACGTCCTGGAAGCCGTCCTTCGCAGGGAAGGCTTCGAGATCGTCATGGCCGCGACGGGCGAGCACGCTCTCGCGATCCTCGATGACGACGACAACATCGATCTCGTCATCCTGGACATCATGTTGCCGGGGATCAGCGGCATCGACACGCTGCGCGCGCTGCGCATCGCGAATCCGTATCTGCCCGTCATCGTGATCACCGCCTATTCGTCGATCGACGGCGCGATCGAAGCGATGAAGCACGGCGCGTTTCACTACATCCCCAAGCCATTCAAGAATGAGGAAGTCGTCCTCACCGTCAATAAGGCGCTCGAGCAGAGGCGGCTGTCGAAAGAGAACGAGCGGCTCAAAGCGGAGCTGTCGCAGAAATACGCCTACTCGAACATCATCGGCAAATCGGAGCCGATGCGAAAAGTGTTCGAGCTGATCCGGCTGGCAGCACCGTCGCGATCGAACATTCTGGTCGCCGGCGAATCGGGCACCGGAAAAGAGCTGGTTGCGAAAGCGATCCATCACGCCTCGCCAAGAGCGCGCAACGCATTCGTCACGGTCAACTCTGGATCGCTGCCGCCGGAGCTTCTCGAGTCATCGCTCTTCGGTCACATGAAGGGGGCTTTCACCGGCGCGATCGCCACGAAGCGCGGCCTCTTTGAAGTCGCCGATGGCGGCTCGATCTTCCTCGACGAGATCGGCAACATCAACCTCGAGACGCAGGCAAAACTCCTCCGCGTCATCCAGGAGCGCGAATTCATGCGCCTCGGATCCGTCGAAACGATCAAGGTCGACGTGCGCATCATCGCGGCCACCAACGTCGAGCTTTCGAAGCTGATGTCGGACGGCCGGTTCCGCGAAGACCTCTACTATCGATTGAACGTCATTACGATCACGCTGCCGCCGCTGCGCCGGCGTCGTGAAGACATCCCGCTGCTCGTCTCGCACTTCCTCGACAAATATTCGGAAGAGAACAAGCGGAAAGTCCGCGAAGTGACGTCCGACGCGATGCGCATTCTCATGGACCACTCCTGGCCCGGCAACGTGCGCGAGCTGGAGAACACCATCGAGCGTGCGGTCGTGTTGTGCACCTCCGATCGCATCGGCCCGGACCTCCTGCCGGAATACCTGCGATATCCGGTCGACACCGAGCAGCCCGCGATGGTCGTTCCGGCGGAAGGGTTGTCGCTCAAGGACGCCGTCTCGCGTTACGAGCGCGCGATGATCCTGCAGTCGCTCGAGATGGCCAACGGCGTCCAGAAGAGGGCGGCGGAGTTGCTGCAGCTGAAACCGTCGACGCTCAACGAGATGATGAAGCGCCTCGGCATCCACACGCGTTCGAACGCCGCAGCCCTCGTCGAAGACGAGGTCACGATCGGCGAGTGACGTCATACAATTCGCGGATGGTTCGACGTCTGCTGATTGTCATCGCTCTGATTGCCACCCCCGTCCTCGCCCAGGTTCCGACGCCCGACGAGTATCTGGGATACAAACTCGGCGACCGCTTCACTCCGTACGCGCGCATCCTCGACTACTTCAACGAGCTTGCGCGGAAATCGCCACTAATTACAGTACAACAATTTGGTGAAACATATGAACATCGCCCGCTCGTTCTGGCGGTGATCACGTCGGCGAAGAATCGCGCGGCGCTCGATACGCTGCGCCTGAGCGTCCTTTCGCTCGCTGATCCAGCGACCACCACCCCCGTCCGCGCCGCCGAGATCGCGCGTTCCACTCCCGCGATGGTATGGCTCGCGTACGGTGTGCATGGCAACGAATCGTCGTCGGCCGAAGCGGCAATGCTGACCGCCAGCACGCTGCTGCGCGATCCTGACGCGGCGAAGATTCTCGACAACGCGGTGGTGCTGATCGATCCGCTGCTCAATCCCGATGGGCGCGAACGTTACGTGCAGTGGTACATCCGCACGCGCGGAGCAACAGCCGATGCGAATTCCGACGCGTTCGAACACGCCGAGCCGTGGCCGGGCGGTCGTTACAACCATTACCTCATCGACATGAATCGAGACTGGAGCTGGACGTCGCAGCAGGAGACCAGGGCGCGCGTCGCGGAGTATCGCCGCTGGAATCCGCAGGTGTTCGTCGACTTCCACGAGATGAGCTCGAACTCGACGTACTTTTTCCCGCCCGACGCGAAGCCCATCAACTCGAACCTGCCCAAGGACGTCGAGAAATGGCTCGAAGTCTTCGGCCGCGCGAACGCCACGGCATTCACCGCGAAGGGCTGGCCGTTCTTCGTCGGCGAAACATTCGATTTGTTCTACCCCGGCTACGGAGACTCCTGGCCGGCTCTGCACGGGGCGATCGGCATGACGTACGAGATGGCCGGCGGTTCTCGCGGCGGCTCCGCGTTTCTGCGCGACGACGGCACGGTGCTGACGCTCGCCGACCGCATCCAGCGCCACTACACAACCAGCATGTCGACGCTCCGAACCGCAGCGGCGCATTCCGAGGAGCTGCTGCTGTACACGTACAACGCGGTGCGCAATCAGGCGAGCAGCGCACAGAGCACGTTCCTCATTCCGCCTAACTCGCCGAATTTCCAGCCGTTGGTTGATCTGCTGCAGCGGCAGGCGATTCAAGTCGGCATGCTCACTGCGCCCCTCACCGTGAAGGCGAGTCGCGTCGACAATGACGCGTCCGAGTCGCAGACGTTTCCCGCCGGCACAGCGGTGGTTTCCACGAAGCAGCCGCTTGGCGGTCTCGCGCAGACGTTGCTCGAGAGAACGCCGACGTTCACCAAAGGTTTCGTCGAGTCGCAACGGCAGAAGACCGAGGCCGATGAGCCGAACGATTTCTACGATCTGACGTCATGGTCGGTGCCCCTCGCGATGGACGTGGACACCTTCGTCACTACGTCGCCGCTCAGCGGGGAAGTCCGTCCTTTCGAAAAGTCCGCCGCGGCAGGATTCCGCTCGGCGGCATACGGGTATCTGATCGACGGAAACGATCCGAACACGTATCGCGCCGCCGGTCAGATGCTCACCGACGGAGTCCGCTTCAATGTCAGCGAAGACGCGGTAACCGTTGCGGACCATACCTTCTCGCGCGGAACGATCATCATTCTCAAGGGCTCGAACAAGCCGGATGTCGACGCGACGCTGACGCGCATCGCGCGCGATCTGAACCTGAACGTGTTCCCGCTCGAGTCGGGCTGGACGGGCGGTACGGCGTTCGGTTCGGAGCGCATCCATTTCATCCGCGATCCGAAGATCGCGCTGGTCGGCGGGGCGGGCATCGGCGCCTCATCGTACGGAATGCTGTGGCACACGCTCGACATCGACACGCCGACTCCACATTCGAATCTGTCCGTCGATTCCCTGCGCGGCGTCGATCTGTCGCATTACAACGTCCTCATCCTTCCCGACGGCACCGGTTACTCCGATCGCCTCGGCAAAACCGGAATTACGAGACTGCAGGCCTGGGTGCGCAACGGCGGGACGATCGTCGCGGTCAAAGGTGCGAGCAGTTTCCTGCGTGACAAGGATGTCGAAATCTCGAAATTGAAGTCGTGGGAGCCGCCCAAGAAAAAGGATGACGACAAGACCCCGGTGACGGATGAGCGCTACAACGACTATCGGATCCCTGGCGCGAGCTTTCGCACGACGATGAACGAGCGCTCGTACCTCACCTTCGGCGTGACGCATCCGCCGTACGTGCTGATCGAAGGCGCGCGCGAGGAAGCGCTGTTGCCGGTTTCGCATCGCGTCGACAACATCGTCACGATCATGAAAGACAATCCGCTGGTGTCGGGCGTTGCATGGCCGGAGTCGATCGATCGGATGAAGGGGGCGGTCTACATGGTCAGCGAACCTTACGGACGCGGCCAGGTGATCACGTTCGCCGACGAGCCGCACTTCCGGCTCTTCTGGCGCGGCACGCTGCCGCTGTTCATGAACGCGATTCTCTATTCGCCGAGTTTTCCGCGAGACTAGTGTTACCTCGATGACCACCCGACCGCCCGCCGTCTCCGGTTCGTTTTATGAGGCGTCGCCGGAACGGCTGCGGGCGCAGGTGCAGGCCTGTTTCGCCGCGAATCCGAAACCTGCGAAGAAGGCGCGCTTCGTCGGGGCGGTCGTTCCACACGCTGGCCTGATGTACAGCGGACATGTCGCAGCGGCGTTCTATGCGATGGCGGAGCTGCCGAAGCGCTACATCATCCTCTGCCCGAATCACACCGGCATCGGTCACTACGCAGCGATCAACCGCGAGGGCGACTGGGGTACACCGCTAGGCAATGTGCAGGTCGATACGGCACTGGCGGACGCGCTCCTCGCGAAGACTCGCCTCCTGGGCGAAGACTGGAAGGCGCACGCGAAGGAGCACTCACTCGAAGTCCAGTTGCCCTTCCTGCAGCAGCTCGTCGGAAACTTCACGTTCGTTCCGATCTGCCTCGCGGCTCCCAACTACGCTTTTTGCGTGGAGATCGGCAACGCGATTGCCGACGTCGTGCAAGGGGAGCCGATCGGAATCCTCGCCAGCTCCGATCTCAATCACTACGAAAACCAGGAGATCACGCTGACCAAAGATCAGGAGGCGATCGATCAGGTGCTGGCGCTCGACCCTGAATCGCTCTGGCGCGTCGTCGACGAGAAGGATATTTCGATGTGCGGGTTCATCCCGACAACGACGATGCTGATCGCCGCGAAGAAACTCGGTGCCAGTAACGCCACGCTCATCAAGCACGCGACCTCGGGTGATATCAACGGCGATTATTCGCACGTTGTGGGTTACGCCGCGATTCTGATCTCATAGCGCGCGATGCGCATCCTCTTCGCAAGCGCCGAGGTTTCGCCGATCGCGAAGACGGGCGGGTTGGGAGATGTCTGCGGGTCGCTTCCGCAGGCTCTCGCGAAGCTCGGTCACGACGTCGTCATGTTCATGCCGATGCATCGCCAGGCGCGCGAGTGGTTCGAGCGAAATGGCGAGCCCCTCGAAGAAGCGCTGCCGACGACCCAGGTCATGTGGGCGAATTGGGCGGCCGAGGCGTCGTATCTGCGCGCGAATCTGCCGGGAACGGACATTCCGCTTTACCTCGTCGCGAACGATCATTTTTTCAATCGCGAGCATCTCTACGCGCCGCGCGCCGACGGCTACGACGACGGCATCGAGCGTTTCACATTTTTCTGCCGCGCCGTCATCCGCGC
Organism: Acidobacteriota bacterium; assembly: GCA_030948915.1. GTDB lineage: Bacteria > Acidobacteriota > Thermoanaerobaculia > Gp7-AA8 > Gp7-AA8 > Gp7-AA10. The sequence goes on from JALYZI010000132.1 coordinate 21,830, forward strand.
ATGTGAGCTGCTCGGCATCGTTCCGGACATTGTCCACGCGCACGACTGGCACACGGCGCTGCTGCCGACCTATCTGCGCTCCGGCTTGCGCGGCATCTCCGGATTCGCGGCCACCAGGTCGATTTACACGATCCACAATCTCAATTACCAGGGCATCGGTCCCGCAGCCAATTTCAACGTTCTCGGACTGCACAGCCGCTACTGGTCGCCCGACGCGCTCGAACATTTTGGCGAAGTCAATCTGATGAAGGGCGGAATCATCTTCGCCGATCAGGTCACGACCGTTTCGCCGAATTACGCACACGAGATTCAAACGCCGGCGCATGGCGCCGGCCTCGATGGCGTTCTCCGCAGTCTCTCGTTCAAGCTGAGCGGCATCCTCAACGGGATCGACGTCGATCTTTGGGACCCGGAGACCGATGCGAACGTTCCATCAAACTACGAAGCGAGTCGCATGGCCGGCAAGGCGCTCTCGAAACGCGCGTTGTTGCGCGAAGCGGGGCTGCGCAATCGTGCGAAGACGCCGCTGCTTGCGTTCGTGTCGCGGCTGGTCGATCAGAAAGGTGTGGACCTTCTGATCCCGGCGCTCTCGCAGATGTTGAGCGCCGGAGCCCAGGCCGTCATCCTCGGCAGCGGCGAGCCGCAGTACGAAGACTCGCTTGCGCGAATCGGCGAGGCGAACAGCGATCGCTGCCGCGTCTGGATCGGATTCGACAACGCTCTGGCGCATCGCATCTACGCCGGATCGGACATGCTGCTCATGCCGTCGATCTACGAACCGTGCGGTCTCAATCAGATGTATGCGTTGCGCTACGGAACGGTCCCTGTCGTTCGTCTGACAGGCGGATTGGTCGACACCGTGATTCCCTTCGATGCAACAAACGCCGTCGAAGCGAACGGTTTCGGCTTCGTCACTCCGGCACCTCGCGATCTCTTCACGTGCGCGTGGCTCGGAATTCTCAACTTCAAAGACACGCGCATCTGGAAGCAGCTGCAGGCCAATGGCATGTCGACGGATTTCTCCTGGGATCGCTCGGCGCTTGAATACGATCGCATTTACCGGCGCGCGATGGTGTCATGAAGGCGGCGAACTACGACGCTTGCTACGACGCGATCGCCGCGATCTGGCGCGATGAGGGCGGCGACGGGCTCGACGACATTGCTCTCATGTCGACGATCAATTCGATTCTCGCGAATCGATTTTCGCATTTTTTCTGGACCGGCTTCTATCGCGTGTGCGGCGATCGGCTCGTCGTCGGTCCGTACATCGGGACTGTGGGCTGCCTGCAGATCGAATTCGGCCGCGGCGTCTGCGGGACGGCAGCCGAGCGGCGCGAGACAATCATTGTTCCGGACGTGACTAAGTTTCCCGGACACATCGCGTGCGATCCGAATTCAAAATCGGAGATCGTCGTGCCGGTGTTCGGACCCGACAGCGAGTTGATCGCAGTGCTGGACGTCGATTCCGATCAGCTCGACGCGTTTGATGAGGAGGATGTGCGGGGGCTGGAGCGGATCGCGGCGCTATTTCGCGCGTAGGACGCTCACTCCTCCAGCATCTGCAGGATCGCCGCGAGCTCCTTCCTGATGTTCAGAAGCGCTTTCGTCAAATCCTTCGCTGCCGGAACTCGAGCGGCCGGCGATTCCGATGGCTCTGACGACTCGGCTTCCAGCTTCTTCTTCGCGCCGGCGATCGTGAAGC
>JALYZI010000280.1 GCA_030948915.1 Acidobacteriota bacterium
GTCCATAAGTGGCCGGTGGCCGGTGGCCGGTGACCGGTTGCCGACGGACTGCACCGGCAACCGGCAACCGGCAACCGGCAACTATAATCGTGGGAGCCGACAAGAATCGGCCGCGACATAAACTATTCTCGTGCCCCGCGACCTCAGCTACGACGAAAAACTCGACAAGCTGCAGGTCCGCATCCGCGCCCACAAGCTCTTCGCGAATTTCGACGTCTCCGACTGGATCGAGGAGTTCACCGCTCGCGCCCCTCGCCGCTCGATCTTCGACCTCGGCTGCGGCGATGGAAATCACTTCGGGATTTATTTTCGTCATGCGGAAACCGTCACCGGTCTCGATCGCGAACAAAAACTCCTCGACGCCGCGAAGAGCGCGTATCCGAAGGCAAATCTGTATTGCGGATCGATGGATGATCCCCTGCCGTTTGCCGACCGCGCGTTCGATCTCTGCTTTTCGAACTTCGCGATCTACAACGCGCGCGATCCGCGCTTCACGATTTCGGAGCTCAAGCGCGTCCTGCAAACGGGCGGCGAACTGGTGCTGATCGGGCCGACCGCAAACAACGCGCGCGAGCTTTTCGAATTCGACGCTTCGCTGACGGGCCGGCCGACCGATGCAGTGATCTTCACTCGCGCCGACAGGCTGCGAAGCGAAATCGCCCCGATCGCTCGTGAGATTTTGGGTGATTATCGCGAGGAAGTTCTTCGCTCGCGGCTCACCTTCCCGACGGCCGAGGAATTCGTGAAGTATTTTCGCGCGACGATGCTCCACGAAAAGAGCGGCATCGGGGAGCAGGAGATGCTGGAGGCCGTTCCGCGCGATCGCGACATTGTCGTCTCTAAAGAGATGGTGACAATCATCACCAATAATCGCACGTGAATTCCCTACAAATTTCCGTTATAGTTAGTCATGCACGATGCGTTTGATTTCGATACATATTGGTGGATCGTCAATCGCATCGCCTCGAACAACCGCTGCACCCAATTCCGAAACCCGGCGCCCGAGCCATTTTTCATCCTTCGCCACGACGTCGATTACTCGCCGGCGGCCGCTTTGCGCCTGGCGCAGATGGAAGCCCAGCGGTCGATGCATGCGACGTACTTTCTTCTCACCGGCAGCCGCTACTACAACCTCTGCGCGCCCGAGCACGCCCACTTCGCGCGGCGCCTGACGGAGCTTGGACACGAAGTCGGCCTGCACTACGACATCAACACCTTTCGGGCCTTTCCCGAAAATGAGTGGCCGGCGCTGTTGCGTGCGCAGGCGAATTTGCTGAGCGAGCTTGCAGGTCAGCGCGTCGTGTCGATCGCGATGCATCAGCCCGCGCTCAGCGGCGGCGATCCATTCCGGAGCGACTCGCTCGGCTTCATCAATGCCTACGGCGTCGACGCCGTCTATATCTCCGATTCCTGCCGCGCCTGGCGCGACTCGGCGTGGTCGATGCTGACAACCGGCGACATTCCGAAACGGCTGCAGCTCAATCTCCATCCGATCAACTGGTCGGATCGCGATCGCGACCGCGACGAGATCTTCCGCGGCGTCCACCAACAACTCATGGACGAGATTCGCAGCGCGCGCGATCAGCTTCTGTCGCAGATCGCAGTGCACGACGGTGTCGTCGAACACGAACGCCGCGTGGAGGCTGTTTGCCGGTGAGGCCGTCGGCGCTTCTGGTGGGGCCGTACGATCCTTACTCCGGTGAATACACGTTCCTCGCGCCGCCGCTCGGAGTCTGGCGACTCAAAGGCGTTCTGCAGAGCCGAGGATTCGAGGTGGCGGTGTTCGATCCGAATTGCGTCGAGTCGGGCACACCCGAGCGCGCATTCGAGCAGGTCCTCGCGCAGCGAGTGTGGAGCGTCATCGGATTCTCGACCACCGGCATGACGTTGAAATGGGACCTCTCGCTCGCGCACCTCGCGCACGCGAGGCGTCCGGAGTCGCTCCTCGTCGCCGGCGGAATGGAAGCGACTTTCAATGTCAACGCAATGTTCAACCTTGGTCCCTTCGACATCGTCGTGTTAGGCGAAGGCGAGCGGCCGCTCATCGAGATCCTCACTCGCGTCGGCAAGGCTGCTCCGGTAGAAGACATCATCGGCACGGCGTGGCGGAGCAGCGACGGCGCGATTCAAGTCCAGATGCAGCCGGCGCTCACTCATGACGAGCTCCGCGATTCCATCTTCAGGATTCCGTACGAAGAGATGCCGTACGCGAAGTATTGGGAGCGCCTGGAAGAGGCGTACAACGTCGGTGCGCTGCCGTTCAAAGCGGATCGTGAAGCGCGGCTGTCGGAAATCCGCTCGGTGCGACTGATCACGCTCAATTACTGTCCGATGGGCTGCACGTTCTGCTCATCGACGCATTTTCTCAACGCGGCCCAAGGCAGCACGGCGCGGATCGCGCGCCTGGACGAACACGAATGCATGACGATGATCCAGCGCATCATCGCTGCGCATCCGACCGTGCGCACGATCATTTTTCAGGATGACATCTTCGTCTTTCGCACCGATGCCCGCGTTCTTCCGCTCATGAAGCTGATCATCGACGCGAAAGAGCGCGGCGAGCTGCCGCCCAACCTGCAGTTCATCAGCACGAATCGCATCGACGCGATGACGCGCGAACGGCTGGAAGCCATGCGCCTGGCCGGATTCCGCGTCCTCGGCTTCGGCATCGAGAGTTTTTCGCCAGGCATGCTCGAGGAATTCAACAAGAGTCAGATTTATGGACACATTGACTCGGCGTTGCGCGACGCGCGCGCGCTCGGCATCACGCCCTTCCTCGACACGATCCTCACCTCGCCGCGCTGCTCGCTGTTCGACGTGGCCGAGACGATCCGGCAGGCATACGCGTGGATCGCCGCCGGCTGTGAAGTCGGCATGTACCCATATGTGATCCCGTTCTCCGGCGCCGCGATGTCCACCGATCCGCGGTTGCGATCGCAAATCGTCACCACATCGCAGCAAGTACCCGGCACCGCGATCCGGTGGGACCAGCCGTCGAAGATCCTGCCGTTCGACCCGGCGGTCCGCGACGCGATTGTCGAAATCGAAGAGCTCTTCCGCGACCGCATGGAAGTGCTCGAGCGCGATGTTCCGCATCTGCCGTCGCGGGTGCGTTCGCTGCTGTGGATCGCCTCGGCGATTCCGATTCTCGCCCGGGCCGGCCACACCGTTCCGGTCGAAAGTGAAGCGATCGATCATCTCATGGCGCACCTGCCTGCTCTGACGACGCAACAGCAGAAAGCACTGCGCGACGAATTCGAAGAGACGGCACTGGAGAGAGCTTCCGGAAGATGAACCGCGCCCTGGTCATCGTTGTGCTGATCGTCGTGGGCGTGGTGGTGCTGTCGATCAAGATCGGCGGAGCGCTTCCGGCCGCGCCGGCCGGCGGCTTCGATGTCCTGGTCTACATCGCGGTCAACCTCATCGTCTTCATCGATCTCATCGACGTCGCGATCCGATTTCTTCTCATGAAAAAGAACAACGCCCTCAACGCCACGTCGGTGCCGCTGCGAGTCGGCGAATTCTCGCCCTATCAGATGAAGCTGCACCTTCGGCCGTACGCGCTGATCCTTTCCGTGCACAACGCCGAAGACGAGCTTGAAGCGTTTCTGGAAGGGATCGAGAGCTACCGCGAGCACCTGTGGGTCATCGACGACGCCTCGACCGATCGCACGTTTCTGCGTTTGCGTCAGGCGGGAGTGCACTGCATTCGCGGGGAAGTCAATCGCAAGAAACCGGCGGCGCTCAAAGAGCTGCTCAAACAACTACCGCCGGAGATCACGACCATTGGGGTCCTCGATCCCGACGGCATCATTCAAAACAGATCGCAGACCGAGATCTCCGACCTCGAGCGATCGATTTTCGAATTTCAGCGCAGCGGCTTTGCGGCGTTTTGCCCGAGGATTCGGGTGCGCCAGGATGGGTGGTTGGCGAGGCTGCAGGAGCTGGAATACGCGTTCACGTTCGAGATCGGGCGCAAAAGCCTCGCCGATCGCAGCATCACTTCCGGCATCGCGTTCTACCGCCGCGACGCGCTCGAGCGCGTTTTCGAGCGCCACCAGCTCTCGGTTTATGCCGAGGATCTCCGAAACGCGCTGCTACTGCTCGGCGATGGACAGCAGATCTACTACGACGACCGCCTCGAGATTCAGGTTGAAGGAAAGCGCACCATCGACGCGTGGTTTTCGCAGCGCGTCGGCTGGTTCTTCGGATTGATGAAGGTCTACTACGAGAATTTCGCGGAGGTGCAGAAGACGGCCGGCAACCGGCTCTTCTTTACCTACCACTATCTCGTGTACATGGGAATCTTCGCGATCATCTTTCATCCTTTGAAACTGATCGCGCTGATCCTGTCGATCGCCGGTGTCGTCAACGCGATCGACGACCTCCTCGGTATCCACGCGATCGCCAACGGCGCGTGGAACGATCCGTTCTACTTTCTGCTGGCCTATGCGAAATACACGCTGCTGACGATTTTCCTGCTGGTCGTCAGCGCGAAGGGCGAGCGGCTCCGGCTGCTGGTGGCGGTGCCGGTGTACTACCTGTACCAGTTGCTGCACATCATTCCGGTGACCACCGGATATCTGAACTGGTTCAGCCTTCGATTTTTCGGACGTCGCGTTTATCAGGATCACTTCCAGGACGAAGTCTCGCTGGCGCGTGAGTTTCGCGAGCAGTTTGGCGCATGAGCGCTTTTCCGACATACGACCTCACCACGGCCGAGGGTGCGCAGCGGTATTGGGAGGAGCGCGCGCGGACGTACCGCGGACTGCGCGCGGTGTGTTCGTACGGGATGCCGTCGTTCTACAACGGCGCGATTCATCTGACGCAGTACCTCGCGTTGTCACGGCATTTGCGCTTCAAGGGCGGCGAGTCGCTGCTCGACGTCGGATGCGGCGTCGGCCGGTGGAGCCGCCTGGCGGCCAGGCGCGGTGCGCGGGTCACCGGCATCGACCTCTCGCCGAGCATGATCGCAGGTCTGCCGTCATCGTTCATGGTCGCCGATATAGTCACATTAAATATAGACTATAAATTTGACAAAATTCTCACGGTGACTGTGTTGCAGCACATTCTCGACGGCGCCCGGCTGCAGCAGGCGGTCGACAACATCGCGCGGCATCTCAAACCGGATGGACGCGCGATCCTTCTCGAATCCGCGCCGACGCGGCGCAACGCAAGCTGTGATACGCCCGTTTTCCGCGCACGGACCGCTGACGAATATCTGGCGGCCTTCGAAAAGGCCCGGTTGCGCGTGATGAAAGTCACCGGTGTCGACCCGGTCCCGCTCAAAACGATGCTTCTGCCACACTATCGAAGGATGCCGCTGCGCAGGATCGCGCTTTTCGCGGCCACCGCGTTGTCGCTTCCGATCGACGCGTTGTTAGGCCGGGTGTTGACGCGCGCTTCGTGGCACAAGGTCTTCGTCCTGGAGCACAAATCATGAAGGCACGCCGCTACAGCGTCAGCCTCGCGGTGGTCGTGCTTCTCGGCGTCGCCGCGGTGTCGGCGCGATGGCTGGGACGCCTTCGGCCGCTGGAACCGGAGCTGCGCGCGCAGCGCAC
>JALYZI010000286.1 GCA_030948915.1 Acidobacteriota bacterium
CTTCTGACAACCGGCCACCGGCAACCGGCCACTCCTCAAAGTGCGCGAACAAGCTCTTCAAAATGCTCACCCCGGTGTTCGAAGTTTCGGTACTGATCGAAGCTCGCGCAGGCCGGCGACAGCAAGACGGTATCTCCCGTTTTGGCGTGCTCCGACGCCCACTGCACCGCGTGCTGCATGTCGCCCATCGGCACGATCTTCGCCACTCCCTCCAGCGCCGATGCGATGCGATCGGCCGCTTTTCCAATCGTGAGCACTGCGCGCGTTTTCTCAGCGACCGCCTCGCGCATGCGCTCGAACTCCCCGGCTTTATCTTTGCCGCCGAGAATCAGAACGACGCTCGCAGGTGGAAACCCTTCGAGCGATTTGAGCGTCGCGTCGACGTTGGTGCCCTTCGAATCGTTGACGTAGCGGACTCCGTCACGCTCGAGGACGAGCACCATGCGATGCGGCAATCCGGCGAATGTGCCGAACGCGATCTGGACCGCGACGTCATCCACGCCCGCCGCTCGCGCCGCGAGCCAGGCCGCCAGCGCGTTCTCGACGTTCGCCATGCCGGCCAGCTTCAGCGACGCGCGTGGAATACGCCGCTCCTCGCCGCCCACGCAAAGCACCATTGCGTCTCCATCGAGAAAGGCTCCATCCTCAACGTGCTGCGAGGCGGAGAATTTCCACGTCCGGGCCACCGTCAGCCCACGCGGTGCTTCGCGGCGCTCGGATGCATTCACGATCGCGGTATCCGACGTTTCCTGATTGCGAAAGATTCTGTATTTCGCGGCGGAGTACGCGTCGAAGTTCGCGTAGCGATCCATGTGATCGGGCGTGATGTTCAGAAGGAGCGCAATGTTCGCGCGGAACTTTTCGACGGTCTCCAACTGAAACGACGAGAGCTCGAGCACGTACGTTCGCGGCTTCTCGAGATCCAGCGACGCGATCAGCGGCTGTCCGATGTTGCCGGCAACGATCGGCTGGCGTCCGGCGACTTTGAGAATCTCGCCGATCAATGCGGTCGTCGTCGATTTTCCGTTCGAGCCGGTGATCGCGATGACGTTGCCCTGAAGATAGCGGTACGCCAGCTCGATCTCGCCGATGACAGGAATCGATCGGCCGGCGGCGCGCTGCAGCAGCGGAATGTTCAGCGGAACGCCGGGGCTGACAACGACGGTGGCCGCACCGTTGAGCGCCGTCTCGTCCTGATATCCGAAGAATCGCCGCACTCGATCGTCGAGCGGAAAGGGCACTTCGGGATGCTGGCTGCTATCGGCGATCGACACCTCTTCGCCGCGCGCGACGAGAAAATTCGCTGCCGCGACGCCCGACTTCCCCGCCCCCACCACCAGGTATTTGCTCATCTCAGTTTCAGTGTCGACAAACTCAACAAAGCAAAAATGATCGCAATGATCCAGAAGCGCACGACGACTTTCGTCTCGCGCCAGCCGGCAAGCTCGAAGTGATGGTGCAGCGGCGACATCTTGAAAATGCGGCGGCCGGTCAGCTTGAACGACGCCACCTGAAGGATCACCGAGGCTGCTTCGACGACGAAGAGTCCACCGACGAAAACCAGCAGGATCTCCTGCTTGATCATCACCGCCAGCGTTCCGATCGCGCCGCCCAGCGCGAGCGAGCCGACGTCGCCCATGAAAATCTCGGCCGGGTGTGCGTTGAACCAGAGAAAGCCGAGCGATGCCCCGACCATCGCCCCGCAGAAGACTGCCAGCTCTCCGGCCTGGGGGACCCACGCGATGCGGAGGTAATCGGCAACGCGAAAGTTTCCGGCGGCGTAAGTGAGGATCGTGTAGGCGCCGGCCGCGATCAGCGTGGTGCCGATCGCGAGACCATCCAGGCCATCCGTCAAATTCACGGCGTTCGACGCTCCGACGATCACCACGATGATGAACGGGATGTACAGGAATCCGAGGTTCAAGTGCAGCGTCTTGAAAAATGGGAACGTTAATACGGTCGAATAATTGTTATGAATCGAAGGCAGGTATGCGATCGCCAGGCCGGCTGCCAGCGCGATGCCGATCTGCATCGAAAACTTTTGTTTCGGTGTCAGGCCGAGGTTGCGGCGCTTGACGAGCTTCTGGTAGTCGTCGACGAATCCGATCGCGCCGTACGCGAAGGTCACGAACAGAACGATCCAGATGTACGGATTGAGGATGTCGGCCCACAGAAGCGTCGGAATCAGAATCGCGATGTTGATGAGGATCCCGCCCATCGTCGGCGTGCCGGCTTTCTGCTGATGGGACTTCGGTCCTTCTTCGCGGATGAACTGGCCGAGCTTGATCTGCCGCATGCGCTCGATCAGCCACGGTCCAAGGATGAAGGAGATCACGAGCGCGGTCAGCGCGGCCCACGCGGTGCGAAACGTGATGTACCGGAAGACATTGAATCCGGAGATCATGTTTCGCAGCGGGTAAAGCAGGTAGTACAGCATTTACTTGCGACCTCCGACGTGGTTGCCGGTTGCCGGTTGCCGGTTAGTCAAATTCGTGACAATCCGATCCAGACCAATTCCTCGGGATGCCTTGATGAGAACCAGATCGCCGGGGCGGATGAACGATTCGAGAAAGTTCGCGGCCGCTTCGGCGTTGTCGAAGTGCATGAGGCGCTCGTCGGTGAAGCCCGCCTTTCGCGCGCCATCGAGAAGCGCTTTGCTGCGCTTTCCGACGCCGACGACGACGTCGATGTCGAGCGGAATGCCGCGGCCCGATTCGTAGTGATACTCGAGCTCGCGTTCGCCGAGCTCCAGCATGTCGCCGATCACGGCGATGCGCCGTCCGCTTACATCTGCCTGGCGCATCAGCGTAACTGCGCTCGAAAGCGCGTACGGATTGGAGTTGTAGGTGTCGTCGTAAATCGTCGCGCCGCGCCACGGCACGATGACGCCGCGATGGTACGCCGGCTTCACTTCGCGAATGCCGCCCTCGATGCCTTCCCACGAGATGCCGGCCGAGCGCGCGGTCGCGATGGCAGCGAGAAGATTCTCGAGATTGTGGCGCCCGGGGAGCGCCAGATCGAAGGCGCGTCCCTCGAGGGTAAATCGCGTGCCGAGGAGTCCGCGCTCCACGATGTTCGTCGGATGAAAATCGGCCGGATGATCGATGCCATACGTCACTTTTTTTCCGTCGAACCCGCGGCTGATGTTCATCACGTAGACGTTGTCGGTGTTGAGAACCACCGTGCCATTCGGCGCGAGGTTCTCGAGCAGTTCTCTTTTCGCCTCGGCGATCTTCTCGATCGTGCCGAAGAACTCGATGTGGACCGGACCGATGTTGGTATAGACGCCGATGTCGGGATGCGTGAGGCCGGCCAGGATCGCGATCTCACCTTTGTGATTCATTCCCATCTCGCTGACCACCACCTCGGCATCATCAGGAGTGTTGTCGATGCAGAGTGGTGCGCCGATCAGATTATTGAAATTTCCCCACGACTTGAAGGTGCGGCGCTCGGTCCCGATGAGCGTCGCGATCATTTCCTTCGTCGTCGTCTTGCCGGCCGAACCGGTGATGCCGATCAGCAGGAATGAGGAGCGCTTGCGAATTGACCGCGCGAGCTCCTGCAGCGCTTTGGTCGTATCGCCGACGCGCACGATGCCTTTGTCGCGCGGCAAGGGATCGGGAACGTGTTCGACGACAGCGGCGCGCGCGGTCTGCAGCGCCTGCGGAACGAATTGATGTCCGTCGAGCCGCTCGCCTTTGATCGCGAAGAAGGCCGAGTCGGGTTTGACTTCGCGGCTGTCGATGACGACGGAGGAGATGCGGAGGTCCGGATTTTGAATTACTTCGCCGCCGGTCATCTCGGCTAATTCGCGCATCGTCAACGTCGGCATGGCTGCCTCCGTTCAACGGGTGGCCGGTGGCCGGTGG
>JALYZI010000291.1 GCA_030948915.1 Acidobacteriota bacterium
GCCCAGACCGATGCGCTTGGTCGTGATTGCGGACAGCCCGCGGCACCACACCGGTACCCCGTATTGGCGAATCTCGCCGATATCGGCGATCACGCCGTCGATGATCACGCCTGCGACCTTGGCGACCTTCGCCGCATACGCGACGACGCCGCCGAATCCCGCGTGCCGCGTGTCGCCGCAACGATCGACGACCAGAATGTCTCCCGGCCGGAGTTGCCCCAGCGCATAGCCGATGATGGTTCCGTCGACTCCCGGCTGATGCACCGTCACCGCGGGTCCGGCAATGCGCACATTCTGCTGCATGGCTTTGATTGCCGGATCCATGAATCCCCAATCACGAAAATGGCCGATGGTCGCCGGCTCGGCGCGGACGAGCTTCTGCACGAGCGCGGGGACGATCTGCGGCGGCAGCGGATGCAACGTAAACATGGGGTTCGATGGTCCTCTACGTTAAGAAACCCGAGCCACAGCCGCGCGCAGCGGCGTCGAGATCGAGCATGGCAACGCTTGCAACGCCATCGGAAGAGGTACACACGATATCTTTCGGAGCAACCGTGGTCAATTTTGATGTGCGCACCTGGAGCTGTGACGCGGGCTTGTGGTGTCGATCAGATAAGCGGATTCATGTGCGAGGCGTCGTTTGTGAAAGGCCCGCCCGACCTGTTCAGTACCGGGCATTTCCCGGCGTTCGGGGAAACGGAATGACGTCGCGCACGTTGGACAGTCCCGTCGCGTACGCCACCGTCCGCTCGAAGCCGAGACCGAATCCCGCGTGCGGCACGGTGCCGTAGCGGCGCAGATCGCGATACCAGGCGTAGTGATCCTTGTCGAGCTTGGCCTCGGTCATGCGCGAGTCGAGCACGTCGAGCCTTTCCTCGCGCTGGCTGCCGCCGATGATCTCGCCGATTCCCGGCACGAGCACGTCCATCGCCGCGACGGTTTTGCCATCGTCGTTGACCCGCATGTAAAACGCCTTGATCTCTTTCGGGTAGTTCATCAGGATCGCCGGCTTGGCCGCGTGTTGCTCGGAGATGTAGCGCTCGTGCTCCGATTGCAGGTCCATTCCCCACTTGACCGGGAATTCGAAGTTTTGCTTCGAGCGTTCCAGGATGCCGATGGCCTCGGCGTAATCCATGCGCACGAACTCCGAGTCGACGATGCGCTGGAGCTTGGAGATCACGCCTTTTTCGATGCGCTCTTCGAAAAACGCCATGTCGTCCGGACGTTCGCTTAGCACGGTCCGGAAGACGTGCTTCAACAACGCCTCCGCGAGGCTCGCGTTGTCGGCCAGGTCCGCAAATGCGATCTCGGGTTCGACCATCCAGAATTCGGCGAGGTGCCGGCTGGTGTTGGAGTTCTCCGCGCGAAAAGTGGGGCCGAAGGTATAGACCTTGGACAGCGCCATGCAATAGGTCTCGACGTTGAGCTGCCCCGAGACGGTCAGGAAGGTTTCGCGGCCGAAGAAATCCTGGCCGAAGTCGATCTTGCCTCCAGGCGTGCGCGGCAGATTCATCAGGTCCAACGTCGAGACCCGAAAAAGCTCGCCTGCGCCTTCGGCGTCGGACGCGGTGATGATGGGCGTATTCACCCAGAAGAAGCCGTTGTCGTGAAAGAAACGATGGATGGACTGCGCGATGGTGTGGCGGACTCGAGTGACGGCGCCGATGACGTTGGTGCGGGGCCGCAGATGGGCGACGTCGCGCAGGAATTCAAGCGTGTGCGGCTTCGGTTGAATCGGGTAGGAATCCGGATCGTCGATCCAGCCGAGCACCTTGACCTCGCTCGCCTGCATCTCGAAAGCTTGGCCCTTCGCGGGCGAGGGCACGATGACGCCCGTGGCCTGCACCGAGCAGCCGGCGGTCAGACGCAGAATTTCATCGGCGTAGTTCGGCAGCGTGTTGGGCGCCACCACCTGCACAGGATGAAAGCCGGAGCCGTCGGACACGTGCACGAATGAGATGCCGGCCTTGGAATCGCGCCGCGTTCGCACCCATCCCTCGACGGTGACGGGGCTGTCTTTCGGCGCACGCCCCGCGAGAATCTCCGCGCAAGTCAGGGAAGTCATGGCTGATCTGTAGAGGTGCGGAAATTTTTGCTTTAGCTCGAGTCGACACGCCCAGGTCGAGCTCACAACGCACACGCGATGCTACCAGCAGCCCTTCCCGACGGCAGGACAGGGGGTGCGAAATGCCTTTGAGTGAGCCCGATTGAAGGG
>JALYZI010000301.1 GCA_030948915.1 Acidobacteriota bacterium
GAAGCACCGCCGCTCGGTGAACCGCTGGGCTGGATCGTCGAGAGGTGCCTGCAGAAGAATCCGGCGCAGCGCTATGGATCGACGAGCGATCTTGCACACGACCTGCGGCGACTGAGTGTCGCGCCGACACTTCCGTCGGCGCGCACGGACAAGAGTGTCCGCGCCACATGGCCTCTGGCTCTCGCTGCCGCAGCGATTGCAATCGCGATCGCGTTAGCCATCTGGAAGCGCTCACCTTCCGAGTCGGCGCAGTCTCTCCAGTCGGCAATTCCGACTCCGGAAATCGCGTACGTGTTTCGAGACGAAGTCGCGGTGCCGGTCGCTCTCTCGCCGAACGGCGACGCACTCGCCGTTTATGGCATGAACGCCGACGGCATTCCAGTGATCTGGCTCTACAACCTGCGCTCCGGTACCGCGCGTCAAATTGTCGAAAATGCTTTCTCGGTCTGCTGGTCGTCCGACGGGAAATCCATCGCCTATTTTTCCGAAGGCAAATTGAAGACCGTCCCGGTTGATGGAAGTCCGGGCAGAATTCTTTGCGACGCGAGACCCGAAGGAACGCCGACGTGGTCCGGCGATACGATTCTGTACGTCCAGTACTCCACGCCGGTGCCTGGCATTTATCGCGTCAGCGCCACCGGTGGAAAACCGCAGCTCCTCGTAGGATTCAGTCGCACACCGCTGGGCCTTCCGTGGTGGCCACAGTTTCTTCCGGATGGGAAACATTTTCTTTATGTGCTCATTCTCATGTCGCGGGAGAATAGTCCGGGACACGAGTTGCTGGTCGGATCGCTCGACGGAACACCTCCGAGGAAGGTGCAGATGGCGATCGACTCCCGCGCGGTATACGCCAACGGCCATCTCCTCTTCGTGCGGGACGGCACACTGCTCGCGCAACCATTCGATCCCGATACAGCTCGACTGACGGGTGAAGCCAGACCAGTCGTCGATCACATTTACTATTTTGCCAATACAGGTTCAGCGGCTTTCACAGCCTCTGAAAATGGCGTTCTGGCGTGGCGACTTGCGCAAGGGCGCTCTCGACTGATGTGGGTCGACCGTACGGGTGTCGAGCTCCGGCAGATCGCGAACGCTGTCTTCAGTCCGTTAGGCCGCTTTTCTCCGGACGGGCACCGATACGCTGTCGGCATTCTCGACCCCAAGACGGGATCGAGCGACATTTGGATCTACGATCTCGATCGCGACAGCTCCGAACGCGTGACGTTCAAAGGCCACGATGAGGTCGCGCCGGTGTGGGCTCCGGATGGCAGGACCATTTACTACCGCACCGACGGAAATGGCGGACCGCCCGACATCTTCAGGCTGAAGCTCGGCGAGGAGGGTGGAACGCTGGTGTACTCGGGACCAGGCCCCCAAGAACCGCACGATATCTCGCGCGACGGGAAATGGATGCTGTTCGTCGATCACCGGCCAGCGGGTGCCGCAGATATCTACGCTCTGCCCCTCGATCCGGCCGGCAAGCCTCGCCCGTTTGCAGCAACTCCATTCAATGAACAGTCGCCGCGCTTCTCGCCCGACGGTCATTGGGTTGCTTACGATTCGAACGCGTCCGGACGTCCCGAGATCTACGTTCGGGCTTTCGAAGGCTCCGAGCTGGCGGCGCGCATCTCAAAGGATGGTGGAACGCGTCCGCGATGGCGCGACGACGGCAAGGAGCTCTTCTTCCTGGGACCAGGTGGACGCGTGATGAGTGCGCCGATGAGCGGCGGTGCTACCACCGGCCCGCCGCGCATGCTTTTTCAATCTGCCGATCTCGTGGAGTTCGAGCCCGCACCCGGCGGCTCGCGATTTCTGGTACAGATCGAAGAAGGCACCACCGATCCGCCGGTGCATATCCTGACGAACTGGCCGGCGCGGCTGGCTGGGCGGCAGTGATGCGCTTCGATCGTGGCTCGCGCCTGGGGCCGTACGAGATCTCGGCGCCGATCGGGGCGGGCGGGATGGGGGAGGTCTACGGCGCTCGCGACACGCGCCTCGGGCGGGAGGTGGCGATCAAGGTCCTGCCGCAGGAGTTGAGTCGCGACTCGCAGCGCCTCGCCCGCTTCGAACGCGAAGCGCACAGCTCCTCGGCACTCAACCATCCGAACATCATCACCATCCACGATTTCACATCGACCGATGGAGAGGCGTGCTCGTGATGGAGCTGATCCGCGGCGAGTCGCTGGTTTAGATGGTTCAGAGGAATCGATGCGAGTCTCGCCCGATGGCGGAACGTATCCGCGATGGCGAAAGGACGGAACAGAGCTCTTTTTCCTGGCACCGGGCGGACGCGTCATGAGCGTCGGTCGCGGCGAATGGGACCCTCGGCGCTCCGCACATGCTTTTCCAGGCCGCCGAGGCGATGGACTTCGAGCCGGCGCCCGATGGTTCGCGTTTCCTGGTGCAGCTCGAAGAGCGCTCGCTGGACCCACCTGTGCATCTAATGATCAACTGGCCGGCGCGTCCAGCCGCACACTGAAGCATGCTTCCGCTCTTCTTCGCCGCCGCCCTCGCACTTCCGTGGAACGTTCCTGTCGGAGCGAATCCGCAGCGAGTTGTCGGCGCCACGCAACCTTTCGAAGCCGCGGCGATTTCGTGGAACGCGGATTCCGAAGGCCGCGTTCGCGTCCGAGTCTCGGACGACGGACGGGAATGGTCGGAATGGATTCCGCTGACGGTCGACGATGACAGCAGCGATCCCTCGGCCGGCCGTTACGTCAC
The DNA here is from genome assembly GCA_030948915.1 of Acidobacteriota bacterium. Classification (GTDB taxonomy): domain Bacteria; phylum Acidobacteriota; class Thermoanaerobaculia; order Gp7-AA8; family Gp7-AA8; genus Gp7-AA10. The sequence goes on from JALYZI010000301.1 coordinate 2,722, forward strand.
GGCCATCGCCCATTTCGGGTCCGTGAAGCACTTCGTGGAGTACGCGATCGATGGCGACGTTGACCGCGCTACGGTCACGATGTTTCCGCCCGCGCCGCCACCGTCGCAGCGGCGGATCGCAGTCAACAATTTTTCGTTTGGTACGCTGACGATCCGCGCGCGAACCGACTGGGGCTGTCCCGATGGGGAGAGCTCGCCGATGTGGGCTCCGCAGCACACGCTGGTCACGCACGCGGTCGTCCATCACACGGCCGGCGCGAACATGGTCGCCGACTGGGACAACGAGATGCGCAACATCTGGTATCTGCACACGTTCACGAACGGCTGGGGCGACATCGGCTACAACTTTCTGATCGATCCGAACGGCGTCGTCTACGAGGGGCGGGCGGGTGGGGAGGGGATCATCGGCGCGCATTTTTCGTGTCGCAACTCCAACACCGTCGGTGTCGCACTCCTCGGCACCTTCACGAGCACGCCGCCGACCGACGCCGCGCTCGCGAGCCTGAAGAATCTGCTGACCGAGTTGTCGCGCCGCAATGGAATTGATCCCACGGCCATCGTGCATCATCCATCTTCCGGGCTGAATCTACCGACTATCCTCGGTCATCGCGATGGCAATGTGCCCGGCGCGACGTGCACGGTCACGGAGTGTCCCGGCAACGTGCTTTACTCGATGCTTCCGGCGATCCGCTCGGAGCTCGCGCAAAGACTCAACAAACCGGCGCCGCCACGTCGTCGCGCGGCGCGTCCTTAGTCGCCGAGCTACTCCGCCGCGGCGATCTGGAACTGTTCGATTTTTCCGTCCGGCATCCAGAACGTCGTGACGTTGACTGTCTTGTTCGGAAAACGAATGCGATAGCGTCGCAGCGTCATTCCTCCGCGAAGTGATTGCGACGCTTGCGTGAACTCCTGCGGCTTTCCGAGGGGCCCGAGGCTCGAGGCGAAATCTTTCAGGGCCTGATCGCTGAAGTATGCGTTGGCGTTGGATGTAAACAGCGAGCGGTCGATTTCCCCTTTCTGAAAACCCTCGAAGATCTTCTGCGCGAGCGCGGTCGTCGCATTGTCGGACGTCGCGAACAGAAGGTTGGCGATGCGCGTCGCGATCTGACCTGACGCGCCGGTCGCATCGAGATTCGTCAACACGACCACCGCAGCGCGATCGTCGAGGTAGACGGTGTTCGTCGCGGTGAATCCCGAGACTTCGCCGCCGTGCGAGACGAATCGGCGGCCGTCGCTCATCCCGATGCTGAGGCCGAGACCGTAGCGCGTGCCGACGCCGTTGGCGAGTTGCACTTCGGTTTCCATCGCGCGGTACGACTGCGGTTTGAGAATCGCCTGCTCGATCATCGAGATGTCCCACAGAGCGAGATCGTGCGCGGTCATCGCGAGCTCGCCCGCGGCGAACATCCAACCTTTTCCTTCTTTCGGTGCGGGACGCAGCGGTCCGACGGCGTATCGCAGATAGCGCATCGGATCCTCCGCGCGCAGCGGCGCTTCGTCGGTGTTGAAGACCGTCGTCATGTGCAGCGGTCTGAAGATGCGGCGCTGCAGCAGATCGAGCAGCGGCATTCCTGCGACCTTTTCCACGATCGCGCCCGCGATCACATAGTTCGTGTTGCTGTACTGCCACTTCGTGCCTGGCTCGAAGTCGAGCGGCTTGCGGCCCCAGTCGTTCATGATCTCCGTCGCCGTGACCGGCTTCATCATGTTCGGCATCACGTAATCCTGCGGCCAGAAATCCTGATAGCCGGAGGTCATCGACAGCAGCTGGCGGATCGTGACGTCGCCTGCGCGCGTGAGGTCGGGCAGCCAGCGCACGACTTTGTCGTCGAGCGAGAGTTTTCCTTCTTCCTGCAGCATGAGGATCGCGGCGACGGTGAACTGCTTGCTGATCGATCCGATGCTGTAGCGCATGTCGGTCGTCGCCGGCCGCGGGGGATCGATCTGCGCATTGCCGTACGCGTGGAGGTATGCGATCTTTCCGTCTTTGACGACCGCGACGGACGCGCTTGGCGCTCCGGTCTTCGCCAGGATTTCGCCGACAGCCTTATCGATGCTCGCCGTGTCTTGCGCGATGACAGGCGCGGCGAGCAGCACGAGAAGAATCACGAGCTTGCGCATGGCGCGGGATTCTATCTTCAGTAGCGATAGCGCAGCTCGAGAGTGACCGTCGATCCGCCCGTGCGCGGATCGGGTGCCGCAAGGCGATCGCCTTTCACGTGCACGTATTCGAGGCCGCTGCGAAGACTCGTACTGCTTTCGTTAAACCACGAAAGCGTAAACGCGCTTCCACGCTCGCGATTGATGTCACCGGGCCGGCGCTTGTGGTTTTCGGTCGTGAAGCGCTCGACGCGCGCGGTCCAACGGCTGGTGCCGCGCTTTTGCGAGAGCAGGAAATAGATCGTGTCGAAATCCATTTTGAAAGTGCCGCCCGGAAATCCCAACTCCGTGGAACCGTAGGCCCATTCGGCGGCAACAGTGGTCGGTCCTGTCGGTCCCAGCTCCGCGCCGATGATGTTGAACCGCGTTCGCCATGGCGTTTCGGGCGCAGGGCGAACGAGCAGCTCCGCGCGATTGTCGATGCGCGTGAACTGCAGGAGAGCGCGCTCGGGAAGCTGCACGCGAATGCGTTCCGAGTCGCCGATGCGTTTGTCGATCTCGGGACCGATCGGGCGCGTGCTGTCAGGCGCCGGCGCGACCGCGATCACTTCGTCATAGACGCTCATGCGATTCCCGATGGTCCAGCCGCGCGACGCGAGCGCGCTGCCCATCGTGTCGTTTCCACGAAACGCGGTTGCGCCCATCGTCAGATAGAAATTCGGCGAGAACTGAATGTCCGCGCCGATCGGACGCACCTCTTGCGCGATCCACGAATTCAGCATCGAGTAGCTGATCGTGTAGCGCGAATTCCAGAGCGGATCGACGTTCTCCAGCGACGTCGAAAGCCAGAATAGGCCGCCGCGCAGACGCAGTTTCTCGGTTTGAATTTCGCCATAGCCCTGCACGAGACCGACGCGACGTCCGACCGTTCCTGACTGCTCCTTCCGCGCGAGACCGTCGGTGTGAAAAAGAAGCCACGTCGACGGCGTCCAATCGACTCCCAGCTGCAGGACGTCGACGTTGACGGTGCGGTGATCGTCAGCCGATGCGGCTCCAACGTCGAATCTTCCCCAATGTCCGGTGGCCCACGAAGGTTGTGCCTTGACGTAGATCTCGCGGAGCGTCAGGAAGCCGTAAGTGCGAAAGGAAGACTGCGCGAAGGAGGATGCGGCGATCATCCACACACTAACCGCGATGATCCGCCGCATGCCGTCGATTGTAACGCGACAAATGGCAGTTCGTTTGCGATTGGTGAATGGCGTGTCCATGGCGATCAGCGGTTTCGATCGCAGGCTGACGACCGCCGCGCCAACTCGAACGGCGGTTACCGAAATGACACACGCCGCAGCGATTCGAGAACAACTCGAACTACGGCCATCGCAACGACGGCGCGCGCCGCTCCGAGAGTTTTCAGGGGCGCGTCAGCCGCGTCGAGCGCTACAGCAGCGGTTTCCGCGTATGGGTTGGCGGCGCGAATTATCCATTCTTCATCACCGCCGATCGCTGGGCGCGTTTCCCGATCCGCGTCGGTCTTTCCGTCCGCCTCGGCGGCTACTGGAACCCGGCCGGCTACTACGATGTCTATGACGTCGGTTCGTACGCGACTGCAGGAAATCTGCACGGCGTTGTCGAGAACATCGACTATCGCCGTGGGACGCTCGTGATGCGCGATGAAGTGTCGGGCAGCTTCGTCACGGTCGTAATGCGTGGCAACGATCCGCGGTTCGGCAGCCTGCGTCAGGGCGATTCGATCGATCTGACCGGCGCGTGGAATCGCAGCGGTGTGTTCGATGCCTACAACGTCGCGGACATCCGCGGCGGCGACGATCCCCGCTACGGCGATGGCCGAGGCGGTTACTAAGAGTTTCTCTCTTCCGTGTGGCCGCGGAGCGTTGTATGTTCCGCGGCCATGCGACATCTCTTCACGCTCCTCTTCTGCGCGTCGACGGTTTCGGCGGCTGTCGACCCCGCGCTGTTCCAGGATCTGCATTGGCGCATGATCGGACCGTTTCGCGCCGGCCGCGTTCTGGCGGTCAGCGGCGTCCCGTCCGAGCCTGATCATTTCTACTTCGGCAGCGTGAACGGCGGCGTATGGGAAACGCGCGACGCCGGCCGCACGTGGCAGCCGATTTTCGACTGGCAGCCGATCGGATCAATCGGCGCGCTGGCAGTCTCGCGCTCGAATCCGAACGTAATCTACGTCGGCAGCGGGGAAGCCGACATGCGCGCCGACATCGCGCAAGGCAACGGAATGTACAAGTCGACCGACGCCGGCAAAACATGGACGCACATCGGCCTCGAGGACTCGCAGCAGATCGGAAAGATTCTCATCCATCCCGACAATCCTGATCTCGTTTACGTCGCGGCCCTCGGGCATCCGTATGCCGCGAATGCCGAGCGTGGAGTCTTTCGGTCGAGCGATGGCGGCAAGACCTGGCAGAAAATCCTCGGGCCCGACAACGACACCGGCGCGATCGATCTTGATTTCGAGCCCGGAAATCCGCGCGTCATCTATGCCGCGCTGTGGCAGACGCGCCGGACGCCGTGGAGCGTCTATCCGCCATCGAATGGACCCGGCAGCGGGCTTTTCAAATCGACCGACGGCGGCGATCACTGGAACGCCGTGCAAGGATTGCCTGCGAAAGTCGGACGCATCGGAATCGCGGTCGCGCCGTCGATGCCGCAGCGCGTGTACGCGGTTGTGGATTCCACCGACGCCGGCGGGATGTATCGCTCCGACGACGGCGGCGCGACGTGGATTCGCGCGAGCAGCGATGCGCGCGTCTGGTCGCGCGGCTGGTATTTCGGCGGCGTGACGGTCGAGCCGAAAAATGCGGATGTCGTCTACTCGATCAACGTGAACGTCTATCGATCGGATGATGCCGGCAAGACGTTCATTCCGATCAAAGGCGCACCCGGCGGAGACGACTACCACACGTTGTGGATCGACCCGGACCATCCCGAGCGCCGGATTCTTGGCGTCGATCAGGGGACCGTGCTGTCGGTCAATGGCGGAAAAACGTGGAGCTCGTGGTTCAACCAGCCGACCGGCCAGTTCTATCACGTGGTCACCGACAATCAGTTTCCCTACTGGGTCTACGGCTCGCAGCAGGATTCCGGCGCCGCCGGAGTGCCGAGCCACACCACGACAATCGATGGAATCAACATCACGAATTTTCGTGAGACGACTGCCGGCGGCGAGAGCGACAACCTCGCGCCCGATCCGAAGGACCCGAACATTCTCTATGGTGGCCGCGTCGACAAGCTCGATCTGCGCACGATGCAGACGCAGTCCATCGATCCGACCATCGCCTATCCCGGAAACGATCGCGCGACATGGACATTGCCGCTCGTTTTCTCGCCGCGCAATCCGCGCGTGCTCTATTTTTCGAATCAGCGCCTGTTTCGCACGGAAGATGGCGGGCAGCACTGGACGGTCATCAGTCCCGACCTGACGCGCGAAGATCCGGGAACTCCCGCGAATCTCGATCCGATCACGGCCGCCGATCGCGCGCGTCCCGGTCCGCGGCAGGGCGTCATCTACGCGATCGCACCGTCACGCACGGCGGATCGCGACATCTGGGCCGGAACGGATGACGGACAGATCTGGCGCACGCGCGATGAAGGCGCGCACTGGCAGAACATCACGCCGGCCGCGGTGACATCGTGGTCGAAAGTCGGAATCATCGAAGCGTCGCATTTCGATCCGGAAACCGCGTACGCCGCCGTCGATCGCCACCGCCTCGACGATTTCCGTCCGTACATCTACCGCACCCACGACGGGGGAAAAAGCTGGCAGTTGATCGCCGACGGCCTGCCGATCTCGGTGAATGCCGTTCGCGAAGATCCGGCGCGCAAGGGTCTGCTTTACGCCGGAACGGAGCGCGGAGTATCGGTGTCATTCGATGACGGCGATCACTGGCAGTCGCTCCAGATGAATCTTCCCGTCACATCCGTTCGCGACATCGATGTTCACGGCAACGATCTCGTGATCGCGACGCACGGCCGCGCGTTCTGGGTGATGGATGACGTCACGCCGCTGCGCCAGACTGTTGATGCAACTCCGTTTCTGTTCAAACCCGCGACAGCCGTGCGTGAGCGTCCCGCCGGATTCACGGGCACGCCGATGCCGAAGGACGAAGCGCTCGCGCAGAATCCTCCATTCGGCGCCTACATCGACTACGTGATCGGTGGATCGCCGGCGACTCTGGAAATCTTCGACGCCAGCGACCAGCTCGTCCGGCGCTACAGCAGCGACGACAAACGCGCTGCCCCCGATCTCGCGCGCCTGACAACAGCGCCGGAATGGTTCGTCGCGCCGTCGCATCTCGAGACCACGCCGGGCATGCACCGCGTCGTCTGGCCGATTCGCTACGCGGCGCCGTCGGGCGTGGGGGTGCGGCGCGGGGGCGGGGAGGGCGTGTGGGCACCGCCGGGCAATTACAGAGTCGTGTTGACTGCCGGCGATCGCAAACTGACGCAGCCCCTCACGGTCACCCCCGATCCTCGCATCAGTCTGCCCGCCTCGGCGTATGCGGAACAATTCGCGCTGGCGAAGCAGATCGAGCAGACGCGGGCGGCCATCGCGGCCGCAATGCAGGAGGCCACGGCGCTGACGAAGGACAAGCCCGATCTCGCCGAACGTGTCAAAGCGATTTCGGGAGGGAGTGCGGGGGAAGCCTTCCCTCCGCCGCCCGCCCCTGCAAACTCCTTGCGCTTCATCGATGGCGCGCTCGCGAAAATCGCGAATGCCGTCGATAGCGCTGACGCAGCGCCGACGCGCGATGCACGCGACGCCTGGGCGCAGTTGAAACCGGCTGCCGACGCTGCTCTGGCGGCATGGAAGACGTTCCGGCAGGAGCATGCTCCGAAGTGAAGAAAGCGTGCGGAACATCGCTGATGCTCTACGGCGCGTGCGTCGTCGTCATCGGCGTGGTGCTGTGGCGCCGAAGCCCCGACGCAATCGTGTGGGCATTTCTCGCCGCGCTTCCCGCGTGGTTCGGCATGATGTACGTCTGGGAAGTTGCGCGACGGTTCAAGACTGCCGCGATGATTCGTCGCGCGCGCAGCGGCGACGCGCCGCGCGATGGAAAGAAGATCGCCGCCATCGGCCGGATCGCGCCTAACGGAGGCGCCCTCGTTGCGCCTTTCTCCAAAACGGCGTGCGTGATCTACGACTACAAAATCATGACCGGCTTTTCCAGCGATGACATGAATCTCTACATCGGGGCTGCGCAGACGCCCAGCACAATTCAAACGCCGCACGGCAGCATCCGGCTTCTCGCGCATCCCGATGTGAAGCTGCGCGATGAGACCGTTCCGCGCGAGGTCGCGCTGCCGAACGCCCTCGAGTACATCCAGTCAACGCAGTTTCGCGAAACCGGAATCGGAAACATCACCAGCTCGCTCAAAGAGCTGCTGGACGCGTACAAAGACGACGACGGCAGCGTGCGTTACGACAACAAGCTGTCGGGTACGCGGGACACGCAGCCCATCGAGACAGCCTTCTTTGTCGAAAAGCTGGTTCGCCCCGGCGACGAAGTGTGCGTCATCGGCGAGTATTCCGCGCAGCGCGGCGGCATCGTTCCCGATCTCAAATCGCCGCTGATCAATCAGACCACGCTCGAGCCGGGAAGCGGCGATGCACCACTGCGCCGCGCGCGGCGAGGGGCGATCGGGTACGCAATCGGTGCGTGCATTTTCCTCGGCATCGTCGTCGTCGCATTTTTCGCATTCATGGCGATCAATCCTCTGGAGGGGGCGGAGCAGCAAAATCCGAAGCTGAACGCGACATGGCCCGAGATCCGGCTCGAATGGTTCGTCGATAGCTGGGTGCGCCCTCGAATGCGGCAGGCCGGAATGCTTCAGCGCGGAGCGATCGCCAACAATCTGCCGGCCGCCACCGCGCACGGCCGCGTGCAGGCGGGCGGTCGCGACGTCAGCGTTA
>JALYZI010000011.1 GCA_030948915.1 Acidobacteriota bacterium
GTGAACCAGGAACTGATTTATCAGGCTCGCCCAAAAACGCCTGCTACAACGCGCACGAGGTCCTGCGGTGCGAAAGGTTTCTTCAAGTAATCGTCGAAGCCTGCTGCAAGCGCCAACTTGCGTTGCAGCGGACCGCCATAGGCGGTCAGGGCAACCGCGGGAATCCGCGACTTCTTGTCGTGGCGCGCTCGAACACGGCGAGCGAGAGAGTGGCCATCCTCCCCCGGCATGGCAATGTCGCTGACCAGCACATCGAAGGATTGTTCTGATAACTGATCGAACGCTTCAGCGGCACTGCCCGTCGTGACCACGGTGGCGCCGGAGCCCCGCAGAACGGTGGCGATCATCTTGCGCATGTCCGGCTCGTCATCGACGACCAGCACGCGCATTTCGCTCACCAGGATGGCCTCTTCACGAATAGGTACATGGACGCCACTGACTTTCGACCAGGGTCTCTGCACGCTGGTGGTGCGACCGCTGGCGGGAAGTGACACCGTAAATGTGGCGCCAAGGCCCTGTCCCTCGCTTTCGGCGCGTACCGTCCCGCCATGCATCTCGACGAGTTGCTTGACGATGGAGAGTCCAAGACCGAGTCCGCTGTGCTGGCGCGTGCTGCTGCCGCCTTCCTGAGTCAGGCTGTCGAACACTCTGGGTAGGAAATCGCGACTGATTCCCTGGCCGGTATCGCTCACTTTGATTTCGACCTGGGAATCAACCGAGGAGAGAAGGACGCGAATGCTTCCTCCTTCCGGCGTGAATTTCACGGCGTTTGACAGGATGTTCCAGAAGATCTGCTGGAGCCGTGTCGGGTCGCCGTAAACAAACGAAGCGTCACGTGCGAATGACTTCTCCATCTGAATGTTCTTTTTTTCGGCTGCCGGAGTGATGGCGCGGATGGCAAGGAGCAGAGTGGCAGACACATCGACCATTTCTTTGTTCAGCTCGAGCTTCCCGGTCAGCAGGCGCGAGACATCGAGCATGTCGTCGATGAGTCGTGACTGCGCTTTTGCGGATTGCCGGATGGAGTCGATGGCCTCCCGCTGAGTCTCGGCGTCCAGGTGGCCTGTCACCAGAAGCTCGGACCAGCCGAGAATCGAGGTCAGCGGCGTTCGAAGCTCATGGGAACTGGTGGCCAGGAACTCGTCCTTGGCGCGGCTGAGGGTTTCGGATTCATGATATTGGCGTACAAGGTTCTCTTCGATGCTCTTTCGATCGTCGATGTCGGTGCTGGAACCGACCCAGATCACGATCCGTCCCGCGGCATCGCGCATAGCAGATGCGCGGGTCAGGTGCCAGCGATAAGCACCGTCGCTTCGGCGGAAACGGCACTCGAACTGGAACGGCTCACCGCTCTCGATCGAGTGGCGCCATCGGCGAACGTCCTCTTCCACCTCATCCGGGTGAGTGATTAACAACCGGCCCGAGTTGTAGACTTCCTCGCGATGCAGCCCGGTGAACTCCGTCAACTGACGGTTGACGTAATCGATGTCTCCGTTGGGTTTCGCCGTGAAAATCATCAGCGGCATCGACTCGGCCAGGAAACGAAAACGATCAGTACTGATGCGAGCCGCTTTCTCCGCCCACTTCCGGTCGGTGATGTCGCGAATGTTGCACTGAATGACTTTCTGGTCGCCCACCAGGTAGGAGTTGCTGACGAACTCCACCTCGACGCTTTTTCCCTGCTTGGTTTCGAGCGGCATGTCCTCGTAGCGGATGTAGCCGTTCTTCTGCAATTGCTCCATGGCCGCCTTGCTCTCCTCCTTGTCGGAAAACAGCCCGATCTGCCAGAGCTGCTTCCCGATCAATTCGTCGAGGCTGTACCCCAGCAAGTCGATCACGAACGGATTGGCGTCCATGATCTTTCCACTCGCTTCATCGAGAATGAGGATCGCGTCCTGCGCCGTTTCGAACAGCCGCCGATAGCGCGCCTCGGACGCCCCGATGATTCGGGAGGCGTCTGCGCGTTCGGTGATATCGCGAATGTTGCACTGAATCACGGTCTGGCCGTCTACCTCGTAAGTGTTGCTGACGAATTCAACGTCGACGCGCTTCCCCTGCTTGGTCTCCAGCGGCATGTCCTCGTAGCGGATGTAGCCTTCCTTCTGAAGTTTCTCCATCGCCGCCTGGCTCTCCTCCTTGTCGGAGAACAAACCGATTTCCCAGAGCTCCTTCCCGATGAGCTCCTCGAGCGAGTACCCCAGCAGGTCGATCACGAAGGGGTTGGCGTCCATGATCTTCCCGGCCTCGGCATCGAGAATGAGGATCGCGTCTTGTGCGGTCTCAAAGAGCCTCCGATAACGAGCCTCGGAGGCCTCTAAAGCGGAATGGCCGGATCGAACGTTCACGGAGTCCATACCCAAGACGATGCAAGGAGGCAACCATGACAGAAGGCCTCGTTGCGTTTGCGGTCGAACGCGTGCGGTTCCTTACTGATACGCGCCGAACGCAGTCGTCGCTTCGGCCTCAGGAACGCTGCAGCGCCGGTTCACCGGCAACGACGGTCGGCTCTTCCGTCCGGATCGGCGAGTACGCGACTGCCCATGCTGTCATGACGAGGCCTGCGCCGATCAGATAGATCATGTAGCCGGGGATGAACCGCAGATTGACGGTTCCGACCATCCAGTCGCCGGTCAGCTTCAACGCGTTGCCTCCCCACCGCGTGATCACTGCTCCTGCAAGCAACCACGGAAGGGGCCGCACTCCGCGAATCAACGCCAGACCCACTGCGGCGATCGCGATACCGGAGAAGAAAACGGTCGGGTTCACAAGGAAGACGGACTTCGAACCGCCGGCGGTGACGAGCATTCCCGCGATCGCGCCGGTGACCATGCAGCAACTGCAGCCGGTTGCGGCAACTGTTCCCACGATTCCCGCAGCGGTCGCGCGCGGGAACGGCGATGGAAACGAAAGCCAGAACGCATAGCCGAGGGCGGCTCCAAAGACGAGGTAGAAGAATGCGCCGAGCATCTGGGCTGCCTGCCACGGCTCGTGCGTGCTGCTCATCACCATCGGCGGAGTCAACACGGCTCCGGCGATGAGAAAGGCGAATCCGGCGACGGCGATCATCGCTGCGCGACGATTGAGTCGAAACAGTCCGGAGAGAACGAGCAGCGCTCCGACACCGAGGAAGATCGGATGCGTGATCTGCGGGGTCGCGGGAAATCCGGCCATCGTGATCAGCTTCGCCGAGCTGTTGCCGGCTCCGCATGCACACGCTGCCATGACGGTAGCACCGGCTAATGAAGAGCGAGCGGGCGTCATCTGGAAACTCATGGCCAATATTCTATATCCGACCGCGGATCGGTGGCACGCTCAGCAGATCCGGGGCAGGGACTCCCCGAATGGGAGGTCCAGAATCCTCTCTCCGCCGATAGAACGCGCACGAGGCCGCGGCGATCGTGGACAACACCGGAGAAGAAACACAATCTACTAGCGGTAGCCCAAGTGAGTGACGCGTCCCTTGCGCGGCTCGTGCGAGTCAGCGACTCGGTCACACCGAGTAGAACGCGCCAGGCTAAGGGCATCGCGAAGATAAGGTCAGCGTTGAGGAGGAACCGGTTTCATGCGACCATCCGAGACGCAAATGTCCCTCGTCCTGCCGGATTCGAGTACTTCCAAATCGCAGGTCACCGCAGTCTTTCCAGAGCGAGCGAAGAACTATCCGCGTCTTCGTTACATGGGTAGCAAGCACAAGCTGCTGCAATGGATCTGGCAAACGCTGGTTGAGATCGATTTCGACTCAGCGCTCGACCTCTTCTCTGGTACGGCGTCAGTCGCCTATCTGCTCAAGTCGATGGGTAAGCGTGTTGTCACGAACGACTTCCTCAAATTCGCGCATGATCTCGCCCTGGCCACGATCGCGAATAACCATCTCACGGTCTCTGACGACCAGGTGGCTGCGCTTACGAGGCCCGTCACGCGGCGCGAATCATTCATCGAGGAGACCTTTGGGGGCATTTTCTTCACCGATGATGACCTTCGTTTCCTCGACATCGTTTGGTCGAACCTCGCCGATGTTGACGATGCGAACGTCCGTGCGGTCGCGATGGCTGCGCTGACGCGTTCGTGCTTGAAGCGGCAACCTCGAGGCGTCTTCACAGTTCGCGGAAACAACTATGACGACGGTCGGCGCGATCTCAAGCTCTCACTCGCGGAGCACTTCACGGAGTCGGTCGCAGTGTTCAACGATCTGGTTTTCGACAACGGCCAAGCAAACGTCGCCTTACGTGGCGACGCGTTCGGCGTTCCTCAGATTGACGTCGACTTGGTGTACATGGACCCACCGTATGTGCCCCGTGCTGACGATAACTGCTACATCAAGCGGTATCACTTCCTTGAAGGACTTGCGTCCTACTGGCGTGAACCGGGAACGGAGATCGTCGAGAGCTCGCGTGTAAAGAAAATCCCGAAGCGTTTCACGCCTTTCTCTTATCGGTCGACCGCGACCGAAGCGTTCGAAAAGATATTCCGTCGATTTGCGGAAAGTACGATCGTGCTCTCGTACTCTTCGAATGGATATCCGGATCTGAAGACTCTCGTAAGCCTCATGAAGCGCACGAAGCGTGACGTGGATGTCGTCTGTCGCGAGCACCGCTACCACTTCGGCACCCACAAAGGCGTCGCGACCGAACGCAAGCTTGTCGAGGAGTATCTCATCATCGGGCGCGGATGAAATTCGCCAAGATCGGCATCGATCTCCTACTGACGGAACTTGCAGGTCTGCCATCGGAGTGGATGGACGACGAGGCGCGGCGCGTGGTGCCACTCATACCTTTAATCGTGCAGCGGCTACGTGACGCCGGCCCTGAAATCGCGCCTAACATCCTCGCCGAAATGCTCAGTGAGGAGCCATCTACCCTCGATATTCTCCGCCTGCTCACCGGGGAAGGTCAGGAGCCAATGGCGCATCGAATTTGCGATGCGCTGGGCGGAAAGCGGCGCGGATGGACGGCCCTGCGTAGCCTGACAGCAAGAGAGCCGGACGAAATGGCATCCGCTTTGGTGAAAATCGGTCTCCCTGCTGTTATCCGCGATCAGGTCTGGAGAGAATGGACAATCAGCGACGTTCTGGTTGACCGCTACAAAATGGGACGCGGTCGCGCGATCGCGGGTCAAAGCAGAGGCCGAGGCCTTGAGAACGAGGTGGAAGCCATTCTTCGCAAAATTGGTGTTCCGTTTCAGATGCGCGTGACGTTCACTGGCCCGAACGGAACAACCGCAAAGTGTGACTTTGCGATCCCCTCCCGAAAAGAACCGCTGATCGTCATCGAGTCGAAGGGGTATGAAGCGACCGGTAGCAAGCTGACGGATTTTCTCGGAGATGTGCTGAAAATCAAACAGGCGAAGGGCTACCATACTTACGTATTCGTCGTGACCGATGGACGCGGATGGTTCAATCGCCAGAGCGATCTCAAGCGCCTTGTTGACTTGCATCACGACAACACGATCGAAATGATCTACACACGAGCTCGATTAAACCAATTGGCCGACGATGTCCTAAAGATCTGGGCATCCGAACGTTGAGGCATCGCAATGCAGCGACGCCCAAGCACATGATCTGCACTTTCGCTCTGCGGGACACGAACGCTGCCTGAGGAAGCGCTTGGTCGAGCACTCAGCAGATCCGGGGCAGGGACTCCCCGAATGGGAGGTCCAGAATCCTCTCTCCGCCTATGGTCGTCCGGACGCGAACCAGCCCGCGGCGATCTTCCACAACCTCTCCAATATTCACGGCGCTGGAGCCGAGCGGATGGCGGCGCATGGCCGCAAGTACCGCTTCCGCCCCGTCTCCAGGGACAAAAGCGACGAGTTTTCCTTCATTGGCGACGAGCAGCGGATCGAGTCCGAGGATCTCGCACGCGCCGCGAACCGAGTCGCGAATCGGAATCGCGCGCTCGTCGATCTGCATCCCGATCTTCTGGCGCGACGCGATTTCGACGAGCGACGCCGCAAGCCCGCCACGCGTCGGATCGCGCATCGCGTGAATGCCGGGATATGCATTGAGCATCGCCGCGACGAGATCGTGCAGCGGCGCGGTGTCGCTCTCGATCGGCTCGTCGAATGCCATCCCCTCACGCTGCGACAGAATCGCGATGCCGTGATCGCCGATCGTTCCCGAGACGAGGATCGCGTCTCCCGGCCGCACGCGCGATGAAGAAAGCTCGACTCCCGGAGCGACGAGGCCGATGCCCGAGGTGGTGATGAACACTTTGTCGCCGC
>JALYZI010000077.1 GCA_030948915.1 Acidobacteriota bacterium
GTATCAGCTCGACGGCGACATCATCAAGCCCTTTGTGGTGCCGGGCGAGCCGCTGTTTGAGCATTTCGACGTCGAGCGCACGCCGTCAGCGATTTTCGAATACTGGCTCGTGATCTCGGAGATCCTGGCGTCGACCTCCTGGCGGATGACGACCGTCATCGCCTCTCCCGACGAATACGACGCCGCGTTGCGAAGGATGCAATCGCCACAACTCGTGCGGGCGCTCGTCGCGTCGTTCCTTCCATCCGTCGAATTGCGCGACGACGGCACAGCGTCTCTCGAGGCGACGGTTTACACCCGGGCCGAAGAGGAACGCATCGAGCGGCGTCTCCTGCTGCTCGACGCGCTCAACGAATTCCACTATCACGGCCGTGAGCTGATCGCGGAGGGTCGGGGCGGCGTGCGGGTTTAACTACCGATCACTCCAGCGAGAATCGGATACGACTTCAGTTCGTGTCCGAGGAAGTCGCGTCGTACGCCGGCGGCCAGCGAGCGCATTTTCGAGAGAGTCGAAGACGACGGTTTGCGCGCGACGAAATCATCGACCGGTAGTCGCATCAACTCGTCGATCGGTTTCGGCACCGACGGCAGAATTCCCGCGAGCCTGAGGATCCACACTTCCGCGTATGCGACCACCGCCACCGGATTCGCGCCGGCCAGAAGCGCCTCGGTCGTCCGATCGAGGAGGCGATAGATGAGCTCCGCGGGATCCTCCGATTGCGCGAACGTGTCGACCGTCTCCGCGATGTACGACGCCGCGATGCTGCTGACGAGATTCTGCTGCGCTGGAAAAAGCGATCGAATCAGATCGACCGATTCGATGCGCACGACTTCTTCGGATTCACGCTCGACGAATCCGATTTTCACTTTGGCCAGCGGCTCCAGCGCTGCGCCGAAGCGGCTTTTCAGACTCCTCGCGCCGTAGGCCCAGCCTTTTTTCTTGCCGTGATCGGGCGTGAGAAACACCACCAGCTTGTCGCGCTCGCGTGCCGGAAATGTCTGCAGGATGATCGCTTCGGTGCGCTCGGGACGCATCGTGATGACAGCGTACACTGCGGCAATGCAGCTCGTCGTGACCATTCACGAGCCGACGCAGGATGCGGCCATCGGGGCAATTCGTTCGCTGCACGACGATCACGACATGGTCGAAGTGCGCCTCGATGCATTCGGCGGACGGGACGTCGAGCCGTTCCGAGGCGTGACGCCGAAGCCGATGATCTTCACGAATCGCGGTGGCGAACCTGTCGAGTCGGATTTCGGACTCATCGACGTCGAGTACGGGCGCAAAGTGAAATATCCCGACCGAACGGTGCTGTCGTTTCACGACTTCGAAGGCATGCCCGGCATCGACAAGATCCTCGGCGCGATGACCGCGCTGAGCTGCGCGCATACGAAGCTCGCCGTCACGCCGCACACGCTCCGTGAAAACGAGGCGCTGCTGGCGGCGATCAGACCCGGGATCACGATCATCGGGATGGGCGACGCCGGTCTCTACTCGCGCGTCCTCGCGCCGTTTTTCGGCTCGGAGCTGTTCTTCGCCGGCAGCGCCGCTCCGGGGCAGATCCCGCTGGACCGCGCGCTCGCGATCTACGGCGATCGCAAACTGCGGAAGCCGGACAAAATCTTTGCGATCGCCGGCTATCCGGCGCGGCAGAGCCTCTCGCCGACGATTCACAATCCGCTATTTCGGAAGGCGGGAGTGGCCGGCGCGTACACCATCGCGTCCTTCGAGACGTTCGCCGAGATCGCGGAAGCCTTCGAAAACCTGCGCATCGCAGGCCTCAGCGTCACGGCGCCGTTCAAGGGCGATGCGCTGGAGTTCGCGAAGCGCATCGGGGCGGATGTGCGGCCTAACGCCGACGATGCCGCGGCGGTCAACACGCTGGTGCGGACGCAGCGGGGAGTCATCGCCGACAACACCGACGTCGACGGTTTCGAGATTCTGCTGCGCGGCGTTCACGCGCGGCGGGCGGCGGTGGTGGGGGCGGGAGCGACAGCGCGGGCGGCGATCGTCGCATTGCAGCGATCGGGGAAGGACATCCGCGTCTATAACCGATCGCCGAAACTCGGGGCGGAGCCGATCGACAACCTCGCGTCGTTCCGCGGCGATCTGGTTGTCGACACGCTTCCACCCGGCGTCCACGTTCCGATACCGGCGGGAATGGCCGTCATCGCGGCGGCGTATGATCGTGGCGGCCTTCAACTTCTCCAGGCGCAGGCAATCCGTCAGAATGCTCTGTTCCTCGAGGCCTTTCGATGAATCTCGACGCGCTGCGACACGACTACGACATCATCCCGGTCGTTCGGGAGCTCAGCGCCGACGCGCTGACGCCGGTGGCGGCGTTCGCAGCTTTATCCGGCGAAAACTCCGATGCCTTTCTCTTCGAGACCGTCGAGCGCGGTGAAAACCTCGGACGCTACTCGTTCGTCGGATTCGATCCGCGCCGCAGCCTGCGATTCGATCGCAACACTCCTGATCCGGCCGGCCTGCTGAAAGAGGAGCTGCGGCCGCTCCGCGTCTACAACGAAGAGAACCTGCCGCCTTTCCTCGGCGGAGCAGTCGGATTCTTCGGCCACGGCGTCGCTGGATGGACCGAGCGGATTCCGGACACGCATCCGGACGACCTTCAGATTCCCGATGCGCATCTGGCATTCTTCGATAATGTGGCGATATTTGATCATGTTAAACAGCGGCTCTATATAGTTGCGAATATATTTACCTCCGACCCCGACGCGTCATGGAGTGAAGCCAACGCGCGTCTCGATCGCGCCATCGAGAAACTGCGCACCGCCGCCATCAACCTCGCCGAGATCCCGCAGGACGTTCCGCAGGTCGAGCTCCGATCGAATTTCGAGCGCAGCGACTTCGAAGAGACGGTCCGCGTCGCCAAAGAGGAGATCGCGGCCGGCGAGATCTACCAGATCGTTCTTTCGCAGCGTTGGGAGACGCCGTATCCGACGAGCGAGGCGTTGACGCTGTACCGTGCGCTCAGGTCAGTCAATCCATCGCCGTACATGTTCTTGCTGCGGACCGCGGCGTGCACGCTCGTTGGTGCCTCGCCGGAGATGCTCGTGCGCGTCGAGGATGGTGTCGCGGAGACGCGGCCGATTGCCGGCACGCGCTGGCGCGGCGCGACGCGCGAGGAAGACGTTGCGCTCGAAGCCGCGCTGCTCGCCGACCCGAAAGAGCGGGCCGAGCATCTGATGCTCGTCGATCTCGGCCGCAACGATCTCGGACGCGTCTGCCGCAGCGGATCGGTCGAGGTCAGCAAGTTCTGCTACGTCGAGCGCTACAGCCACGTCATGCACCTCGTCACCGATGTGAACGGAAATCTGCGCGACGATCGGACGCCGGTCGACGCATTCCTGTCTTGCTTCCCGGCCGGGACGCTCACCGGCGCTCCGAAAATCCGCGCGATGGAGCTGATCGATCGCTTCGAGAAGAGTCGCCGCGGACC
>JALYZI010000118.1 GCA_030948915.1 Acidobacteriota bacterium
GGTCTGGAAAATCAACTTAAGGACGCCGCTTAAGTTGATTTTCCAGACCTGACCCTACTGCGTCACCAAGTCTCGCACGCGCCGCGTGATTTCCTGATCGCCGTCGACGACGCGCTCGCGCTCGAGCGCATCGAGCAGCGAGCGCAGCGAACGATAAGCATCACCACGATCGGACGGCTCACGGATCAGCGCAGCCGGCTCGATCCCGCGCATTTGCAGATATTCGTCGACAGCAGCGCGCGTCTCCGGCGCCGTCGGCCGCACGAGCCGCCCGACGGCGTTTCGAATCCGATGACTGCGTTGCGTGCGGGCGGCCATCAGCGCGAGAAGCGTGCACGCCGCGATCACCGCCACGATCCACAGCGTCACGTCGCGGTTCGTGATCGGCGGGCGTCGCGTGACAAGCCGCGGCGGAGGCTCGCTGGACGCCGACGCCTGCACGATCAGCGTGGTGGCATCGCAGCGGAGCTCTTTGCGTTTTCCATCGGTCGACATCACCGTCGCGCTCATCGCCGGCGTCGTGAACTCGCCGGAGCGCGCCGGAAAAATCAGGTACTGCCACTCGCGCGACATCGAGGCGTCGTAGCGCACACGATAAACGTCCAGTTTCTTCTCGATGATCTGCACGCTCCCGGCAGGCGGCTGCTCGAAGGACGGCGGCGAAACGGCGCGCAGATTTGCGCGGCCGGTGAGCGCGACATCGATCGCGATCGGACCGCCATTGCGCTGAAGCGGCATGCCGCATCGCAACGCGAGCGCGTCGCCGACCGCCGCCACGGGCGGGCCGGGCGGGAGGGGAAGGGCGTGAATCGTCAGCGGCGCGGAGCGGCGGTGGACATCGACTTCCATCCCTTCAAAGAGACCGAACGGGCCGCGGCCGCCGACGCGTTTCAGAATCGAGGCGTTGACGCCGAGGGGCGGGACGATGAGCGAGCCGGCGCGGAGCGGGAAAAGCGCCACGCGCCGAATCGGGAGCTTCTGCACGAAAACATGTCCGAGCATCATCTGCGTCTGCGGTTCGCCGCGCACATCCAGCTCTTCCGACCAGAAGTCTTCGAGCTTCGGAATCTCTCCGATCGCGTATTGCTGCACGGCCGTGGCGTTGTAGAGCGTCCACGTGACGACGATCTCCTCCCCGGCAAACCCGCTCGTCTTATCGGCCTCGGCCACCAGACAGATCGGATCGCGGTTGGTCGCGATCAACTCGCGCAGAATCTTCGCAGGATCGTTCGAGCCCGCGGCCGCGTCGGCGAGAACCTGGATGATGATGGGAGCCAGCGTCTCAACCTGGCCGCCCAGTCCATGCAAAGTGAGGGGCCCGACGGTGGCATTTCCGGATGCCGTCGGATGCGCGGTGTACGTGAAAATTTTGCGCCGCGAGGTCGCGCCGTTGATCCACTGGAATTCCGTCGACACACCCGCCGGCCCGTTCAGCGCGAGATTCTGAAGTGGAAGCCGGATCGAGTCGATGTTCGCGAATGCGTTCTCCACCGTCACGGTGATCGTTAGGGAGTCATCCATTTGGACGGTTCGCTTATCCACTGCCAGGTCGTTGGCGAATGAATTTCGAATTTCGAATGAAGAATTGAGAATGAAGAAAAGGAAAGCGACGAGAAACCTGAATTTTGAATTCTTCATTCGAAATTCGAAATTCTCAATTCTCACCAACCCACATGCAGCTTCTCTCCCCTCGCCCGATGCATCCTCGACAACTCCTCCTCCTCCTGCTGCTGCACCGATCGCAAAAGCGCCTCGACGTTCGCATCCTGTTTCTGCTTGTTGTTAGGCGCAGCTTCGCTGTTCTGCGGCTGCGGTTGAGGCGAAGGACCGGACTGCGGCTGTTTCGAGCCGGAGGAACTGCGCTGCACCATGCTCTTGCGGGCAAGGGCGATCTCGAGATTGCGCTTCGCGGCCGTGTCGGCAGGACGCATGCGCAGAACATCGGCATAGTCGCGAATGGCATACGCGTAGGCGTTCGACGCCAGCGCGCTGTTGCCGCGATTGAAGAGCGCGTCGGCGCGAAGGCGGGAATCGGCCATCGCCTTTGCCAGCGTCGACGAGCCCTGCTCGCGGTTTCCGGCCGCGACTTGCGACGTGCCGAGGTTGAACGCGCGTTTCGCGGAAGGTGCGATCGCGTTCGCGGTGCCGAAGTCCTTCACGGCGTCCGCGTAATTTTTCTGCGCGAACGCCTTCACGCCATGCGCGTTCGCAGCATGCGAGTTCGTGTCGCGCCACAACTGGGCGAAGTTCCAGGCGAGCAGCAACACGGCAATCACTCGGCACCTCGATTCGTGAACGAGCCGAGCAGAATCGCGAAGGCCGCCAAAGCCAGCGGCCACTGAAATCGTTCGATCGGAATCTTGACGTTCTTGTCGCGTCCCTTCGATGACGGCGGTCCGGCGAGCGAATCGAGATCGTGCTCCCCGAATGGATTCGTGTAGAACCGTCCGCCTGTCGACCGCGCGATCTGCTGCAGCACTTCCGGATGCGCGTACGTCCGAACGACGTCGCCGTTGTCGTCGCGCAGATCGCCGCCATCGGCACGGTGAATCGTGCTTCCGGTCGTCGAGCCGACTACGATCGTCGACACGACGACGCCTTTTTCGCGCGCACGTTTCAGAGCCTCTTCGAGACGCGTGCCCTGATCCTCGCCGTCGCTGATGATGATCACGTCGCCCTTTTGCGCGGGATCCGATTCGACGAGCCGCATGCCGCCGAAGAGAGCGCCACCGAGGTCGGTGCCGGGGTCGGCAACCTCGCCGGTCTGAATCGAATCGATCAGCGCCGCCACCGCCTCATCGTCATTCGTGAGCGGCGCGACCACCTCGGCCCGCGATTCGAAGATCACCAGAGCGACGCGGCCGTTGTCCGATTCGATGATCCGCTTCGCAATCGCTTTGGCGGCGTTGAGACGTGAAGCGCCGATGTCGGTCGCGCCCATGCTGTCGGAGACATCGATCGCGATCACGCGATTCGATTCGCGCGCCTGGATCGGAACGCGCGTGAATCCTGCGCGCGGACCCGCAAGCGCGATGGCGGCCGCCAGCAGACCGAGTCCGATGAGGTACGGCCGCATCGGCCGCAGCGGATTCGCGATGCCGCGGAGATTCTCCGATACGAAGCGGCGCGCGACGCGGATGCGATGCCGCTCGCGCGCGATGAGAAAGATGATCGCGATCGGCCCGATTGCGACAAGCGCCAGAAGCGGCAGCGAGCGAAACGTCAGGCCGAAATTTTCTGCCATAGCGTTTCTCCGGACGCCAGTGCCAGCGCCAGCGCGCCGAGGGCCGCGGCGAGCGGTCCGGTGTAGAGCTCGTCGATCTTCTCGCTCTTCGGCGCGGTCAGCCGGGTCTTCTCCAGCTTGTCGATGCGATCGAGCACGGTGCTCATCGTGTGCGCGTCGGTCGCGCGAAAATATTCGCCGCCGGTCGATCTCGCGATTGTCGAGAGGGTCTCTTCGTCGAGATCGGCCCGAATCAGTTGATACGACGTGACGATCTCGCCGGTGAGCGAATCCTGCCGCTTCACCGGAATCGGCACTGCGCCGCGGCTTCCCACTCCGATCGTATAGATTTTGATGCCATATTTTGATGCAAGATTTGCCGCGGTCATCGGCTCGATCGAACCGGCATTGTTCACGCCGTCGGTGACGAGAATGATGATGCGCGTGCGCGTTTTCGAAGTTCGAAGTCGATTGACCGAAGTCGCGATCGCATGCCCGATGGCGGTGCCGTCGCCGTTCTCGCCCACTTGCGCCTTGTCGAGAATCGCCTGCGCGATCTCGCGGTCGTACGTGATCGGAACGCGTGTCGCGGCCCGGACACCAAACGTCACGATGCCGATGCGATCGTCCTGACGGCGCGAGATGAAATCGCCGATCAGCTCTTTCGCGACAGTGAATCTGTTGCGCGGACGAAAATCTTCGGCCGCCATGCTTCCCGAAGCGTCGAGCGCGACGACGATGTCGATTCCGTAGCGATCGTTCGATGCAAGCCGGACAACGCGCTGCGGTCGCGCGAGCGCGATGATCATCATCAGCGCCGCCGCGCATTCGAGGACGAACGGAAGCCCGGCGAATCGCGCGCGCAGCGGGAGGCGCGGCGTGACGAGTGAGAGGGATGAGATCTTGAACGCGCCGAAGCGCGCGTTACGATCGCGGATGAGCAGTGCGATCCGCGCGAGGATCAGGAGGATCGCCAGCAGCCAGAATGGGGAGGCGAAGCGGGTCATGTGGAGCGCCGCCATTCTGGCGGCCGGTCACGCCGGCATCCTGCAGGCGTGGGCTCACAGCCCACGCGATCGGTCGGCTGGAAGCCGGCGCTCCTCACGCGGCCACCTCCAGCGCGCGGCGCTTCAGCGTCGGCAGGTCGGCGGGCTTCGGCCCCCATGGCGAGAATTTTTCGAGGTCGCCCTGCCGCAGAATCTCAGCGACTGTCGCGGAATCGTTGCGATCGAGAATCTCCGTCGTCGTCAGCGTGGTCGCTGCCAGATACTCTCGCACCGCGTCGGCGAGCTGCGACCAGTTGCGCGCGGCCGTCACCGACGCGCGAAAGCGTTCCGCGGGCGAAATGATCGTCTCGACGATCGTCTCCGCCCGATCGAGTCTCACGACCGCGATCCACGCGCCAACCGCCATCAACGCCGCGACTCCGATCAAGACGAACGGCAGCATCGGATACGGCTCGGCGAGCGGCGGTTTGAGCGGCGCGGGCGTGAGATTGTCTTTCGGCCGGAGCACTGAACGCACCGGCACGTACATGTTGCGAAATGCGACATCGCCGGTGCGCCCGCGGATCGCGAACGGCTTCGGCTCGAATGTGCGAATGACGACGCGCGCTCCGCGCTGCGAAACGATCTCGTAGTGCGCCGACGGTTCGAGTACAACCGGCTGCTTGAAATCGATCGTGATGAGGTCCCCAACCGTCGGAGCGGGCGGGCGGAAGGTGGCGGTGACGAGAAGAAGAATCGGGATCATGGCCCCATCCGCCGGACACGCTCCCGGAAGAAGCGCAGGAGCTCGCGATCGTACGGCATGGCAGTTGAGATCGTGAGCGCATCGACGCCGGCCGTTCGCCACCGCCGCACGTTCTGCTGCTGACGCTGCGATGCGCGTCTGTTGACATCGGCCGTGTTCAGATCGATGAGACGCATGCGCCCGCTCTCGGCGTCGACGACTCGCGCCAGCGCGCCGCGCGGGAATCGCTCTTCGCGCGGATCGCTGATCGACACCGCGATCACGTCGTGCCGCCGGTTCAGCCGCTTCATCGTCCGCTCGAAATTCAGATTCAGGTAATCGGAAAGCACCAGCACGACAGCGCGCTTGGAGCTGACGCGCTCCAGATACGCGGCTGCCCGATCGAAGTCGGCCGTCCCGCTGCATCCGCGTGTCGCCGCGTTGACTGCGGAATGCACGATGATCTGCGCATGCGGTCTTCCGCGACGCGCCGGAATGAATCGGCGGACGCTCTCCGAAAAGAGGAGAAGGCCGACGCGATCCATATTCTCGACGGCCGCGAATGCGAAAACGGCGGTGAGCTCGGCGGCGATGTCGCACTTGCGCCAATCGACGGAGCCGAACGCCATCGACGCCGAAACGTCGACCGCGATGATCACGGTGAGATCGCGCTCCTCGATGAACTCCTTCACATGCGGAGCGCCCGTGCGCGCAGTGACGTTCCAGTCGATCGTGCGGACGTCGTCCCCCGGTTGATACTCCCGCACCTGCGAGAACTCGATTCCTCGGCCGTGAAACGCGGAGTGATAGTCGCCCGCAAAACCGGCACGGATCAGTCGCGACGAAAAAATCTCGAGGTCGCGAACGCGTCTGGCGACCGGGACCTGAAATTGCGGCTGCTGGCGGCGAAGGAGTCTCACGGGACAGGAACGGCGGCGAGGATTTGATCGATGATTTTGTCGGTGGTCATCTGCTCGGCGGCCGCCTCGTAGCTGAGCACGAGACGATGGCGCAACACGTCGTGCGCGACCGCCTTCACGTCCTCCGGCACGACATACGCGCGGCCGAGGATGAACGCATGGCCTTTGGCGACATGCGCGAGCGCGAGCGTCGCGCGCGGCGATGCGCCAAACGCAACGTGTTGGGCGAGCGACGGCAGGCGAAATTCCGCCGGGCGGCGGGTGGCGGTGACGAGCTGCACGATGTAGCGGCTGATCTTCTCGTCGGCATGCACCGACGCCGCAAGCTGCGCGATCTCGCGCACTTCGCTGAGATGCAGCACGCGCCGCGCTAACGGCAGATCGGCAGTCGGATCGAGGTACAGCGCCAGGATCCGCATCTCCTCTTCGGTGCTCGGATAATCGACGCGCAGCTTCATCACGAAACGATCGACCTGCGCTTCCGGCAGCGCGTACGTGCCTTCGTGCTCGATCGGATTCTGGGTCGCGATCACGACGAACGGATCGGGAAGCGCATAGGTCGTATCGCCGATCGTCACCTGCCGCTCCTGCATCGCCTCCAGCAGCGCGCTCTGGACTTTGGCCGGCGCGCGATTGATTTCGTCACCGAGAATCAGGTTCGCGAAAATGGGCCCGAGGCGCGCGTTGAAGGTGCGGCCGGCGGGATCGAAGATCATCGTGCCGGTGATGTCGGCCGGAAGAAGATCGGGCGTGAACTGAATCCGCTTGAACGAGCCCTCGATCGCGGAGGCCAGCGTCTTCACGAGTAGCGTCTTCGCGAGCCCGGGAAGACCTTCAACGAGAACGTGACCGCGGATGAGGAGCGCGATGACGAGCCGGTCGACGATGGTCTGCTGTCCGACGACGACGCGGGCGACTTCGGCGCGGAGCCGCGCGATCGTTTCGTGCGCGGTGGCGATTTGGCTGGTTACGGTGGCCTGGTCCATTGCCCTTAAGTCTAAACTGCAGCCGGTGATACCAAAGAAAAAATGGGGTCAAAACTTCCTGCGCAATCGCGGCGCGGTTGACAAAATCGTGAACGCGATCGAGCCCCAGCCGGGAGACGTCATCGTCGAGATCGGCCCGGGCGAGGGCATCCTCACCGAGAAGCTGGTGAAGCTCGGCAACGCGGTGACGGCGATCGAGATCGATCCGGAGCTGGCCGCGATGCTGCGCGAGAAATTCGGCGAGGTCATCGTTAACGCCGACGCCCTCGACGCTCCCCTACCCGCCCGACCGTTTCGCGCGGTCGGCAACCTTCCCTACAACGTCGGAACGCCGATTCTGCGGCGCGTCATCGCCGACCCGAATTTTCGGCGCGCTGTGTTCATGCTGCAGAAAGAAGTCGCCGATCGCCTGGTCGCCAAACCGCGCGACGAACAGTACGGCTACCTCACGCTCTACCGACAGCTCTACGCCAGCGCGCGCATCCTCATGAAACTCGATCCAGGGTCGTTTCATCCTGCGCCGAAAGTCAGGAGTGCGGTCGTCGTTCTCGATAGGGATCGAAAATCGTTTGCATCCGATGACTTGATCGAATTGATCAGCACGGCGTTTCGCATGCGGCGAAAGAAACTGGTCAACAACTTGACTGGTTGGCGCAATGCGTCGCGCGAGAGCGTGCTGGCGGCGCTGGAACGTGCGCAGATCGACGCGGGAGCGCGGGCCGAAGAGCTCGGTCTCGACGATTTCGCGCGGCTGGGCGAGGCGCTAGGTTAGAATAACTGTTCTTTCAGGAGGCCCAGGGCATGTCCCGAGCACTGACCATATCTGCTCTTGCTGTGTTTATCGCATTCCCGATTTTCGCAACCGGACCTTGCAACCTGTCGATGTCGCTCAGCTGCACGCCGGGCGGAACCCAATCCTGTACCGCTGTCACCATGAACAACGGTTCGAACTCTTGCGACGGCGAATTCATCGCCGCGATCTTCGCGCAGGTTCAAAACGCCACGGTGACGAACTTCCGGATGACGCCGAGTCTCGCGCAGTGCTTCGACTCTTCGACGCTGCCGATCGGAATCCCGTTCGGAGCCTGCGTCGGCATCAGTTCCCTCGGACCTGGGGGCTCCTTCACGATGACGGCGAACGTCGCGGGCGCCGCGGGGTCGACCGGATTTATTCCGATCTTCGCAGTCACCGAGGTCATTGATACGACGAACTCTGCGACGCTCGGACTGGTCTATGCCACCAACGGCTCCGCTGCCGCCGGTCCGACGTGCACGCCCATCGCGAGCGTTCCTCCGATCACGCTGTCGGGACTCTCGTACAACGTGACGTG
Organism: Acidobacteriota bacterium; assembly: GCA_030948915.1. Taxonomy (GTDB): domain Bacteria; phylum Acidobacteriota; class Thermoanaerobaculia; order Gp7-AA8; family Gp7-AA8; genus Gp7-AA10. The sequence goes on from JALYZI010000118.1 coordinate 8,192, forward strand.
GAGTTCGGTGACAGATCCCAACACCACGTTCACGGTCGAAGAATCGACAGCGATCGACTTCAGCACGATCACCGACTCGCGAAATAATGTCAGCGGACGTTCGGCACAGTTCACCCATACCGTTGGAACTTCGACGCGCTACTTCTACCGCGTTCGTGCGAATAGTTGCGGCGGCACAGTGGGACCGAACTCCGACTTCGTCACAATCGCTGTGCAGGCCCTTCCGCCGGCGACAGGCCGATCGGCGGATGCCGTTGTTCCGTTCGGCAGCACCACGCCGATCACGATCCCGGTCCACATCGATCCGCCGGCAGGATCCGGAAAGAACGCGCTGGATGTCACGTTCACCGCTTCCGTCGACAAACCCTATCTCAGCGTTTCGCCTTCGACGGGAACAATTCCGCCAGGCGGCACCACGATCAATGTCACCGCGAATCCGAGCAACCTTCCGCCCGGGGCCAACACTGGCACGCTGACCGTGAGCGCCAACGGCGCGACGATCGCGTCGAAATCCGTTTCGGTCAGCCTCGTCACGCCGGTCGGACCGGGATCGAAATCGATTCCGCCTTCGAACGCGCTGATCATTCCGGCTGTCATTCACGCGCCGGGCGCACGCGGGCCGTTCCAGTCGGACGTGCGGCTCACGAACACCAGCTCGTCGAGCGTCTCCTACGACGTGACGTTCACGCCGAGCGGGACCGACGGAACGAAGACCTCCAAGACGACGACCGTCGCCGTGGATTCCGGCCAGACGATCGCGCTCAACGACATCGTGAAAGACTTTTTCGGTGCGGGAGCGACGGACGCCGCAGGTGATCAGGGCTTCGGCGCCTTGGAGCTGCGTCCGGTGAACACCGGATCGACGCTGAATTACGCGTCGAGCCGCACATTCACGTTCAACGACAAGGGAACTTTCGGACAATTCATCGCCGCGATCCCGTTCAGTCAGTTCGCGACGAAGGCTTCGGTGCTTCCGATCCCGGGCCTTCCTGCTCCGACCGGAAACCCGGTCCTGAGCATGCAGCAGGTCGCCGTTTCGTCGAAGTTCCGCACCAATATCGGCCTGGTCGAAGGTTCGGGAACCGCAGCCAGCGGAAAAATCCGCGTCCTGGATGATCGAGGAACACTCGTGCGTGAGCAGCCGTACTCGCTGCTTCCCGGAGAGCATCAGCAGTTCAGCCTCGCAAGTCTCAATGTCGGCACTCTCGATGACGGACGCGTCGAGGTGACGATCGAATCGCCGACCGGCGCCGTTTCGGCGTACGCGTCGGTGCTCGACAACACGACGAACGATCCGCTGGCGGTGACGCCCGTTCAGGTGTCAACGATCAGCGCCACGCGCTACATTCTCCCAGGCATGGCTGCAATTTCGGGGGCCAGCAACTTCCACTCCGACATCCGTATCTACAACGGCGGCACGACTCAGGCGCAGGTGACCGCAACGTTCTATCCGCAGGGCGGAGGCGCTCCGAAAACATTCGGACCCTTCAGCATCGAGAACGGCGGTGTGCGCGCGTTCGATGATGTCGTTGCCAGTACGTTCGATGCGAACGGTCTGGGCGGATCGATCCTGCTCACGACTCCCGCGGCCACCAAGCTCGTCGCGACCGGCCGCACGTACACCATCCAATCGGACGGCGGAACGTTCGGTCAGTTCATTCCGGGCGTGATGCCGGCGGACGGCATCGGCGCAGGCGACCGGCCGCTGCAAATCCTGCAGCTCGAGGAATCGACGAATTTCCGCTCGAACCTCGGACTCGTAGAATTGAGCGGCTCGGCAGCGCACGTGCGCATCACCGGATTTGTGCCCGATTCGAAGACGTCCGTTTCGACCGAGCTCGATCTGGCGCCGAACGAATTCCGTCAGCTCGGACACGTGCTGTCGGGTCTGAACCTCGGCTCGAACGTGTACAACGCGCGAATTGCAGTCGAAGTGACAGGCGGATCGGGACGCGTCGCGTCCTACGGATCGGTGATCGACAACCTCAGCCTCGATCCGACATACGCGCCCGCACAGAAGTAAGCCCTCGAGACCCTTCTCCCCGCTTCGGCGGGGAGAAGGTGCCGCGGCCGGAAGACCGAATGAAGAATTAAGAATCAGCACGCCTCACAATTCTTAATTCTTCATTCGAAATTCGAAATTCTTAATTCACCTTATAAAGCCGTATGCGCACTGCCGCCACGTCTCGGCCGGCTTCAGATCAGTACACCTGCCCGATGCATCCGGAGATCCTCCGCGATGCACCGGGCTTTTGTCCCATCTGCGGGATGGCGCTCGAGCCGCGCGTCGCTTCGCTCGACGACCGGCCGAATCCCGAGTTGATCGACATGCGCAGGCGCTTCATCGTCTGCGCACTCCTCACCGCGCCGATCGTCCTCCTCGGGATGTTCAATGCCGGCGCGCCGCTCATCCAACTCGCGCTCGCCACTCCGGTGGTCTTCTGGGGCGCCTGGCCGTTCTTCGTTCGCGGCGTGCGCTCGCTCAACATGTTCACGCTGATCGCGATCGGAATCTCGACCGCTTTCATCTTCAGCGTGGTGTCGACATTCATCGGCGGCCCGCTGTACTTCGAGCCCGCGGCGGTCATCACGACTCTCGTTCTCCTCGGACAGGTCATCGAGTTGCGCGCACGCGAGCAGACATCGAGCGCGATCAAATCCCTTCTGCAGCTCACGCCGAAGACCGCGCGCATCATCCTCATCGATGGCGAGACTGACATCGCGATTGACCAACTCCGTCCCGGATTTCAGGTTCGCGTGCGGCCGGGCGAGCGGATCGCGGCGGATGGCGTTCTGATCGAAGGGACGGGGACCGTCGACGAATCGATGATCACCGGCGAGCCGATGCCGGTTGAAAAAAGCGTCGGCAGCAAAGTCACGGCCGGCACCGTGAACACCAGCGGCGCCTTCATCATCGAAGCGCAGCGGGTCGGATCCGAAACGCTGCTCGCCCAAATTGTCCGCATGGTCGCCGACGCGCAACGCACCCGCGCGCCGATTCAGCGGCTCGCCGACGTCGTCGCGTCGTGGTTCGTTCCGGCCGTCATCGCCGTCGCAATCCTCACATTTATCGTATGGTTTTTGATCGGCCCCGAGCCGCGTCTCGCGCACGCGATCGTGAATGCCGTGGCGGTCCTGATCATCGCGTGTCCATGCGCTCTCGGCCTCGCGACGCCAATGTCAGTCATGGTGGCAACTGGAAAGGGAGCGCGAAGCGGAATCCTCATCCGAAACGCCGAGGCGCTGCAGACGTTGTCGCGCATCGACACGCTGGTCGTCGACAAGACCGGCACGTTGACCGAGGGGAAGCCGCGGGTCGTGGCGACGGATGTGGACGATGAGGCGCTCGCGATGGCGGCGGCCGTCGAGCGCGCCAGCGAGCATCCGCTTGCCGCGGCGGTCATCGCAGCCGCGGAGCAGCGTGGTCTGACGATACCCACTGCCAGCGATGTGAAGATCGTTCCGGGCGAAGGAGTCGGAGGAATCGTTGACGGACACAACGTCGCTGTCGGCCGGAACGGCGTGACGATCGACGGAAGACGCGCCGGCCAGATCACTTTTGCCGATCCGATCAAATCCACAACGCCGGAAGCACTCCGCGCGCTGCGCGCGAAGGGCATCACGGTGAAGATGGTGACGGGCGACTCGCGCACGAACGCGCAGCCGGTTGCGCAACAGCTCGGAATCGAGCAGGTCGAAGCCGAGGTGCTGCCGGCGCGGAAAGAGGAAATCGTCCGCGAACTTCAGAAAAAGGGACATCGCGTCGCGATGGCCGGCGACGGTATCAACGACGCGCCGGCACTCGCGCGGGCGGATGTCGGCATCGCGATGGGGACGGGAACTGACGTCGCCATCGAGAGCGCCGCCATCACGCTCGTCAAAGGCGATCTGCGTGGAATCGTGCGCGCGCACAACCTCAGCCAGGCGATGATGCGCAACATCAAACAAAATCTTTTCTTCGCGTTCATCTACAACATCCTCGGCGTCCCGATCGCCGCCGGCGTGCTTTATCCGTTCATGGGAATGCTTCTCAGCCCGATGATCGCCAGCGCCGCGATGACGTTCAGTTCCGTGACCGTCATCGTGAACGCGCTCCGCCTGCGGTCGGCGAAGCTTTGATGCGGCGATAGCGCGCATTGATGAACGCGTAGACGCCGTACGCGGATCAGCGAGACTCCGATGACGCCAAAGAATCAGGGCGCGCTGCGATGCCAAATCGAGAAATCGCAACCAGCGCGTCACCGATCTTCGGATCGAGGTGATCGCGCACTTTCTTGCTCGCAGCGCGATAGATCTGATATCCGCCGTAGCCGGCGACTGCCAGCCCGGCGGCCGCGACCGCCCAGCGTCCGAACGGATTCTCCATCGCGCGCGCAGTCCAGTGGCGGCTGGTTTGATCGCTCCCCGATCCGCCGCCGTGATGCATCAGCAGGCGCACGACTTCGTAGGCGAACCCGCCGTAGAAGAATCCGCGAACGATGCTTCCCGCGCGAACTGCGAGACCTTTCGCATCGCCGCCATGATGCTCGGCATCATTGATTCCGCTAATGACGCGCCAGGCGGCGTAGCCGAGCAAGCCGAGCGCGATGATCACGAGCGCGAATTTTCCGAACGGTTTCGAGTTGATCAGCTCGATCGCGTTCCCGCGGTCCGCTGATCGCGCGGTCAATGCGAGAATTCCTACGAGAACGTAGACGACGCCTTTGGCAATGTATCCGAGGCGCGCCAGGCGCTCGATCCAGTCATCGACGCGTTTCACCGAAACCATGACGGCTCTCCCTCGCGAACGCCTCGCGGTCCGTAGTTCTGTTCGACGAACAGCGCGTCGCCGATGATGACGGTCGAGGAGCGCGTCCCGTATTTCTCCGAAGTCACGAAGACTTCACCATCGATCGCAGTTCCGCGCGACGTCGACAGAAAGCGCAGCAGATCGTTCGCGAGCGCGTCCGCCGTTTCATGGCGATGGAGTGCGCCGGCCAGAAAATCGCGCGCCAGATCGACCTTCGTCCAATGCGTGCCCGGCGGCGCATTGCTGATCGCGAACACACCTTCGATGCTCTCAGGCTCGCCGCCGCCGTTCGTGCAGTGCACGATCTCGCCATCGCCGAGGATCAGGTGAAAACCTGCGTAGTCTTCGCCGCGAATCGAACGCGCGTACTGCATCGCCGCATCGTCGCCGCGAACAAAGCCGGCGACCAGGAGTCCTCGGGAGGGTCCCCCCTCCTCCCGCCCGACCCCGCGCACGTTGGTGATCGCCGCAAAACGGCTGGGGCGACGCACCGCGAGCCAGCTCCCGCCCGCGCGCAGATCGCGGCCGCCGATCATGCGCGGATCGCCCTCCCACACGTGGGCCGGGCGGGTGGGGCGGGCGTAGAACTCGTCGCGATTGGCGGCGATCACCAGCGGAAATTTCCCGACCACGTTTTGTGCTATCGCAATCAGGCACATCGTCCAAAAGAGGCCAATCATGTACCACGAACGACTCCGTGCGGTTGTCGTCGCGCTTGCTGTAGCTGCGCCATGGTCAATGTTCGCCCAGACGCCGGCTCCCAGGAGAACGGACATGGGCGCCCTGGCCGCCGATCTCGAGCGCGCGCTCGGTGTAGATCACGTGGAGATCAACGGCCGTCCGTCCCGGGCGAGCGAGCCCGCGGACAGGCCGGCGACGACGTTTGAAGCGGCGGTCGTCGACGCGATGAATCGCGAGCGTGCCGCACATGGCCTCGCGCCTCTCGGCATCAACTCGCGCCTCGAAGCGGCTGCCGACGATCGGATCGCCGACATGCTCGACAAACACTATTTCAGCCACGTATCGCCGGACGGCATCCAGCCGTGGAGCTGGGTCGACCAGCGCGGCTACGACTATCGCGAAGTCGGCGAGAATCTGGCCCTCGGCTATCGGTCCGCCGACAGCGTCGTCGATGGCTGGATGCACTCCCCCGGCCACCGCGCGAACGTCCTCGGCGCGCATTTTCGCGAGGTCGGCGTTGCGGTATCGCAGGTTTCGCCAACGACCGGTTATCGCGGCCCGACCGTGGTCGCGATTTACGGCGGGCGCTGAGCCAGCAGGTGCTTCTGCACTTTGCCGAGCGCGGTCCGCGGAATCGAATCGACGCGGATGAATTTGCGCGGCACTTTGAATGATGCGAGCTGCT
>JALYZI010000124.1 GCA_030948915.1 Acidobacteriota bacterium
CCCCTCCCGGCCCCCCACATCGACCCACATCCTCGGGCGCTGGCCTTCGAAGCGGTCGAACTCCTGAAGAATCGTTCGGTTGTTCCACCACACCGAGGGCGACATCACGGCCACCCTCGAGAAAACATCGGGACGCGTCAGGCCGAGATGCAACGCGATGAGGCCACCGAGCGACGAGCCGCCGACGCCGGTGTCATCGGGAATCGTTCGATACCTGGAGTCGATCAGCGGCTTCAGCTCTTCGATGAGCATTCGCGCGTAATCCGCGGCGTGGCCGCCCACCTGACGCGTCGGATCGTAAGTCGGGGTGAACTCCTCAATGCGTTCCGGTCCACCGTGATCGATGCCGACGATGATCATCGGACTCGCACTGCGCTCGCTGATCACGCGGTCGGCAGCTTCGTCGAGCCGCCAATGTTGTCCCGCGATGAAAGCTCGCTGGGGTTCGAAGAGATTCTGCCCGTCCTGCATGTACAACACGGGATAGGCCGCGTCGCCGCGCTCATATCCCGGCGGGAGGTAAATCGTAATGTGGCGGTCGTTGTCGAGGGCATTCGAATGAAACGCCTCAATGTGCTCGAGCCTGCCCGCACGTGGAGCCTGGCGGCGATTCTCCAGCCCGAGGACGCGGCCGAAGGTCGCGCGAAGGGTGTCCCGCATTTCCCGCATCAGCGCTGCATCTCGCGATAGCCGCTGCGGAAATAGAGAAGCGGAATGCCCTCGCGCGTCACGGATTCAACGACTTCGCCGACGAAGATCGTGTGATCGCCGCCGGGAAGCTGATCGCGCAGCTCGCATTCCAGGGTGGTCAGCGCATCGGCAATCAACGGAATGCCGCGCTCGCCGCGCGTGATCTTGATTCCGGAAAACTTGTCGTCGGATCTCGAGGCAAACTTCGATGAGATGTCGGCCTGTGCGGCGCTGAGGATGCTCACGCCGAATTTCCCGGCGGCAACGATGGCCTCATGCGTCTTCACGCTTTTTTCAATGCAGATGAGCACCAGCGGAGGTCGAAGTGAAAGCGATGCGAATGAGGCAACGGTCATGCCGTACTGCCGGCCGGCGTGCTCTGTGGTCACCACCGTCACACCGCTGGCAAAATGCGACATCGCCAGCTTGAATGCCGCCTCGTCGATGGGCATCGCGGCGGGGAGTCTAACCTTTTCCACGGGTGTGCGTACTAGGCTCACGGAGGAGACAACCATGTTTCGCAGCCGGATTGCGCTCTCAATTTTTCTGATGACTTCCGCCGCTTACGCGGCCGAAACGCCCATCCATCGCTCTTTCAACGTCGCTCCGGGCGGGACGCTGACGATTGACGCCGACGTAGGCGACATTCGAGTGGATCCCGGCGCAAGCGGAGTAACGGTCGACCTGACGCAACACACGAACGTTTCCAGGCGCCATCTCCAGGTCACATTCGATCAGCAACAGAACGACGTCAGCGTGCGCGCCAGACTGGAGCCGACATCGCGATGGTTCAACTGGAGCGACGACGAAGCGAAATTCGTCGTGACCGTTCCGTCGCGTTACAACGTCCATCTGAGAACTTCCGGCGGCGACATCAAAGTGGGAAATCTTCAGGGTGAGGCCCGCGTGAAGACTTCGGGCGGCGGAATCACGCTCGGCCGCATCGATGGCGCGGTCAGCGGCGATACATCCGGCGGCGACGTGTCGCTCGACGGCGGCACGGGCGTCATCGACTTGCACACGTCAGGCGGCGGCATTCGCATCGGCGACGCGAGCGGCGCAGTCACGGCGAAGACGTCCGGCGGTTCGATCGAAATCCGTCACGCGGCCGGCGATCTGATTGCGCGGACGTCCGGCGGCGGCATCACGATCGGCGAAGCGAACGGCACCGTCGATGCGCAGACTTCGGGCGGGTCGATCAAGGCACAGCTCGCCCAGCAGCCCCACGCCGACTCGCGCCTGTCGACTTCCGGCGGCGGCATCACGATCTCGATCGCGCCTAACGTCTCGGTCGACGTCGATGCACACACGAGCGGCGGCGACGTCGACACCGACGTTCCCGTCACGCTCCTCGGCAAACAGGACGATTCGTCGCTGCAGGGAAAGATCAACGGCGGCGGACCGAAGCTGGTGCTGCGGTCCTCGGGCGGGAACATCCGGCTCCGGAAGATGTAGGCGATAAGGAGCGCCGGCTTCAAGCCCGCCGGCAGAATGGCGGCGCTCCCCTCACTCGCTCGCGAGAATCGCCCTCGCCGCGCTGCGCGCAGAAGACAGCGCGGCATCGGACAGCAGGCCGGTGTCACCGACCCAATCGCCGGCCAGATAGAGGCCGCGCACGGGCGTGGCGGAGGCGGGGCGGGTGGCGGGGGCGGGCGGCATCAGGGCGTACGAGACGACCATCGACGGCAGAAAGCGGCAGTGCACGACCGAGTCGCGCCACATCGGCTGCATCTCGTCGAGAAGGCCTTCCAATTCCGTCTGATCTCCTCCGCCGTAGCGCGAAACGTGAATGAGCGCTCCGCCTTTCGGCGTGAGTTGCGCCCATCGCGAATGCACCGAAAAATACAGAGGCCGGTCGATGCCGAGGGCGAACGTGTTCTTCGGATTGGGCAACTTCGACAGCGCGACGTCGAGCGTGGACATGTACACCGGCGTCATTCGCGGCCAGGAAACCTCGCCGATCATGTCGCGCACCGTCGCCGGCTCGACCGCCAGGAGAACCGTGTCCGCCGCGAGACGGGTGCCCTTCATATCGCCGGGTTGGGGCATCAGATACGACTGCGTTTCGCTCTGCTGCTCGAATTCGAGGCCGCCGATCTCGATTCCGCGGACCGCGCCGTCGTGGTTGACCCGAATCACGCGCGAGCTCGTCACGAAGTTGACGCCCGCTGTGACGGCGGAGCTATGCAGCGCATCGACGAGCTTCTGCCATCCTTCGTCAATGTAGATGACACCGCGCATCGCGAGCCGGACTTGATTGAGCGCCGCGGCGGCCTGCAGTTTCTCGAGCTCATCGCAATACGTGGCGAGACGAATCACCGCCGCCAGCGTCTCGCGTACGCGCGCGCGAGTCACGTTCGCATCCAGCCATTCGCGCGCGGAGATCTCGGCGAACTCCGCGGTTTTTTTCAGCCGCCGGATACGCCACAGGAGCTTCGCGGCTTCAAGTTTGTCGCCGCCTTTGAGCAATCCGGTGGTCAGAAGCGAGAAGAAATTGCGCGGCAGGGTGTGACGCTCCTGTCCGTACAGCGCGATCCCTTTGCCGCGTGCGACTCCGCCGCGCACTGGAATTCCCAGCTCGCCCAGCACTTTCGATCCTTCGCCGCCGCGATAAAACGCGTGCGGACCGAGGTTGAAGCGGTAGCCGTGGCGCAAATGTGTGACTGCGCGCCCGCCGAGATAGCGGCGTTTTTCGAAGAGGGTGACGGTGCGCCCGCCGCGCGCAAGGTAGATCGAAGCGGCCAGGCCGGCAATGCCTCCTCCGACGATCACCACATTTTTCGGCAAGGTCGCGATCGTATCGCGCGCATGACACAATTGCACGCCGAGCTTTTTTGGTAGAATCGCGGCAAATTTTCGCGGATCAGCATTTTCCGAAAGGGTGGCCATGAGAAAAATCGTCGTCGGAATTGCCCTGCTCCTGTGCGCGATGGCGGGATTTGCCGCCGATGCGACGACACCGGAGATCAATGCACCGACCAACGGCAGCGACTGGACGAAGCTGAGCAGCACCGAAAAGCTGTTCTGGTCAATCGGCTACTCACAGGGTTACGCCGATGCGCTCGGGAAGATCGATGTCGCGTCCGGGCCGACCTCACCATGCGCCAGCCTCGCGGCGCGCACGGAACGGCAGACCTCGACCGCCGGCAAAGTGACCGGATTCGAGCTGGTGTCGGGACTCGAGAAGTTCTACGCGGACGCCGCGAACGCGCAGGTTCCGATCGGAAACGCGATTCGAATCTATCTGCTGCAGGCCAGCGGAAAAGATCAGACGACCATTCAAGAGCTCATCGAGACTGCACGCGTCCTCGGCGCCCGGCCGGTCGCCAAGCAGTAGAGCTTGCGCGCAGCCGCCGCGGTGGCGTTTGTAGTGCTGGCCGCTGCTGCTGCGCCTTCGTCTGACGACCTCACAATCCGGAAAGAGCTCCTGGCCGCGGCGGCTGCCAACGATCTTCGCCGTTTCGACGCCGCGATGGATCACGCCGAAACATTCATCGACACGATGCGAGTCGGCCCGCGCCGCAACGCCTTTCGCCGCGTCATCCTGACCGCAGCCGACATCTCGCGCGTCTGGCATTTCGCGCAAACAGATGCCCACGGCCTCTACTATGACGACGAGCGGCTGCCGTTCTATTACGACCATGTCGTCTCCGAGCACCCGGGCTACGTGAAATTCGTTGCCGAGTACCGCGTCCTCGACAGTACCGGCCTCCCGCAATACCCGACGCGAGAGACGCGTTCCTTCCTGCTGAAGCAGCTGGAAAACACCGGCCGCAAATCTCCGTAAGCACAACCGTGGCACAACTCCGCGACTGGCTCGACCTCGGTCGGAATACGATCGATTCGCTGAAGATCAGCGACGCGGCGCGTTTCTACGAAACGGAGTGGCCCGAGACCAAGAAGATGCTGACCGCCGAGCATCGCGATGCGATCGACGGCGACACGACCGCCGTGCGACGCGCCGCGCGCACGAGCAGCGCGGTCCTCTACGGCCTGACCAAACGCCTCGCGCCGCATCGCCGTGTCCTTTTCTTTCTGTCGTGGATCTCGTTCTTCGTCTGCATGGGATCGATCTTCGCGCAGATGAACCATCCGCCGTTCGTCACGTTCGTCGAGATCGTCGCCACCTTCCTCGTGCTGACGCTTCTGCTCGCGATGGAGCTCATCGACAAGATCAAGTATCGCGATGAGCTCGAGCTTGCGCGCGATCTGCAATCGGGCTTGATCCCAAAGGTGCCCGCGCAGACGCCGGAGTTCCAGGTCGCGGCCTTCAATGAGATTGCAAACACGGTCGGCGGCGACATCTACGATTTCGTCCCGCTACCCGACGGCCGGCTGGCGGTGCTGTTTGGTGACGCGTCAGGGCACGGGATGTCGGCCGGCCTCGTCATGGCGGTCGCGCACGCGGCTTTCCGCACACAACTCGACCTCGATCCGTCGCCGAATGCAATCATCAATGCTCTCAATCGCATTCTTTGCCGCACTGGCGGCTCGCGCTCATTCTTCGCGTGCTGCTACATCCTTCTTTCGCCGGACGGTTCGTTCAGCGCAACGGTCGCCGGCCATCCCCAGGTGCTCAAAGTCGACCAGCACGGGAAAATCGTCGAACGCCTCGGCACCGGTTCGTACCCGCTCGGGATCAAGACCGGACTCGCGTGGGAGTCGGTCCGCGGCTGCGTCGAAGCGGGCGAACGTCTGCTCCTGCATTCCGACGGCTTGACCGAGGCGCGCAACCGGAATGGCCGCGAGTTCGGCGACGCGTTCGTGGAAGCGATCATCGGCTGGAGTCCCAGCGCGCCACCGCAATCGCTGATCGACACCTTCGTGGAAGAAATGAACGCATTCGCGGCAGGCATGCCGCCCGAGGACGATATTTCGATTGCGGTGATTCAGCGGAGATAGGGGTAAGGCCGGTAAAACCTTACCCCTTCACGCAGTCACCCGTTTCTCAACGAGCCCCTCAAACACCTGCAGCGCCAAATCGACACGGCCTAACGGCGCGGAAACCTGCACGCCCGCGACTTGTCCGCGAACGCGCTCCAGCGTTTCGCGCGCGATCGTCACGCCCTCGCGCAGCGCGTGCTCCTTGCTCTTCTCGCTCGCGATGCGCATCCGCTCCATCGCTTCATCGGACACCGACACCCCCGGCACTTCGTTGTTCATGAACTGCGCATTGCGATATGAGAGCAGCGGCCAGATTCCGGCCACCACCGGCAGACGCATGTGCTCGATGCGCTTGAGAAACTTCTCGAGGATCTCGACATCGAAAACCGGCTGCGTGATCGCGTACTCGGCACCCGCTTTGACTTTCCAGTCGAGGCGGCGCAATTCGTAATCGAGATCGAGATGGCCGGGATTCACGCCGACGCCAATCGTGAACTTCGTCGCCTCTCCGAACGGATTGCCGCCCAGGTCGAGGCCGCGATTCATCAGACTGACCATATTGGTCAGGCCGATCGCGTCGATGTCGAAGACTGCCGTGGCATCGGGATACGGACCCATCTTTGGTGGATCGCCGGTGATGAGCAGCATGTTGCGCAGTCCCAGGGCGGCGCATCCGAGGAGATCGGAGTGCATGCCGAGTAGGTTGCGATCGCGGCAGCAGTAGTGGAGGACCGTCTCGATCCCGACTCGCTGCTGCAGCAGGACGGCGACGGCAATCGCACCCATACGGTTCTGCGCTCGAGGACCGTCCGGAACGTTGACGGCATCGACGCCGGCATCCCTGATCGACTGCACCGACTTGACCATCGAATCGGGATTCGGTCCTTTCGGCGGGACGATCTCGATCGTCGTGACGAATTCGCCGTTCGCGATCTTGCGGCCCCAGTTCGAACGCGTTTCCATCGGGACGCTCTCGACGCCTTGTGGTTTCTTGTTGTTGATCTCGCGTTCGATGACCACGAAGGAACGCCGCGGCGACAGCGGCCGCACGGCGTCAGCCATCACCTTGATGTGTTCCGGCGTTGTTCCGCAGCAGCCGCCGAGGAACTTCACGCCTTTGTGAATGAGCCGCTTGGCGTACTTGCCCATGTAGTCGGGCGACGCCATGTACATCTGGCGGCCGGCGACTTCGCGCGGCAGCCCGGCGTTAGGCTGACACGAGAGCTTTTTCGCGGTGACGGTGCTCATCTCTTCGATGGCGTCGAGCATCACGTCGGGACCCACGGAGCAATTCAGGCCGATGACGTCCGCCCCTGCGCGATCGAGCCGTTCCGCGATCAGGCGCGGACTGTCGCCGTAGATCGTTCGATTGTCGGTACCGATCGTCATCTGTGCGATGACGGGCAGCGAGCAGATCTCGCGAATGGCTGCGACCCCCTGCTCCACTTCTGCGATGTTCGACATCGTCTCGAGAATGAAGAGATCGACGCCGCCTTCGAGGAGCGCCGCCGCCTGTTCGCGAAAGTACTCGCGCGCTTCCTCGAGAGCCGTTGGACCGTAGGGCTCGATGCGGATGCCGAGCGGCCCGATCGCGCCGGCAACGTACACCGCGTCGCCGGCGGCCTTGCGCGCGATCTCGACCGCTTTCAGGTTGATCTCGCGCAAATCCTCTTCAATGCCGAACGTCCGCAGCTTCACGCGATTAGCGCCATAGGTGTTTGTCTCCAGGATCTCGGCACCGGCGCGGACGTACTGCTTGTGGACTTCGAGCACGATCTCCGGCGAGCGGAGGTTCAACTCGTCGTAGCACTTGTTGATGAAGACGCCCTTCGAATAGAGCATCGTTCCCATCGCGCCGTCGAAGAGGTAGACGTGCTCGTCTGCAATTGCCTGTATGAAATCCTGCATGATCAGACCTCGGGTGTCAGGCGTCAGGCGTCAGGTTCTCTGCTGAGGCCTGACGCCCGACGACTGACGCCTGAAAAAACAAATCCCGCCGGAAGGCGGGGGTCGTCGCGAATGCGAACTCTTGCCGGCTATTTAGCTTTTTTTAGGCTGGTTGCAAGCGACCCCAAATCAGTCCAGCTCCGACAATCTACGTTCTCGCCTGTGGCTTGTCAAACCTGAGTCCTGAGTCCTGAGTGCTGAGTCCTGAGCACGCCCACCCTCAGGACTCAGGACTCAGGACTCAGGACTTTTTCTTAATTTCCGAAGATTCGCTTCAGTCTGCTGAGCGCGCCCTCGACGTTCTGCCGCTCGCGATCGACCTCGTCCGCCCACCGCCGGAATTGCTCGAACGTGATCGCGGCCGGCTCGTCGAAGTGCTCCTTATCGAAGAAAACGCGCCGCAGAATCCGGCCGAACATTCCGGTCGGACAGTAATGCGTCGGCGCGGTTCCATCGAGGAACACTTCGCGCCACGGGCCGGGACATCCATCGCGCCAGAGCATCCCGCTGTCCGGATCGATGTCGCGAAACGTCACGCCGGGTGGCGGGGCGGGCTCGGTGTGCAGATGCGGAATCGCATTCATGTACCCGGCCCAGATTGGAATCGCCGCTTCGGCAGACGAAAGCCGCAGCGGCGCGCCGCGATCGAACCCAACCCAAACCGTCGTCACCATGTCGGGCGTGTAGCCGACGAACCATGCGTCGCGATAGTCGTTGGTCGTTCCCGTTTTTCCCGCGACGTAGCTCAGATTCCATCGCTTGAGGCGTGACGCAGTCCCGCGCCGCACAACACCGCGCAGCAGCGTGTGCATGACGTAAGCAGCGTCGGCATTCACGACTCTTTTCGCTTCGAGGTCATGTTCGTAGAGAGTCTTTCCACTGTGATTGCGAACCTTCGTCAGAAGAAAAGGCTCGACGCGCGTGCCGAGATTCGGGAATGGCGTGTATGCGGCGGTCAGCTCCCGCATGCTCACTTCGGTGACACCGAGAGGGAGCGCCGGAATGCGCGCGAATTTCTCGTCGAATCCGAAGTTCTCGGCGGTGTCGACGACTCGGGCGAGCCCGATCTGCTGCGTGAGGCGGACCGTCGGCACGTTGAGCGATTCTTCGAATGCTTCGCGCAGCGTCACGCGTCCGCGGTAACGCTCATCGTAGTTGTGGGGCGACCAGCTTTCTTCACCCTGCAGTGGGATGCTGACCGGCGAATCGAGAAGAAGAGTAGCCGGCGTCGCCCGTTTCGATACGATCGCGGCCAGGTACGCGAACGTTTTGAACGCCGATCCCGGCTGGCGTCGCATGCTCGACGTCCGGTCGAACGGCGAAACGTCGTAGTCGGTTCCTCCGACCAGCGCCCGGATCCCGCCGCTTCGCGGATCCACCGACAAAATCGCAACCTGCAACGGCTCGCGCCGCGCTGCTGCCGCCAGCCACGAGTAATGGGACTCCAGGCGCGGCGGCGCATCGCGTGCCGTTCGCTCGGCGACCCGCTGCGCACGCGGATCCATCTCACAGATGACCGTCAGTCCGCCTTCGATCACGTGACGGACGCCGATCTTTTTCACGAGTTCGGAGCGCAGCGCGCGCAGATAAAACGGATATGGCGCGAGCGGAATGGATCCCTGCACGAAGCGGACGTCGTGGCTGGTCCCATCGCGAAATTGCGCGTCCGTGATCCACCCGCGCTTCTGCATGACGGCGAGGATCGCGTCGCGCCGGGCGCGCACGAGATCGGGGCGCTTCCACGGATTGTCGCGATTCGGTGCGCGCACGATGCTCGCAAGCATCGCCGCCTCGTCGACTCTGATGTCGCGCGGAAGTTTGCCGAGGTAGAGCCGCGACGCCTCTTCGATGCCGAGGACCGGCTTGCCGCCGTTGTGGCCGAGGTAGACGTCGTTGAGATAGATCTCTAGGATCTCGTCTTTCGGGAGGCGGGCGTCGAGAAGTACCGCCAGTACGATTTCGATGAACTTGCGGCGCCACGTCCGTTCCTGCGACAGAAACCGCGCCTTCACGATCTGCTGATCGATGGTGCTTCCGCCCTGTGTGATTCCGCCGGCCCGCAGGTTGGAAAACATCGCGCGAGCGATTCCGATCGGATCAATCCCGGGATGCCCGCGGAACCGCACATCCTCGGCCGCCAGAAAGGCGTTGGGGATGTAATCGGGAAGGCTTCGTATGGACATCGGCGGGGTAATGCGCCAGTCCACTCCGTACAGAGTGGTGATGGCTTTCGAGGGCCCGGAGGACGATAGAAGAACGGTCGGCTGGCGCCAGGAGTGACTGACCAGCTCACTGGTCAGGCGGCGATTCATCACGAAGACATAGATCGCCAGGGCCTCGAAGCCGAGGAAAAAAATCACGGCGAAAATGACTGCCCATTGGGCGCGTGACAATCGCAACATGTTCGACTAAATTACTCGGTCTCTGACACGTTCAAAAAAGGAGAAAACGGATGGCTGCCAAGAAGAAATCCTCGTCTCGAAAAGGCTCGAAAAAGTCCAGTCGTTCGCGCTCCGCGAAGAAAGCAACCGGTCGTCGTCGCGCACCGGCGCGGGCTGCCGCGCGTCGCGGCGCAAAGAAGAGCGCGGCGAAGCCGAAGCGCTCGACCGCGAAGCGATCGACGGCGAAGCGCAAACCCGCGAAGAAGAGCACCGCGCGGCGCAGCTCGGGCAGCTCGCGTAAGGCGGCATCTTCCACGCGCAGCAGCATGCCGCGTTCCAGCACACCGCCGCGCCGCGATCAGAGCGTGATCAGCCGCGTGGTCGAACAGGTGCGCGACACCGCCGGCTCGATCGGCAGCTCGGTGCGCGACACCGCCGGCTCGATCGGCAGCTCGGTCTCCCACCTCATGCCGGGTCACCGCGACTCGGGCGGCGGCGGGACGGACGACGGAGACGACGAATTCTGAGTTGTGCGTGCAAGTGTGGTGGGGGGGG
>JALYZI010000148.1 GCA_030948915.1 Acidobacteriota bacterium
TTTTTCGCATTCATGGCGATCAATCCTCTGGAGGGCGCGGAGCAGCAAAATCCGAAACTGAACGCGACATGGCCCGAGATCCGGCTCGAATGGTTCGTCGATAGCTGTGTGCGCCCTCGAATGCAGCAGGCCGGAATGCTTCAGCGCGAATCGATCGCCATCAATCTGCCGGCCGGCACCGCGCACGGCCGCGTGAAGGCGGGCGGTCGCGACGTCAGCGTTACGCGCGCCATTGCGACCCGCGATCATGGCCAGACGGCCGTGCGGCTCGATGACGATGCCGTTGTGTTGACGATCGATGCGCAGAATCGGCCGGTCCGCGTGAACCTTCTCGGTCATGACGTTCCGCCGCAGTCGGCCGGTCTGGAAGTCAGCCAGTCAGAAGATGACGTCAGCGGCCGATTGAATGTGCACGGCGAGCCCGCTGCACGCGTGACATTCCGGGCGAAGTATTAGCTTTCCAGAAGCTTCTTCAGGCCGGACAGCATCATCTCCCAGTTCTTCTGCGAATGTTCGCGCTCTTTCTCGTTCGCGTTGTTGTCCTGAGAAAGTGAGACGAGCGTCTGCGTTCCCTTGCCGGTCAGGTCAATCGTGACGTTGTGAAAATTCTCCGGCTTCTCGGGAAGGCCTGACAGTGGGCTGAAGTGGGTGTACGCGAGTTTTCGCTGCGGTTGCATATCGAGAATGACGCCTTTGTCTTCGTACTTCTTGCCTTCCCATTCGCCCTTCCACGTGATCGGGCTGCCTTTTTTCCAATCCGACACGACATTCGTGCCGAACATGTACTTTTTGATCGTGGCGGGATTGACGAGCGCATCCCACACTTTGGCGACCGGGGCCTGAATCGTTGTGGATGCCTTGGCGATCAGCTTCTTGTCCATTAAAGACTCCGTTCGACCAGCGCGCATGCACCTAACGCGCCGGAGTAATCTCCCAGCGTCGCGTGCTCGATCCTGATTTCCTTTTTCGGATCGGGCCGCAGAAAACGTGTACGCGCGATCTCCGCGATCGGCGCGACGAACTTCTTCTTGAGCCGCTGCGCGATACCGCCGCCGATCACCACGATTTCCGGATCGAACATGTTCACGATGTTGCCGGTGAGCAGGCCGAGGTAGTGTTGCGCGCGGGCGAGAACTTGTTCCATCACCGGATCGCCTTCATCGAGCGCGCGTTCGATCACGCTGCTCGTCATCCGGTCCTTTCCGCGCTCTTTCATGATCTTCAGCACCGCGCTGCTGCGCGCGGCGCGGACGTCTCTTTCCATCGCCGACCGGCTCGCCAGCGCTTCCACACACCCGCGGCGTCCACAACTGCAGGTCGGGCCGTCCTCCTTGATCAGCATGTGGCCGATCTCGCCGGCCGCGCCGCGGAATCCGCGGTCGATTTCGCCGTCGACAATGAGGCCGCCGCCGATGCCCGTTCCGATCCACACGCCCACGGCCCGCTTGGTTCCTTTGGCAGCGCCGTAGCTGTGCTCTCCGATGATCGCGACCTGAACGTCGTTGCCGAGGGTGACGTCGGGACCGAGTCGCTTGCGCAGCGCGCTCGCGAGCGGAACGTTGTTCCATCCGAGATTCGGCGCGCGCACGACGATGCCGCGCTTCGGATCGACGGCGCCGGCCGCACCGATGCCGATGCCGTCGATCTTCGACATCTTCACCGACGCGTCTTTGGCCGCTTCACGGATGTGATGCGCGATCGAGTCGATCGTGTCGTCCGGCTTCGCGTTCGGAATCGTCACGCAATCCGAGCTGCCCAGGACGCGCCCCTTGCCGTCCGCGACCACGGCGATGAAGCTCGTGCCACCGAGGTCGACGCCGGCGTATAGATGGGACATGAGCGGAGAGTATAGCGAGTAGAGAAAAAACCTGAATTTCGAATTTCGAATGAAGAATTAGAATTCAGAAGCACGACCTCGCGACCCGGTCTAGTTCTTCATTCTTAATTCGAAATTCGAAATTCGAAATTTCAGGTTCTCATGGTTTTACCCTACGGTTCTTCCTCGCCAGCGGGCGGTACGACCGCACTAGCGCGTCCGGGCGCGGCGATGTACGGGACTCCGGCCTCGCTCATCATCTTGTTGAGCGCGGCGAGATCTTCGCTCGCCAGTTTGCGTGCCGCGGCGTTCGCTTCGGTCAACATCGGCTGCAGCACCTTGATCTGATCGAGCTGCCACTGCGTTGGCGCGCCGGCGTAATTCTCGATGCCGCCGAGGAGCTGGGTGACGCGCTGCGTGACCGCTGGAGGAACGTAGACCAGCGGCGGACCCGCCGAGCCGAGTGACTGCGATCGATCGCCGCATTGCGCCGGCGTCGCGAGCTTCCTGCACGTTTCATCCACGCGCTTCAGCAGATCCTCGGCGCTCTTCTGAACATTGTCGGGTGGCTTCGCCGCGCCGGGCTTCTTCCAGTTTTCGATCGCAGTGTTGAGCGACGTGCGAAGGCCGGTGATCGAACGCCGCGCGGCTACGCCGGTGGTCGCCATCTGCGAGAGTTGATTGAGCGCCTGGCGGCGCGCCCCGCGATCGCTCGCGCTGATCGTGATCCTCGGATCCTCTTCCACGACGACTTTTTTCGTCTGCTCGTTTTTTCCGACGGCGACTTTGACGGTGTACTCGCCCGGATCGACACGTGTCCCGCCCGTGAACCCCCCAAACCCGCCCCCGCCCCCAC
>JALYZI010000225.1 GCA_030948915.1 Acidobacteriota bacterium
GGCGTAAGGCGTCAGGCGTCAGGGAGAAAAAGCCCGTGTCGCTCCCCTGACGCCCGACGCCTGACGACCGACGCCTGGTTCTCAGGGTAGCAAAACCGCGCTCACGGCCGCGGAATGCCTCATTTCACGACTGTTCCGCGCTCAACGACAACCGTCTCGAAAACCACGCGTTCCAGCTCAGCGGGGTCATGCGAGACGTAGAGCATCGGCACGCGCAGCTCGTCGCGAACACGGATCAGAAACTCGATGACGCGGCCGTGAAGGGGGCGATCGAGTCCTGCCAGGGGCTCATCGAGCAGCAGGAGGCGCGGCGACGTTACGAGCGCGCGAGCGAGGGCGACCCGCTTCGATTCGCCGCCGGACAGCGCACCGACGCCGCGTCGCATCAGCGGCGCGATCTCGAGCACTTCCACGACGCGTTGAATAAAATTCTCGGCCTGGTGATCGCGAACACCGAATCGGATGTTTCGCTCGACAGTCATGTGCGGAAAAAGGGATTCGCCCTGCGGAACGTAGCCGACCGCCCGCTTGCGCGCCGGGACGTCATTCATGACCACATCGTCGACGACGATGCGACCGCTGTCTGGCTGACGGATTCCGGCGATCAATTCGAGAATGGTGGTTTTGCCGGAGCCCGACGGTCCGAAGATTCCCGTTGCGTGCGCAGTCGTGGCAAACGTGACGTCGAGCTCGAAATGCGCAAGCGGCAGGCGGACGTGATCGAGCGCGAGCATCAGCGCGCCGGGCGCCTGCGCACGACCGCCTCGTTGATCCACAGAGCCACGAACGCGATCACCGCCGAGATGACGAGCAGGCGGTACGCCTCAGAGTCTTTTCCAAGCTGGATGCGATCATAGATTGCCAGCGAGAGCGTCGTCGTCCGTCCCGGGATGTTGCCCGCCACGACGATCGTTGCGCCGAACTCGCCGATCGCGCGCGCCAGCGCCAGCACGGTTCCGCCGATGATTCCGCGCGATGCCAGCGGCAGCGTGATCGCGAAGAACACCCTCGGCTCGGATGCGCCGAGGGTGCGGGCGACATGTTCGTAGCGAAGGTTGACCTCTTCCAGAGCGACGCGCGCCGATCGGACGAAGAGCGGCATCGACATCACCACCATCGCGACGACGACCGCGCGCCATGTGAAGACGACGTCGAAGAGCCCTCCGAGCGGTCCACGACGCCCGAAGAATTTGAGGAGCAACAGTCCCGTCGCGACTGGCGGCATGACGAGAGGCATCATGACCAGAGTCTCGACGATGGATTTACCTGGCCACTGCAGCCGGCCGAGCGCCCACGCGATTGCGAGACCGACCGGCACCACGATCGCGGTGCTGATCAGCGCCGACTGCAGCGTGAACGCGATGATTGCGGCGTCGGAGGTTTCCATCACGGCAGGAGGAAACCATACCGCCGAAAGACCTGTCGTGCAGGATCGCTCTGCAGATAATCGAGAAAACGCCGGGCGGCGGCCCGTTCACGTGACTGCGTGAGCACCGCTGCCGGATACGTGATCTTCGGTCCGCTGGTGACGCGGAAAGCAACC
Organism: Acidobacteriota bacterium; assembly: GCA_030948915.1. Lineage (GTDB taxonomy): Bacteria > Acidobacteriota > Thermoanaerobaculia > Gp7-AA8 > Gp7-AA8 > Gp7-AA10. The sequence continues at coordinate 1,544 of JALYZI010000225.1, forward strand.
CTGACTTTGCGCGAGATGTCGGTCGCATAGACGATCCCCGCGTCGACGTTGCCGCTCTCCACTGCAGCCAGCGCTGCGCGAACGTTCTCGGTGGGGACGACTTTGCCAGCGACGCGATCCCAGACGCCGGCCTTGACGAGCCACGCTTTCGCATAGACGCCGGCCGGCACGCTGTCGGGCTGCGCGAGTGCAATCCTGCCCACCGAAGCGAGATCGTTCGGCGATCGGATCGCGATCCGGCTGCCGGCCGGCACGACGACGACCAATGTGTTGGAGAGAATGTTTTTTCGGAGCGCGACGAGACCGCGCTGTTGCAGCCGATCCATCTGGATCTCGTCGGCGGAGATGAAGACATCGGCCGGCGCGCCCTCGATGATCTGCCGCGAGAGAAGGCTCGACGCCCCGAAATTGAACACGATCGCGGCCTTCTGATACTTCCGCGCGATTTCGCCGAGCGCATCCATCAGGCTCGCCGCCGCAGAAACGCGAATGGTGGCGGCGAGCAGAAGCGTCGCGAGCATTTACATGCTGGACATGGCGTTCAGGAACTCGGCGTTCGTCCGCGTCTTCTCGAGCTTCTCGACCAGCAGCTCCATCGACTCGACGGTCGACAGCGGCGAGAACACCTTGCGAAGGACCCAGATGCGATTGAGCTCGTTGCGCTCCAGCAGCAGCTCCTCTTTTCGCGTTCCGGACTTGTTGATGTCGAGCGCCGGAAAGACGCGCTTCTCCATCAGCTTGCGGTCGAGGTGGACTTCCATGTTGCCGGTGCCCTTGAACTCTTCGAAGATGACGTCGTCCATGCGGGAGCCGGTGTCGATCAGCGCGGTTGCGATGATCGTCAGCGATCCGCCTTCCTCGACGTTGCGCGCCGATCCGAAAAAGCGTTTCGGACGCTGCAGCGCGTTGGAGTCGACACCGCCCGAGAGCACCTTGCCCGACGGCGGAACGACAGTGTTGTACGCGCGGGCGAGACGCGTGATCGAGTCGAGGAGGATGACGACGTCGCGACGATGCTCGACAAGGCGCTTGGCCTTCTCGATGACCATCTCGGCGACCTGCACATGTCGCGAGGCCGGCTCGTCGAACGTCGACGAAATGACTTCGGCCCTCACCGAGCGTTGCATGTCGGTCACTTCTTCGGGCCGCTCGTCGATCAGCAGCACGATCAGCGTGATCTCCGGATGATTCGTGGTGATGGCATTGGCGATCGCCTGCAGCAGCATCGTCTTGCCGGTTTTGGGAGCTGCGACGATCAGGCCGCGCTGTCCTTTGCCGACCGGCGCGATCAGATCGAGAACGCGCGACGACATGTTGCTCTGCGTTTCCAGCTTCACGCGCTTGTCGGGATAGAGCGGCGTGAGGTTGTCGAACAGCGTCTTTTCGCGGGCCATATCCGGATGCTCGAAGTTGACCGCTTCGACTTTGATCAGCGCGAAGTAACGCTCCCCTTCTTTGGGCGGACGGACCTGGCCGGACACGGTGTCGCCGGTGCGCAGATCGAAGCGCCGAATTTGTGAGGGAGAAACATAGATATCATCTGGTCCTGGTAAATAGTTATATTCCGGAGCGCGCAGGAATCCGAAACCATCGGGCAGACATTCGAGCACGCCTTCCGAGAAAATCAGGCCGCTCTTTTCGGTCTGCGCCTGCAGGATCGAAAAGATCAGATCCTGCTTCCGCATGCCGGTCGCATTTTCGACGCCGAGGTCTTTGGCGATCCTGGAGAGGTCGGGCAGCTTCATCTCTTTCAGGACGCGGATGTCGAGCGTTTCGGCAGCCTGCGTCTGTTCGGGACGGCGCTGGGGCCGCTGCTCTTCGGCGGGCGGCGCGCTCGGCGGCGCTTCGACGGTCTCCGCGACGGCGGCTTCGGCCTGTTCGCCGTTGCCATTCGGCTTCGCTTCGATCGCCGGCGCTTCTTCGACCGCGGCGGCTACTTTGTCGGCCTTCGCCTTCCGCGGCTTCCGCGCCGGCTTCTCCGGCTTCTCATCCGGAAGGGCCTCGACTGCCGTGGCTGTCGCTTCGTTTTCGACTTCCTGTTCGCTCATATGTAAGAGACCTCGTTCAGAGTCGGGAGACGATCTCGCGTCTCACTTCTTCGATACCCTTGTTTGTGACGACGGAGCTCGCGATCATGGACGCCGGATCGACGCCAATCTCGCGCGCGATGGATGTTTCGCTTTTCACGAGTTGATTGTTGGAAAGCTTGTCGGATTTCGTGAGGACGATGCGCTCGTCGATTCCGGCATCCGCGGTCCACTCGTGCATCTGAACGTCCTGCTCGCTGGGAGTGCGACGCGCATCGAGCAGCAGGAACATCACCCGCAGCATGCCGGCATCTTCGAGATAGGCATTCACCAGTTGACGCCAGGACGCCATCATCGGTTTCGGCACTTTCGCGTAGCCGTAACCCGGCAGGTCAACGATGTGAAACTTCTCATTGACGAGGTAGAAGTGGATGGCCTGCGTTTTTCCGGGTGTGTGACTCACGCGAGCGACTGCTTTCCTTTTCAGGACGGCGTTGATCAGGCTCGACTTTCCGACGTTAGAGCGTCCCACCATTGCGAATTGCGGCCGTTTATCCGTAGGAAAATCGGCGGCCTTGTACGCCGCCCGGTAAAACTCGACTGATCGGATTTCCAATTGAATTCACGCTTCGGCGAGCGAAGCAGAGGTGCTACTGAAGATTTGCAGGTATTGCAGTGATTCTGCTGATGATTTTGCCGCTTGTCAAATGTCGTCAGGCGTCGGGCGTCAGGCCTCAGGACCCGCCACTTCCTGACGTCTGAGGCCTGACGCCCGACGCCTAGTGCGTTAACGGTGGTTCTTCGGCAATGACCTTGGGTTCAGCCAGTTTTTCTTTCGCAGCTAATGGAACAATCGTGCCATCGAGCGCGAGCGCAACGACTTCGTCCATCGATTCAACGAGATGGAACTCCATCTTTTCGCGCACGTCGGCCGGGATGTCCTCGAGGTCGCGTTCGTTCTCCGCGGGCAGGATGATCTTGGTGATTCCGGCGCGCGTGGCGGCCAGGATCTTGTCTTTCACACCGCCGACCGGAAGCACTTTTCCGCGCAGAGTGATCTCGCCGGTCATCGCGAAGTCGCGATGCACGGGAATCTTCGTGACTGCGGAGAGAAGCGCCGTGGCCATCGTGATTCCGGCGGACGGACCGTCCTTTGGAATCGCACCTTCAGGGACGTGAATGTGAATATCGAGCGAGGAGTGGAAGTCGGGATCGAGTCCGAACAGCTCCGCGCGCGAGCGGACATACGAGAGAGCAGCGCGCGCCGATTCCTGCATGACGTCGCCGAGTTTCCCGGTGAGCGTGAGATTGCCTTTGCCGCGTGAGAGCGCGACTTCAGTCGAGAGAATCTCGCCGCCGACTTCCGTCCAGGCCAGGCCGGTTGCCAGGCCGATTTCAGCCTTGTCGTGAATCGTCTGCGAGCGGAACTTGGCTTTGCCGAGGAGCTCTTTGACTTTCTTGCGCTCGACGGTCATCTCGAAGGTGCCGTCATGTTTGAGAACGCGACGCGCGATCTTGCGCAGCACCGATCCGATCTCGCGCTCGAGATTGCGGACGCCCGCTTCGCGCGTGTACGCGTCGATCAGCTCTTCCAGCGCGGTGCTGTCAAACGTGATTTTGGCATCTTCCAGACCCTGCTCGGCAATCTGCTTCGGAACGAGGAACTGCCGTCCGATGGCGAGCTTCTCGAGGTGCGTGTAGCCGGAGAGCGAGATGATCTCCATGCGATCCTTCAGCGGAGCGGGGATCGTGTGCGTGACGTTGGCGGTGGCGATGAACATGACCTTCGACAGGTCGTACTCGACGTCGAGGTAATGATCGGTGAAGGTGTTGTTCTGCTCCGGATCGAGCACTTCCAGCAGCGCCGCGGACGGATCGCCGCGGAAATCCATCGACATCTTGTCGACTTCGTCGAGCAGGAAGACCGGATTGATCGTGCCGGCCTTCTTCATCCGCTGGATGATCTGGCCGGGGAATGCGCCGATGTAGGTGCGGCGATGACCGCGAATCTCGGCTTCGTCTCGAACTCCGCCTAACGAGAGGCGGACGAACTTGCGGCCGGTGGCGCGCGCAATCGACTTCGCGAGCGAGGTCTTGCCGACGCCCGGAGGTCCGACGAAGCACAGAATGGTTCCCTTCGGACCTTTCACCAGTTGGCGAACGGCGAGGAACTCGAGGATGCGCTCTTTGATCTTTTCGAGGCCATAGTGATCCTCGTTGAGGATCGCCTCGGCGGCGTCGATGTCCTTGATTTCTTTCGAGGATTTCTTCCAGGGAACGGAGACCAGCCACTCGATGTAGTTGCGCGAGACGGTCGCTTCGGCGGAGACACCCGGCATCGCTTCCAGCCGCTTGAGCTCCTGGATCGCTTTCTCCTTGGTGTCCTTCGGCATTCCGGCTTCTTCGATCTTCTGGCGGAGCTCCTCGATCTCGTCCGAGCGATCGTCCTTGCGACCCAGTTCGTGGTGGATCGCCTTGATCTTCTCGTTGAGGTAATACTCCTTCTGCGCGCGCTCCATCTGCTTTTTGACTTTGGAGTTGATGCGCTTGTCGATGTTGATCTTTTCGATCTCGATCTCGAGGAAGTCCTGCAGTTTCTGCAGCCGTTCGTAGGGCGAAAGCGTTTCGAGGAGCTGCTGCTTCTCCTGCGTCGTGATCAGGATGTGCGAGGCGAGCGTGTCGGCGAAGCGATCGGGATCATCGAGCTTCAGCGTCGACATCACGCCTTCGAACGCCAGGTGATGCGACATCTTGGCGTACTGCTCGAAGATCTCCACGAGCTTCTGGATGTATTGCGAGACTTCGGGAGTCAGCGCGAGCCGGCTGTCGATCTCCTTCACGAAGACCGTCATGTATCCGCCGGCCTCTTCGGAGCCGACGATCTCGGCGCGGCTGAGGCCTTCCACCATCACTTTGACGTTCTGATTGGGAAGCTTGAGATTCTGCACAACGGTGGCGATGACGCCGACGTTATAAATCTCCTGCATGTTCGGGTCATCGACCTTCGGATCGCGCTGTGTGGCGAGGAAGATGCGTTTCTCGGAAGTCGACAGCGTGGCTTCGAGTGCCTGAATGGAGGCGCGCCGGCCTACGACGAAGGGCGCCATCATCGATGGGAACACCACCATGTCGCGTAACGGCACCAGAGGCAGTTGGATAGTTTGGTCGGACATTCTCTCGCTCTCTACCTATGTAACATCGGCGCATTCCCTAACGCGCCGCCCCTCGAACCCCTTCCCTAGCCTGCCTTTCGATAGAGGGTGATCGGCTGACTCCGGTTGTCGACCACTTCGCGAGTGATGACGCACTCGCTGATCGCGTCCTGCGACGGGATCGTGTACATGATTTCCAGCATCAGCTCTTCGATGATGATCTTGAGTCCTCGCGCCCCGACATTCCGCTTCAGCGCCTCCTCGGCGATCGCCTCGAGGGCGTCGTCGGTGAACTTCAGCGTCACATTCTCGAAGCCCATGATCGTCTGGTACTGACGCACCAGCGAGTTCTTCGGCTCCTTGAGGATCTCCACGAGGGTGTTCTTGTCGAGCTCGTTGAGCGTCGCGACCACCGGCAGGCGTCCGACAAACTCAGGAATCAATCCAAACTTGATCAGGTCTTCCGGATGCACCTGCGCCAGGAGCTCCCCGGTGCGCTTGTCGCGCTTGGAGGCGATCTTCGCGCCGAAACCCATCGAGGTCGCCGACAGGCGCCGCTCGATCACATTCTCGAGTCCGACGAACGCGCCGCCGCACATGAAGAGAATGTTGGTCGTATCGATCTGAATGAACTCCTGATGCGGATGCTTCCGTCCGCCCTGAGGCGGCACGTTGGCGACCGTTCCCTCGAGAATCTTCAGAAGCGCCTGCTGCACGCCTTCGCCTGAGACATCGCGCGTGATCGAGGGGTTGTCGCCCTTGCGGCAGATCTTGTCGACCTCATCGATGTACACGATGCCGCGCTGCGTCTTCTCTTTATCGTTGCCGGCCGCCTGATACAGCTTGAGGATGATGTTCTCGACATCCTCGCCGACATAGCCCGCTTCGGTGAGGGTGGTGGCGTCGACGATCGTGAACGGGACCGAGAGCATTCGAGCGAGAGTCTGCGCGAGCAGCGTCTTGCCGGTTCCAGTCGGCCCGATCAGGAGGATGTTCGACTTTTGCAGCTCGACGTCCTGACGCGAGTTGCGCTGGTGATAATCGATGCGCTTGTAGTGGTTGTAGACGGCGACCGCGAGCTTCTTCTTCGCGCGTTCCTGTCCGATCACGTAGAGATCGAGGAACTCCTTGATCTCTTTCGGTTTCGGCAGCGCGCCTGAGCCTTCCAGCGTTCCCGGCTCGTCCTTGCGATCTTCGGCGATGATGTCGAGGCAGATATCGACGCACTCGTCGCAGATGTAAACCGTCGGCCCTGCGATCAGCTTCTTTACGTCGCGCTGCGACTTGTTACAGAAGCTGCACCGCAGGACGTCGCCGCTGTTCCCCTTCTTCGACATTGGCCTTGGGCCCTCTTTTGATGCGGTCTTTAGATTCTTCTACGCGAGTCCAACACTGTCAAGAAGCTGCCTGTTCCACTCACTCCCTCTTGGCGATTACCTGGTCCACCAGACCATAAGTGACCGCTTCCGAGGCTTGAAGGATGTAGTCCCGATCGGTATCCCGGTCGATCTTCTCCACGCTTTGACCCGTGTGACTGGCGAGGATCTCGTTCATCCGGTTCCGCATCCGCATGATGTCTTTGGCGTGGATATCGATTTCCGAGGCCTGGCCGCTCAGTCCACCGCCCATGATCAGGGGCTGATGGATCACTACGCGCGAGTTGGGAAGGCAGAAACGCTTCCCTTTCTTGCCGGCTGCCAGCAGTACCGCTGACATCGATGCCGCCTGCCCGATGCAGATCGTCTGGATGTCGGGTTTCACGTATTGCATCGTGTCGTAGATCGCGAGGCCGGCCGTGATCGAGCCGCCTGGCGAATTGATGTAGAGGGAGATGTCTTTCTCGGGATTCTCAGCTTCGAGAAACAGAAGCTGCGCAATGATCAGGTTCGAGACCGTATCGTCGATGGGTTGTCCGAGGAAGATGACGTTGTCTTTGAGGAGTCGGGAGTAGATGTCGTAGGCGCGCTCGCCACGACTGGTCTGCTCGACAACCATGGGGATGAGGACCATGCGTGAAGTTTAGAGGAGGTTTCGCGAGAGTCACCTGCCCGAATGGTTAGGCTAGCCGTTGGCCGAACGGCGCTTCGCGCCTGCCGTTGGCCGCACGGCACACGGCTAACGGCTAACGGCTAACGGCTAACGGCTAACGGCTAACGCGTTTTCGCTTCGCGCAGCACAAACGCCAGCGCCTTTTCCTGCGCCAGCGATGCGCGCAGGGCCTCGTAGCCGCCGTCGTGCCTGAGGCGATGCTTCACTTCCGCGAAGTCGCGTCCGTTTTCGTTGGCAGCGCGGCGAATCTCGGCATCGGCCTCGACGTCGCTGACCTCGATTGCTTCTTTCTTCGCGATGGCTTCCAGAATCAGCCCGCGCTTCACCCTCTTCACCGCCTCGGGGCGGAATTCCTGACTGATCTTGTTCCAGTCGAGCTCCGCCTTCTCGACATCAACGCCTTGCGACGCGAGAAAACGCGCGTAGTTCTGCAGTGACTTCCCGAGCTCCTCTTCCACGAGCGCGTCGGGGACATCGAAGTCGTGAATGCCGAGGAGATGCTCGCCGATCTGATTCTGCTTCACGCGCAGCGCTTCGAATTCCTTGTGCTTCCGGATGTCGGCGCCGATCGTCTCGCGCATCTGCTGGACCGATTCCCAGCCGCCGACGCTCTTCGCGAATTCGTCGTTGATCTCCGGTTTTTCCTGAACGCGAATTTCCTTCAGCGCGACTTCGTGATGGATGTTCTTGCCGCGGAAGTTCTCGTTGGCGGCATCGTCGCCGTAGGTCTTGTCGAATGCCGCCGTCTCGCCCGGCTTCTTGCCGAGCAGTGCGTCGTGCAGCTCGGACATCGGCGTCTCTTCGCCGACTCGGAAATGACCCGAGCGCGTTTCGGCGTCGATGCCCTCGCCGCTGGTCGTGATGTCGATCATCGCGAAGTCGTCAGTCTGAAGCGGGCGATCGCCTTCAACGCGATACGCGCTCGCCTGATCGCGCAAGCGCTCGATCATCTTGTCGACATCCTCGTCGGCCACTTCGATTTTCGGATCGTCGATCTCGATGCCGCGATAGTCGCGAAGCTCGATTTTCGGCTTGACCTCGAATTCCGCCGTGTACTTGATCGGTGCGCCCTCGATGTAGGCATCGACGTGCTGGAGTTGCGGATCTCCGACCGGCTCCACGTCTTTTTCGGAGATCGCGTCGCGGAAGCTCCGCGCCAGCAGCCGGCTCATCACCTCGTCCTGAATCTCTTTCGCGAACCGGGTTCGCACGACGCTGAGCGGGACTTTGCCGGGACGAAAACCGGGAAGCGTCGCCTGTCGGGTGAATTCCGTGGTCACACGCTTGGCTTCGTTCGAGATCAAGTCCGCGGGGATCTCGACTTCGATGGATTTTTTTACGGGGGAAAGATCTTCGTAATTCAGAAGCATAAGAATTTGGAATTTGGAATTTGGAATTGAGAATTAAGAATGGTCTTCAAAGTCGCCTGCATTCTTAATTCCAAATTCCAAATTCTTTAATTCTTCAGTGCTGGTGCGAAAGGGGGGACTCGAACCCCCACGGCTTTGGGCCACTGGCTCCTAAGACCAGCGCGTCTGCCAATTCCGCCACTTTCGCCGCCCGGGATCTTTTTTTGGTGCCCCCACCAGGACTCGAACCTGGAACCAACAGATTAAGAGTCTGCTGCTCTACCAATTGAGCTATGGAGGCGCCGGGAGCTTTCTAACTGCTGCAGCAGAAGAAGTATTTCGCTACGCGGCGGCGGATTCTAGCAACATTTGCTTGCCGCGGCGGAGGTAGCCGGCGGCCGAAAACAACGTGACCAGCATCGCGATCCGAAACAGCGCTTCCGCCAGCCACTGCAGACGCGGCAGCGCGGCGTTTGCGCCGATGACGGCACCGAGGGTCACAGCCTGAAGAACAGTGGACGCTTTTCCCGCCCACGAGGGGGGAAATCGCTTCACCCGGACACGCGTGTACATCAGATACGCAAACACCATGATCATGAAGTCGCGGATGAAAACCACGAACGTCAGCCAGCCCGGAATGCGAGTCACCGGAAGGTTCGGCGCCAGGGTGTAGTAGAGGTACCCGAACACGAGCATGATTTTGTCCGCGGCCGGATCGAGGATCGCTCCGATTCGCGACCGCTGATTCAGTCTTCGCGCGATCAACCCGTCGAAGATGTCGGTGACGGCAGCTGCCACGAAGAGGATCAACGCGGCGAGGAACATCCCGCGAAACGATGCGAACAGAAATACCGGGATCAGCAGCAGCCGGAGCAGCGTCAGCGTGTTGGGGATGTTGAGGATCACAACTCGGCGCGGAACTGATCGAGCGCGCTCTTTCGCAGATAGATCGTCTTTCCTTCCGACAGCAGCAGATTCTGCCGCATCAGATCGTGGATCAGCCGCGAAACCGTCTCGCGGGAGGTGCCGATCATGTTGGCAATGGACTGATGCGTCGGCCGCGTGACCGCGACGTATCCATTGTCGAGCGGCTTTCCGCTCTCGGCCGCGAGATCGAGAAAGAATCGCGCCAGCCGTCCGTAAACGTCCATGGTGGCAAGCGACTCGATGCGATTCGACGCGTTGCGCAGCCGCTTGGAAAGCTCGGCCAGGACCTTGCGCGCGATCGAGAAGTTTTCCTGGAGAATCTGCAGGAAGTCGTTCCGCCAGATCGTGACGACCTCCAGCGGCTCGGTCGCGATGACTGTCGCCGAGCGCGGCGCGTCATCGAGGAGCGACATCTCGCCGAAGAATTCTCCCGATCCCATCATCGAAAGGATGATCTCTTTCCCTTCCGGAGAGATCATCGTGATCTTGACCTGTCCCTCTTTGATCAGACAGAAGATGTCGCCACTTTCGTCGGCGTGAAAGACGACGTCGTCTTTCGCGTAGCGGCGCACCTTGGCCACCGCCGCGATCGACCCGAGCTCCCGGTCGTCGAGCTCCGCAAAGAGGTCGAACTTCCTGAAAAAAGAGGGATGTAGCACGTTGACATAATCGTATCATTGCGCCCGCTATGAGAACTGCGACCGTCGCCCTTCTTCTCTCCGCTACAGCCGCCTTTGCAGCCGAATCCCCCGACCTCACGATGCAGACCCGCATCCGCCAGGAGGAGTTCCGGAACTCGAAAGTGATGGAAATCGCCTCCGGCCTGATGGATTTCGTCGGCGCGCGTCTGACCGGATCGCCGAACATGAAACGCGCGAACGAATGGACGCGCGACAAACTGACCGAGTTCGGCCTGTCGAACGCGCACCTCGAGCCGTGGGGACCGTTCGGAAAAGGATGGAGCTACGAATACGTCTCGATGCGGATGACATCGCCCGACGTCGTTCAGCTATCGGTGCTTCCGCGTGCGTGGAGCGCGTCGACCAGCGGCATCGTTCGCGGTAGTGCAGTCAAAGTGAAGCTCGACGCGAAAGAAGATATCGAGAAAAACAAAGGCAAGCTCGCCGGCAAATTCGTTCTCCTCGGCGATCCTCCCGAGATAAAGCCGCACGACAAGCTGCAATACGAGCGCTACGACGACAAATCGCTAGCGGACCTCGGGCACTACGAGATTCCGGGCAAACCTCGCTTCACCCGCGAGGAAGCGATCAAGCGGCGCGAGTTCAGCCGCGCGCTGCTGCCGTTTCTCGCCGAAGAAAAACCGCTGGCCGTGATCGTGCCGGGCTCGGGCGACTACGGCAACTTCCACGTGCAAGGAGCGGGTTCTTATCGAAACGACCAGCAGTATCCGGTTCCGTCAGTCGTGTTGTCGGACGAGCAGTATGGACGGCTGTCGCGGCTGATCGATATGAAGAAGGATCCGGAGCTGGAGCTCGAAGTGCGAGCGCACACCTACGACAACGCCGAAGTCTTCAACACCATCGCTGAGCTTCCGGGAAGCGACAAGAAGAACGAAATCGTCATGCTCGGCGCGCATCTCGACTCATGGCACGGTGGTACCGGCGCGACCGACAACGGCGCGGGAAGCGTCGTGGCGATGGAAGTGATGCGCGTGCTGAAGTCGATCGGTGTCGCGCCGCGACGCACGATCCGCATCGGCCTCTGGTCCGGTGAAGAAGAAGGGCTCCTCGGATCGCGCGCGTATGTCGCGGAACATTTCGCGTCGCGTCCCGACCCGCCCGCTGAGGAGCGCGATCTGCCGTCGGCATTCCGGCGCAACGTCGGGCCGCTGACGATCAAACCCGAGCATGCGCGCCTGGCCGCCTATTTCAATGTCGATAACGGAACCGGAAAAATCCGCGGAATCTACGCGCAGGAAAACGCGGCAGTCGTTCCGATCTTCCAAAGCTGGCTTCAGTCGCTCAACGATCTTGGCGCGACGACGGTGACGATGCGAAACACCGGCGGCACCGATCACCTTTCGTTCGACGCGGTCGGTCTGCCGGGATTTCAGTTCATCCAGGACCCGGTCGAATACGAGCAGCGGACACATCACACGAACTACGACGTTTACGAGCGGCTGCAGCGCGACGACTTGATGCAGGCCGTCGTCGTCGAGGCCACATTCGTCTGGGAAGCTGCGAATCGTCCCGACATGCTGCCGCGGAAACCGCTGTCGAAGGCCGATCTGGAGGGAACGCCGGCAACGCCGCCAAGATAGGCCTCCCTGACACCTGACGCCTGACGCCTGACGCCTAACGCCAGATCAATCTTGCGCGAAAGACCGTCCAGGCTATTCGCAGCGTGTCCTTCAGCGGTTTGTAGTGGCTGGTGGAGATCCCATCGACGAATCCGAGGTCGATGGGGATCGTGAGGACTTTGAAGCCGCCGACGCCGGCGCGCACGATCACTTCACTTTCCAGATCGAATCCGTCGGTCCGCAGGTGAACGTTGCGGAGAAGATTTGCGGAGTAGAGGCGGAAACCGCTTTGTGAATCGGTGACCGCGGTCTTCGAAGCGATTGCGATCGACCAGGCCGAAAACCGATTCGCGAGGCGCCGGCGCGGCAACATCTCGCCGAAGAGATGCGACCGCCCGCCGATGATCAAGTCCGCTTTCGTCACTTCGCGGGCTTTCAGAAACTTCGGAATCTCGCGCGGCAGATGTTGTCCGTCTGCGTCGAGGGTGACCACGACGTCGTAACCATTCTCGAGTGCGTGAGCGAATCCGGTTTTAAGCGCGGCGCCCTTGCCGCGATTCTGCGGATGATCGACGACCTCCGCTCCGGCGGCTCGCGCGACGGGCGCAGTGTCATCGCGGGAGCCGTCATTGACGACGACCACGTCGCGAAGGATCGCTTTGGTTGGCCGGACGACATCGCCGACTGTTTTCGCGGCGTTGAAGGCCGGGATCAGAACCATCACGCGTTCGGTCATGCAGCCTCGTGCGATAGAACGGCACACACGATGCCACCGCCGGCCGATATCGAATTGACGAGGATGTGGCGCAGATCGCGATTCTCCTGTCGACGCGTTGGCGAGACCAGGCCGCCGTCAGCTTCGGCGAACCCGGCCGACGCGTGCAGCTTCTGATCCCGAATCGCGAGAATGGCAGCGATCAATTGCAGCGCTCCTCCGGCGGCGTACTCGCCGAAATAGCCTTTTGTGGCGACAACCGGCGGCCCCTCGGGAAAGAGCGATTGGATCGCCCGCGATTCGAGCACGTCCGCGCGGCTGGTGGCGTTCGCCGATGCATAAATAGCATCAATATGTTGTAATGATAATTCAGCATCGTCAAGGGCTGCGCGCATCGCCGATGCAACCGCGCCTGCCCCGTGACCCCAGTCAGAAATCGATGCCGTCGTGTCGCAGGCGATTCCGAACCCGGAGAGGAACGCATACGGTCGCTTTCGCGGCGACGTCTCGGCGATCACAACCGCGCCACCCTCACCTACGACCATTCCGTTGCGCCGGCGGTCGAACGGACGCGCGCATTCGTCGACGACGCCGTTGGAATGCGCGAGCGTCCCGACGCGATCGAGTACGCCGAATACGATCTCGTTCACTTCATCGACGCCGCCGACCACCGCCGCTGGAACCACGCCCTTCGCGATTTGCGAAGAGGCGTACATGAGCGCCGCGAGCGCCGAAGACTCGCGTTGCGTCACCGTGATGTTGAATCCGCGCAGTCCGAATTCGATGCCGATATGACTTCCGGGGGCGTTCGCAACCGACTCCGCAAAGAGCTGCGGCGGCGCGAGCGCAGCGCCTTTCTCGACGTACTCCTGCATGTAATCGACAGACGTCTGCACCGGCCCGAATGCGGTGCCGACCGCAACGCCCGCGGCAGTGGAGAGCTCACCGCCGCGATCGGAAATCGCGAGACGCGCCGCCGCGACGCCGAAGCGCGACAGATTGTTCATGCGGCGCAGCTTCATCGGCGGGATGAAGTCGCGCGGCTCGAAATCACGCACGACGGCCGCCGTATGCGCGCGCAGTCCAGCCGTATCGAAGCGATCGATCGGCGTGGCAGCGGTGCGCCCGCGGTCTAACAACGCCGAGAACGCGTCGACGCCGATCGCACCCGGCGCCACGACACCGATTCCGGTGATCGCGATGCGCGTCATGCGCGTCGAAAGAGCAGCGAGACGTTGCTTCCGCCGAAGCCGAACGTGTTCGACAGCGCATTTTGCATGCGCATCGGACGCGGCGTATGCGGGATGTAATCGAGCGGGCAATCGGCGGCCGCCGTATCGAGTCGAAGAGTCGGCGGCGCGATCTGATTCGCCAGCGCGAGAACGGTGATGACCGCTTCGACCGCTCCCGATGCGCCCAGCGTGTGGCCGAAATACGATTTGCTCGACGAAACCGGCACTCCAGTCCCGAGAGCGGCGATGATCGCTTTGGTCTCTGCGGAATCGTTGAGCAGAGTCCCCGTCCCGTGCGCATTGACGTAGTCGACCGCCTCGGCACTCGATCGCGCATCGCAAAGCGCTCCGCGCATCGCGGCCTCCGCCCCCCGCCCGTCCTCATGCGGTGCGGTCGGATGGTGCGCGTCGCAAGTCGCGCCGTACCCGCAGAGTTCCGCGATGATGTTCGCGCCGCGCGCCACGGCGTCGTCCCATCGCTCGAGCACGAGATACGCCGCTCCCTCACCGAGCGTGATTCCTTTTCGCTTCGATGAAAATGGACTGCACGGCTCGCCGTCGACAGCCTGCAGAACATTGAATCCGCTGTAGGTCAGGCGGCAGAGCGCGTCGGTGCCGCCGGCGATCGCGGCATCGGCGTGATGAGCGCGAAGATAGTCCGCAGCGATTCCGATGGCCGCGCCGGCGGATGCGCACGCCGTCGCGTTCGATATGACGCCGCCGCCGACATCGAATGCACGCGCGACGGAATCGCTCGGTCCGGAGGTCGGCTGCTGTAAAACCTGCGACGCTGGTGCGCGACGGCGTCCGCGGACGAGTCGCGTGAAGTAGTAGTCCTCGCCTTCGACGAGCCCGCCGGTGGATGTGCCGGTCGAAACGATCGCCCGATCGAGTTTGACTCCATTCGCTTGCGCGATCGCCTCGGCCGCCGCGATCACTGCGAGCTTGTCGCTGCGCGACATCCGCCGCGCATCTCGCCCGCCGACCGGCAATTTCGCATCGATGTCGGCCTCAACTTCGGCCGCCAGATCCGTTGGAAAAGATTCGCCAGGAAATCGCGTCAGCTTGCCGATGCCGGCGCGCGATTCGACGATCGCCTTCCACACTTCCTCTTTGTTGCGCCCGATCGAGCAGATGATGCCGGCGCCTGTGACCGCGATGCGGATGTCGGAATCAGGTTTTCGCAAGGTAGAAGCGGCCCCGCGCGCATTGTAGACCGTCGATCGCGCCCGTTCCGCTGAATCGATAGGTGCCGCCAAACTCGGCGTCGAGCGTCACGGTGAACGTGATCACATCGCCCGGCTCGATGCGACGATCGAGGACGCAGTCTTCGATGCCGGTCAGAAATCCGTGCGCCTCGCGAAACACAAGCCCACCCGCGAGCTGCGCCATCGCCTCGACCACCATGACGTCGTGCGGCAATGCGTCATTTGCCGTGCACGCAAATGTACCTTCGATCGTTTTGTCATCGATGCGACGGGCGGCAGAAGCGGCGCGAAAAGGGAATTGATGCGGAAGCGACGCGAGCCAGTTCACGCCTGCGGCTGCTGCTCGGCTGTCCGCTGTTCCACGAAATCGGCGAGCGCGGCGATCGAGCGGAAGTTGTCGCGGGCGGATGTCTCGCTCTTTACGCGGATGCCGAATTCGCTCTCCAGCATCACCACGATCTCGAGCGCATCGATGGAATCGAGGCCGAGACCGCCGGCGAACAGGGGATCATCGTCGGCGATGTCGTCAGGGGTCATGTCTTCGAACTTCAGGCGTTCGATCAACAACTCTTTCAGTTTTCGGCGTAGGTCGGTCATCACGTAGTCCTGAGTCCTGAGTGCTGAGTCCTGAGCCCGCCCAACCACGCAGGACTCAGGACTCAGGATGCAGGACTGGTTCGCATTCTACACAGAAGCTGCCGCGTTGAGCCCTTCCCAGTTGATTCGCGGCGCGATCATTCCGTTCCGACGCTGGATGCGGATCAGCATGAAGAAGAGCTCGAGGCGCATCAGATTGGTCAGACTCTTCGTGAAGATGTTGCCGGCCAGGACGCCGACAATCGCCTGCAGCAGACCGAATTTGTTCTGCGGCTGCATGAAGACTTCCAGGAACTCGCGGCGATAAAAGTTTTCGATGAACCGGAAATAACGGTTCAGCGCACCGTTGATCGAACGTTCGTACTTGCGAAGAAGCCGCATGCCGCCGCTGTTCAGGCGCTGCTCGACGGCCATGGTGGCGACGTCAGCTCCTTTCATCGCGAGAAAAACGCCGGTTGAAAAAATCGGGTCGATGAAGCCGGCGGCGTCGCCGACGAGCGCGAAATTCGGCCCGACCATGCGCTGCATCGCGTAAGAGAAATCTTTGCGGGCGTAAACCTGTGTCACGCGTTCGGCTCCGTGCATTCGCCCGGCCATCCAGGGCGTCTCGCAGATCGTGCGATCCAGAATCTCCTCGGGCTGCAGGCCGCATTTGAGAAAGTGATCGCGCTCGACTACCAGGCCAACGCTCATCAGATCGGCAGTCACCGGGATCAGCCAGAACCAGGCGTCGCGCAGGACGACGATGATCGTGTTTCCCGCGTCGCGTCCACTGTCGCGCGGGACGTTGCGGTAATGCGCGAAGAAGGCGACCTTCTTCAGGCCCTCGATGTCCGTCCTCTTACCGTACTTCTGGCCGACGATCGATCCGTAGCCGCTGGCATCGACGACGAATCGCGCATCGATCGTCTCGCCGTTCGTCAACTGAACAACCGCCCGCTTCGGATCATCGAGCTGCACCGAGGCGACGGGAGTTTCTTCGCGGACCTCGACGCCCTGCTCGGCGGCGTTGCGCAACAGCAGAAGATCGAACTCGGAACGGCGCACCTGAAACGTGCGGTGGTACTCCTCGGGCAGGTTGCGATCGAACCGGAAGGTGTAGCTGATATTGCCGTCGCCGGTGACGAACTCCGCGCCGTATTTTGGATGGAATTCACCCTTTTCCAGCCTGGGCGTCACGCCGAGGCGATCGAGCAAATCGTTGTTGTAAGGAAGGAGCGACTCGCCGACCTGGAACCGCGGAAACCGCTCGCGTTCGAGCAGCAGGACGTCGAAGCCTCGCTGCTTGAGCAGTGTGGCAGCGGTCGACCCGGCCGGGCCGCCGCCGATCACGACGACGTCGCGCATATCGCCGCCATGCTATTCTCGAACTGTCTCATGTTCCAGAGATTCAGTTCCCTGGCGGCGGCTGCGCCCGGCATGCCGGCCATCATCGAGGCAACCAGCGGGAAGATCACGACTCGCGGCGAACTACTCGCGCGCGCACATGCGATTGCCTCGGGCATTCGCGAAGGCGAGCTCATTCCGCTGCAAATGCCGAATTCGGTCGACTTCGTCGCGACGATCCTGGCGGTCATGCAGCAGCGCGCGGTCGTGATGCTCATCGATCGCGACGCGTCGGATTCCGAGGTCGCGCGCATCACCGCGCACTTCGGGCGGCATCCGAAGCTGCCGCAGGCTGCGCGAGTCATCAAGCTGACGTCGGGATCGACCGGCGCGCCGCGCGGAATCGTCACGACCGAAGAGAATCTGGCGGCCGATTGCGAGAACATCTGCCGCTCGATGGGAATCGGGCCGGACGACGTGAATTTCGGCGCAATCCCGCTCTCGCACTCGTACGGCTTTTCGAATCTCGTCACGCCGCTGATTGCGCAGGGCACGACGCTGGTGATCTCGAACAGCTACCTGCCACAAACAATTGTCGATTTTTGTAATCGATATCAGTGCACGATATTACCTGGCATTCCTATGATGTTCGATCACCTGTCATCGACGGACCGCGCTGACGGCGGCTTCGAGACGGTGCGGACATTCATTTCCGCGGGCGCGCCGCTTCCGTCGCCGACATCGCGCCGGTTCCGCGAACGGTTCGGCAAGTCGATTCACTCGTTTTACGGATGCAGCGAGTGCGGCGGCATCACCTACGACCGCGAAGGAGCGGCGGTGGAGCGTGGCACGGTCGGGCGCGCGATGGATGGTGTCACGCTCTCCATGCGTGGATCGCGTCTCGTCGTCCACAGCGTCGCGGCTGCGCACGGCTATCTCCACGACGCGTCGAACTTCGAGCCTCTCGAACCCGGCAAGTTCGTCACCGACGATCTCGCGGAGATGCGCGACGGCGAAGTCGCGCTCATCGGCCGCGTCAGCGATCTCATCAACATCGCCGGCAAGAAGGTCAACCCGCGCGAGGTCGAACAGATCATTCTGCAGATCGAAGGCGTGCGTCAGGTGAAGGTATACGGAGAGCCCGCCGGCGCGCGCGGGGACGTCGTCGCGGCCGCGATCGTGGCGAATGCGGGAGTGACGCGCGAAACCGTTCGAGCGTTCTGTCAGGAACGGCTGTCGTCCCACAAGATCCCGCGCATCGTGAAGCTGATCGACTCGATGCCGGTCGACGATCGCGGCAAGATCACGCGATCCGCGCTGGCCGAGCTGTGATCGCGCCGAACGCCGCTGCGATGACCGACAGGAGATAGAAGCCGAGAGGGTGCTCGCGCGCTCGCACGCGTCGAGCGCAAATTCTCTCACGTCGGTTACTATCCGCGGTTCGATGGAATCGAGCCTTCACCACTTCCTCGCCGTCTGGATGCAATTCGTTCTCGACTGGGGCTACCTCGGCGTCTTCGTGATGATGTTCTTCGAGAGCACCGCCGTTCCGATTCCGGCCGAGATCGTGATTCCACCCGCCGCTTACTGGGCGGCGCAGGGACGATTCAACGTCGCCCTCATCGTCCTCGCGGCGACTGCCGGCTCGTGGGCCGGATCGGCGACCAGCTACTGGATCGCGTTGAAGCTCGGACGGCCGCTCGTCGAGCGATACGGACGCTACGTTCTGTTGTCAAAAAAGAAAATTGAAGGGGCGGATCACTGGTTTGACGCCTACGGTGCCGGCGGCATTTTCGTCGCGCGATTGCTCCCCGGAATCCGCCATCTGATTTCGATCCCGGCCGGACTCTTCGAAATGAACTCCCGAACGTTCTCGATCATGACGATCATCGGCGCGGGACTCTTCAACGGCGTGCTCGCATGGTTCGGCATCAGAGTGCTGGGCGATCAACCGGAGCTGATGCGCGATCCGGCCGCGCTCATCGCCGTCCTGAAAACGAAATCGCACTATCTGATCGGCTTCGCAATCGTGATCGCGGTGCTGTACGCGCTCATGATCTGGCTGCACAAAAGAGCCGCACGCCGTGCTTCAAAACCGTGAGCGGCAAGAGCGCGCAATTCATGCGTGCCGGCCTGATCTCCGCCTGCAGCGCGTCGAGCAATTTCGCCTGCGGAAAATCCGCAATCTGATCGAGCGCCGCGCCGGTGATCAACTCCGTCAGCAATGAGCTGGCTGCCTGCGCGATCATGCAGAGGTCTCCGCGAAAACGCGCGGCGCGAACGCTGTCGTCCGGCGCGAGCGCGAGCTCAATCCGCACGCGATCGCCGCACAGAGGATTGAGCTCCTCGTGCGCGATGTCGGGATTTTCCAGCGATCCCTGATTTCGCGGATGGCGATAGTGGTCGAGGATCACTTCACCGTACATGCAGCGGATTTCCGTTTCTTCCGTGCGTCACCGCCACGACCTCCGCCACGATGCTGAGCGCGATCTCGGCCGCGGTCTCGCCTCCGATGTCGAGTCCGATCGGCACGCGCACGCGGCGCAGTTGTTCGTCGGTCACGCCCTCGTCGCGAAGCATCTGCTGAATCGCGGCGCCGCGCCTTCGGCTGCCCAGGAGACCGACGTACGGCGCGTCGCTGGTGAGAACGCGCTTCAGAATCGGGATGTCGTACTTGTAATCGTGCGCGACGAGGACGACCGGGGTCGTGGAATCGAAATGGATTTTCTCCGCGAGCTCCGACGCGATACCGATGCGGATCTCGTCCGCCTCCGGGAACCGTTCGCGCGACGCAAATTGCGGGCGGCCATCGACGACGACTGTGCGAAATCCGACAGCTTTCGCAAACGTGATCAGCGGAATCGCGACTGCACCTGCGCCAAAGATGTACATCGTCGACAGCGGGCGCAGCACCTCGACGTAGATCGTGTCGTTGATCATGCGCGACCGTCCGTCGGGCGGCTCGATCAACGCGTGCGCTCCGGAACGGACGTCAGTTGCGATTCCGATCGAGCGGCCCTTCGCGATTTCGTAGAGATTCGCGACCCCGTCGAGCGGCTCGATGAAGACGTCGACTTTCCCGCCGCACGTCAATCCGATTTCCCAGGCGTCCTCGTCGCCGAGTTGAAGATTCAGCAGATGCGGCGTCGCCGAAGCGAGAACGTCGCGTGCATGTTCGATCACGCGGGCATCGACACATCCGCCGATCGTCACCGACCCGAAGACCGATCCGTCGGCGCCGACGAACATCTTCGTTCCCTCTTTGCGCGGCGTCGTTCCGTGCGTGCGCACGAGCGTGGCCATCGCGGCGCGCTGGCCCGAGCGGCGGATCTTGTCGATCAGCTCGAATGTCTCGTGCGACATTCGAAGTCCTCCATCGTGTCGATGTCGATGATCACGCCGGAATCGCTGACCGGCACTTCCGCGACCTTGTCTTTACCGAACACGGCGCGGAAGCCCACATCGCCGCGAATCTCCATCGCGCGTTCGAACAGCGATCGATCGATGAGCACCGGATTGCCGCGCCGGCCGTCGTAAGTCGGCACGACGATCGGCGATTGCGACCGGCGGTATTCCTCGACCAGCGCGTCGATGGTCTTCGCTTCGACGAACGGCTGATCTCCGAGCGCGATGATCGCCGCTTCGGCATCACCCACGGCGCGCAATCCGGCCTGCAGCGACGTGCTCATTCCGCGTTCGTAATCGGGATTGATCACGATGCGCTCGCGATTGAATTTGATCTGCTTCCGAATTTCATCGGCGAATGCGCCGAGGACGACCACGATGTCGTCGACTGCGGATTCGTTGACGCGATCGAGAGCATGCTGCAGCAGCGGCTTTCCATTGAGCGGCATCAACTGCTTACGCTTTCCCAGCCGCGATCCTTGGCCCGCCGCCAGAACGATCGCCGTGATCACGGAAGCTCCCGCTTCAGAAGATTCTCGCCCAGCTCGCGCGAGCGGCGCGTCGCCGCTTCGACGGCGTTCATCAGCGTCGTCCTGACGCCGCCATGTTCGAGCGTGTGCAATCCCGTGATGGCAGTACCGCCCGGCGAGGTCACCATGTCTTTGAGCTTTCCGGGATGCTCGTTCGTCTCGAGAAGCATCTTGGCGGATCCCATCAGAGTCTGCGCCGCCAGGAGTTGTGAGGTGCGGCGTGACAGCCCGACTTTCACGCCGGCATCGCTGAGCGCTTCGAGAATCAGGAAGACGTACGCGGGACCCGATCCGGAAAGGCCAGTGACAGCGTCGAGGAGCGACTCATCGAGAACAACCGTGAGACCGACCGCGTCGAAGATTCTCTTTGCATCTTCGAGATCGGACTCCTGCGCATGCTCACCGCGCGCGATGGCGGTCGCTCCTGCGTCCACCAGCGCGGGCGTGTTCGGCATTGCCCGCACGACGCGTGTTCCCGTTCGCAATTTCGACTGAATCGCCGCGACCGGAACGCCGGCAGCGATTGAAATGACCAGCGATTCGGCGCGGACCGAGTCGCGGATCTCATCGAGAACGCGGCTGAGGATTTGCGGCTTCACCGATAGCACGACAATCGATTGCGCGGCCGCGTCGCGATTCGCGCCTGTCACGTGGATGCCATACTTTTCGGAAAGCTCGCGCTGCCGTTCCTCGCGCGGCGCGGACGCGGTCACCTCGCCAGGCGCAAACACCTTCCCGCGCAACAACCCGCGAATCATCGCCTCGGCCATGTTGCCGGCACCGACGAATCCGATCGACTTTTTGGCCGTCATCGCGCAAGTCTATCCGCGGTGTCCGCACCTGGGCGAAAATGACGGAGCGGCGCTCCTCATGCCGCCGTGCCGTGGCACTTCTTGTACTTTTTCCCTGACCCGCACGGGCAGGGATCGTTGCGGCCGACTTTCGCCTCTTTGCGCTTCACCGTCTGCGGCTCGGTCGTTCCGCTCGAAAAGTACATTGGCTGCTGTTTTGGTTTCGGCGGAGCAATTGCGCGCTGCGCGCGAGGCGCCTGCTGCTGTTCGCGCTCGACGACCACTTCCATCTTCCACAGATACTTGACGACGCGATCCTGAATGCGCTCCATCATGTCCTGGAAGAGATCGAACGATTCCTTCTTGTACTCGACCAGAGGATCGCGCTGACCGTAGCCGCGCAGTCCGATTCCCTCCTTCAGATGATCGATGTTGAGCAGGTGGTCCTTCCACTGCTGATCGATGACCTGCAGCAGCAGATAGCGCTCGTGCAGGCGCATCATCTCCGGGCCGACGGCAGCTTCCTTTTCTTCGTATCGCTTCGTGACCGCATCGATCAGTTTCTGCTTGATGGCTTCGCGCGGCGTCGTGGCCAGGTCGATGCCGGCGCTCTTCAGATCGACGCCGAAGTAGTCGAACAGCTCGGCGTTGAGCTCCGTCTCATCGGGATGCTCGCGCGCGTCCTCGGGGATGTGCGAGTCGACGAGGAACTCGACGATGTCGGCGGCCGCGTTGACGATGTACTCTTTCCCTTCGCGACCTTCGAGAATGCTGCGGCGCAGCGTGTAGATCGATCCACGCTGCTTGTTCATCACGTCGTCGTACTCGAGCAGGTGTTTGCGCGCATCGAAGTTGCGTGCCTCGACCTGCTTCTGCGCGCGCTCGATCGACTTCGTCACCATGCTGTGCTCGATGGGGACGCCTTCCTCCATGCCGAGCCGCTCCATCCAGCCCATGAGGCGGTCGCCGCCAAAGATCCGCATCAGATCGTCTTCCAGCGACAGATAGAAACGCGATGCGCCCGGATCGCCCTGACGTCCGGATCGTCCGCGAAGCTGATTGTCGATGCGGCGTGACTCGTGACGCTCCGTGCCGACGATATGCAGTCCGCCGAGACGGACCACTTCCTCATGGTCGAGAATCCATTGCTCGCGAATCTCTTCTTCGATCCGCTGTCGCTCGGCGGGGTCCGTCACGTCCTTCGCTTTCTGATTCGAGAGAAACTCGGGATTGCCGCCGAGGAGGATGTCGGTGCCGCGGCCGGCCATGTTGGTCGCGATGGTAACGGCGCTTTTCCGTCCAGCCTGTGCGACGATCTCCGCCTCGCGCTCGTGGTACTTCGCATTCAGCACCACGTGCGGCACGCCTGTGCGCTTGAGATGCGTTGACAGCAGCTCCGATTTTTCGATCGAGATCGTGCCGACCAGTGCCGGCTGCCCTTTCTCATGAAGGACTTTGATCTCCTCGACGATGGCGTCGAATTTCTCGCGCTCGGTGCGATACACGAGGTCGGCTTTGTCGATGCGGACCATCGGCTTGTTAGGCGGCATGACGATGACCTCGAGGTTGTAGATCTTGTCGAACTCCGCCGCCTCGGTATCGGCCGTTCCGGTCATACCGGCCAGCTTCTCGTACATCCGGAAGAGGTTCTGGAATGTGATCGTCGCGAGCGTCTGATTCTCCGCTTCGATCTTCACGCCTTCCTTGGCCTCGACCGCCTGATGCAGACCGTCCGACCAGCGGCGGCCCGGCATCAGACGTCCGGTGAATTCGTCGACGATGATGACCTCACCGTCTTTGATCATGTACTCGACGTCTCTCTTGTACAGCGTGTGCGCTCGCAGCCCCTGGTTGACGGCGTGCAGCGTGTCCATGTTGTTGGGGTCGTAGAGCTCGATGCCGCCTAACAATTTTTCCGCATGCAGGACACCCTCTTCAGTGAGCACAGCGGTGTGCTGCTTCTCGTCGACCTGATAGTCCTTCTCCTTCAGGAGGCGCGGAATGATCCGATCGACGGCGTAGTACTTATCGACGCGCTCCTCCGACGGACCGCTGATGATTAGCGGCGTGCGCGCTTCATCGATGAGGATGGAGTCGACCTCGTCGACGATGGCGTAGACCGGATCGCGCTGCACCATCGACTCGAGATCGAACTTCATGTTGTCGCGCAGATAATCGAAGCCGAATTCGTTGTTCGTTCCGTAGGTGACGTCGCAGCGATACGCTTCCTGACGCTCGCGATCGCCGTGCGGGTTCTGGATCACGCCGACAGTCAGGCCGAGGAATGTGTAGATGCGGCCCATCCAGTCGGAGTCGCGCCGCGCGAGGTAATCGTTGACCGTCACGACGTGCACGCCGCGTCCGGTGAGCGCGTTCAGATAAACGGCCAGCGTCGCGACGAGCGTCTTGCCTTCGCCGGTTTTCATCTCGGCGATCTTTCCGTTGTGCAGAACTATTCCGCCCATGAGCTGGACGTCGAAGTGGCGCATGTTCAGCGTCCGCCTGGCAGCCTCGCGGCAGACGGCGAATGCTTCCGGCAGAAGATCGTCGAGCGCTTCCTGCAGATCGGTTTGCGCGGCCTTGACCGCGTTCTCGTCGCGTGGAACTTCCTTCTTCGTGGCGTTGAGCGCGTCGACGACGGGACGAAGGCGCTCGCGAAACTCGGCGGTCTTTCCGCGGAGCTCGTCGTCGGAGAGTTTCGAAATCTCCGGCTCCAGCGCGTTGATCTCCGCAACCTTTGGAAGCATCCGCTTCACATCGCGCTCGTGCTTCGAGCCGAAAATCATCGTGAGTATTTTGTTGATCATCGTTAACCCCAAAAGGACAACAGCAGGAGAGAAAGGCGATCAGGCCTGCGCTGGGGCGCGCGGCGAGCAAGCGCCTGTCAGGGGCGCATCAACTGATCGTTGGCCGTCGGCCGTCAGCCGTTTGCCGTTGGCATTCGCGTCGGCAAACGGCAAACGGCGAACGGCGAACGGTACCGCCTGCTGCGAAGACACGCGCCGCGTCGCGACGATCGTCATCGCGGGGGAAGCAACCGGCGCCGGCGTTGCCGCGCCGAGCGCGAGAGCCAGAACGAGATACAGGTTCATCTTCGGCATCAATACTATCGCGAGAGCGCGCTGAGGCGGCTCAGCGTCATCCAGGTCTGGTGGCCGAGGAAGACGACAAGAAAGAAGTAGGCCACCGCGATGCTGGCCCTCTGCGTCAACGTCACATCGTAGAAATTCTTGTCGTTTTTTTCGCGGGCGATCGACGCGTAAACCTGAAACGCGACGAGCGCCAGCACCAGAAGCATCAAAGGGTTAGGCTGCTTGACCACTTTGTAAACCAGCGCACCGCCGCCGAAGACCCACATCCACTTTGTCACGGCGGCGGAGATGCGGCCGCCGTCGAGCATCCCGATCGGCAGCAGGTTCAGCAGGTTGACTGCGAAGCCGGCTGCGGCGATCGCGAGATACATCGGCGCGTTCGTCCATTTGAAGAGCTGCAGCACGATCAGAGAGGCGAACGTGCCCGCGATCGGACCGGCGAGTCCAATCTGCGCGTCGTCGTAAGCCGAACGCGGCTGATCCTTCAGCGTCACCGCGCCGCCGATGAACGGGATGAAGACCATCATGCCGGCGCGAAGACCCTTGGCGCGGATGACGACCGCGTGGCCGATCTCATGAATCAGAACGATCAGGACGAAACCGAGGACGAGAGGGAGCGGAGCCTTGGTGGCGTAAGCCGCGATGCTGAGCGCCATCGATGCGCCGGCCACCGCGAACTGCGTCAGGCCGAATCCCTCGAATGGATTGACCGCCAATCCGCGCATGTAATCGACGGCCACGAACAAGAACGCCTTGACCATGCCGATGGCGAGGACCAATGCGGCGAGAAGGCGCGCAAAAATCCCGCGTTTGGGGTGAGTTTCGGGCGTTACCGACATCGATTCCATGCGCGACCGCGAAGCTAAGAACGTTCGTAAAGTGTTTAAATTCCTACGAGTTGCCCGTTCGCCGTTCACCGTTTGCCGTTGGCCGACCCCACCTTCCCTCGGACAACGGCGAACGGCGATCGGCGAACGATTACCATGCGCAACGTGTCGGTCGACGATTTGCGCGCGCAGCTGCGCGACCGCGGGTACCTCCTGCACGGAATCGAACGATGGTTCGCGCTCGATCCGTGGCGGTCGCGCGCGTTCTGGGTCGAGCTGACGATCGTGTCGGCCAAGGCGGCGGTTTTGATCGGCGCGTTCGCGATGTTGCCGCTGGTCGCCATCATGTTGTTTCGCAATCATCCACTCAGCGCATGGGAAACACTTCTGATGGCGATTGTGTACGGCGCGGCGGCGCTGATCGCGAGCTTCGCGGTCCTGATCGTCGTCGCGCTGATTTTGAAACTCCGTCCGGCACTGGCGATTGATACTCCGCGCGCGCTTCTGGCGATTTCCTTCGGCGTCAGCGCCGTGCTCACACTCGCAATCGCGATCTGGTGGGCGCGCTTCGCCGCGCCGCCTTCGCTTCCAGAGCTCATCGCCGGTCTGGTTCTGATCGTGATCGAGTTCCTGATCGGGACGGTCGCGATCTCGGCTGCCCTGCTTTCGTTTTCGATCTACGAGCTGCAGCGCGTGCCGGCAATTCATCAGAAATCCCGCGGCGTTCCGATGTCGATGGCGGCCGCGATCCTGACGGCGCTGCTTTTCATTCCGGCCTACGCGGCGCAGGAGCGTCAATCGGCGCAGGTTCCCATCGCCGTCGTCACCACGCCGACCACGCGCCGCGTCGCGCTGATCGCAGTCGATGGACTGACGTTCGACATTGCGAAGACGCGCGCGTTTCCGTCGCTGCGTCCGATAGCGACGCTTCCGGCACGCTCGACTACCGAGCGATGGGCCTCAGTCGGAACAGGAGTTCCGCCGCGGCTGCACGGCGTCCATGCCGTCGATGGCGTGCGACTTCGCGGCGGACGGCATCTGATTCAAACGCTGTCGAGCGCCGATGTCGTTCTTCACGATCTCGCGCCGGCAATCGCAATCGCCGATCGTGAGCCGCTTCCGCCGACGGTTCGCATCCGCGATTTCGTGTGGGAGATCTTCGCGGCGCGCGGAGTACCGGCGCTGAGCGTCAACTGGTGGACGACGGACGACACCGCGACCTCGATCGGACAGAGCTCGATTTTCGCAGCGGCGAAAGGCGATCCGTTGCAACTCGACAGCGGCGCGACGACGCGAGCGCTCAGCGCGATCGATCGATCGCATCCGCGATTCGTCACGGTCTATCTTCCAGCGCTCGACGTCATCCTCAATCGATTGACGATCGATCGTTCTGCGCAACTTGCAGCATCGGTACGAGCGCTCGACGGAATCGGCACCGCAATTGAAGCGATGCGGAGTCGAGGGTATGCAGTGATCGTGGTGGGCCTTCCGGGCGACCGGCAGAGCGGCGATGGTGCGATCGCGACAACGGTTGCGCTCGCGAATCGGCCGATGAGCGCATACGATGTCGCGCCGACGCTGTCCGCCTTGATGGGATTCCCGGCATCCGCCGAAATGCCGGGCAGCTCACTCGTTCCGACTGCACTTCCCCGCATCGCGAGTTACGGCCCGCGGGCGGGGCAATCTGAAAACGTGAAAGTTAACGAAGAGTATTACAACAACTTGAAATCGTTAGGATATGTAAGATGAGAAAAGCAGTACTAATTTTTCTTTTCGCCGCCAGTGCCGCCTACGCCCAGCATCCGCTGACTTTCGAGGATCTGGCGGCGATTCACCGGATCGGCGCGCCGCAGGTGTCGCCGGACGGGAAATGGATCGCGTACGACGCCTCGACGCCTGACCTCAAAGCCAACAAAGGCGTCGCCGCGGTCATGCTGGTGGCGTCGAGCGGCGGACCATCGCGGAAGATTGCCGATGGAAGCAGCCCAGTCTGGTCTCCTGACGGCAAAACGCTCGCGTATGTCAAAGACGATCAGCTGCAGCTCTACGTCGACGGCGCTTCGCGGAAGCTGACCAATCTCCAGGGCGGCGTCGGAAGCGCGAAGTGGATGCCGGACGGAAACGGATTCCTCGTAGTGTCCGACATCTATCCCGATTGCGGCGTCGATCCGGCATGCATCAAAAACAAGACGGCCGCCGCGGAAAGCAAACCGACCGGCGCCCGCGTCATTACGAGTCTTCTCTACCGGCACTGGAAAGCGTGGCAGTCGCCGACGCGAACGCACATCCTCTACGTTCCACTGACCGGCGCAGCGCGCGATCTGACGCCGGGAGCATTCGACGCACCGCCGTTTTCGATCGGAGGCGGCGATGAATTCGATGTCTCGCCCGACGGAAAAGAGCTCGTCTACGCGCGCGACACGTCCGATCATCCGGAGATCTCCACGAACGCGGATGTCTTCATCGTTCCGATTTCCGGGGGCGATGCGAAGCGCATCACGACGCGTCAAGGCGCCGATACAAACCCGAAATACTCCCCGGACGGCCGCTGGATCGCGTGGCGATCGCAGCCGCGCGCAGGCTACGAATCCGATCTCTGGGAGTTGTGGCTTTACGATCGCGCGAGCGGTGCGACGCGCCGTCTCGCGCCAAGCTTCGACAACTGGATCGATTCGATCGCCTGGGCACCCGACAGCAAATCCATCTTCATCACCGCGCCGGAGAAAGCGAAGAACGCGATTTACCAGATCGGAGTGAGCGATGGAGTTCCCCGTCTGGTTTACAACGCGATGTCTGCCGATGCGGTAGCGATCTCGAGTGACGGCAAGACGATCTATTTCGACGGCTCGTCACTGGTTCGCCCGACCGACATTTACGCATTGCGCGCGTCCGCCGCCACACAGATCACGCATGACAACGATGACCTGATGCGATCGTTGAAGCTCGGCGACACCCAGGACTACTGGTACGCCGGCGCCGAGAACGCGCAGATTCAGGCGCTCATCGTCAGACCGCCTGGCTTCGACGCCGCGAAAAAATATCCGGCGATGGTCCTCATCCACGGCGGCCCGCAAGGCAACTGGGCCAATTCGTGGGGATACCGATGGAATCCGCAGATGTGGGCCGCGCGCGGCTACGTCGTCTTCATGCCGAATCCGCGCGGCTCGACGGGATACGGACAGAAATTCGTCGAAGAGATTTCCGGCGACTGGGGCGGTAAGGCCTACATCGACATCATGAACGGCGTCGACAAACTGGCCGCCATGCCGCTGGTCGATTCCAACCGCATCGGCGCCGCCGGCGCTTCCTTCGGCGGCTACATGATCGACTGGATCCTCGGCCACACCGACCGCTTCAAAGCGCTGGCCTCACACGACGGCGTCTACAACCTGACGTCGATGTACGGCGTCACCGAAGAGCTGTGGTTTCCGGAGTGGGAGCTCCACGGAAATCCGTGGGACAACCCGGAGCTCTACGAGAAGTGGTCACCGCATCTGTTCGTGAAGAACTTCAAGACGCCGACGCTGGTGATTCACAGCGAGCTCGATTATCGCGTCCCGATCGATCAGGGATTGCAGTTGTTCACGGCGCTGCAGCGGCGCGGAGTGCCATCCAAGCTGCTCTATTTCCCGGACGAGGGACACTGGGTATTGAAGCCTAGGAACTCGAAATTCTGGTATGAGACGGTTATCGGTTGGTTCGACCAGTACCTGAAGTAGTCGGCTCCGAAGCCATCCCACCACCCACCCCGCCCCCGCCGCCCGGCCCGAGCGCTGGACGCGAGACTGTCGGCGTGATGCCGACCGCTTCGGCGTACTTCAGGTACGTGTCAATCGACGCGATGACGACGCGAGCCTCAACCGTGATCAAGTCGATGCCGACGAGTGAGATTCTGACCCACGCGTCGACGACGATGCCCTTGTCCAGAATTCGATCGAGTACATCGATGAGGCTGCTTCCGCCCGGTGCGCGTTCGACTGCCATCCGTTACCTGCCTTTCCTCTCCGGCTGCTGCCGCGGAAGATTGCGGCTGCTGAGTTGCTGTTCCAGCTGATTCACCCGCGCCTTGAGCGCCGTGTACTCCGCGGGATCGATCGGTTCGCCCGAATAGAAGCGATCCGATCGCCACCAATTAATTCCGATCGCCTGCGCCTTGTCGATCGAGCAGATCACGAGACGCAATTGAATCGTGAGCAGCTCGACATTGGCAAGCGAGACCTTGATGTCTCCCGCTACCACCAGACCCTTGTCGAGAATCTTGTCGAGGATGTCGACAAGACCCTGTGGTTGTCGCGGCTCGATCGCCATGGCTCGCGGAGGTTAGTTGCTTGACGCGGGCGCGTCAAGCATGGTGGCCGGTGACCGGCGGCCGGTTGTCCGCACGCATC
>JALYZI010000155.1 GCA_030948915.1 Acidobacteriota bacterium
CAACTCCTCGATGAACTTCGCAAACCTTCGACTGTGGCCCCAATGAACGCGGCCGACACGCAAGCGCAGGTCGCACAGATCCGAACAGAGTTGGGCCAGATGATCAATCAGATGAACGAGTTGTTTCAGATCGTGTCGCGCAACATGACACCGTCAACGCAATTGTTCACGCTCACTGCGCCGGCGTCCACGCGCACGGCGCGGAGCGTGAGCGCGCGGACGCTCACGTTGTACGGAATTCTGGTTTTCCTCGTTTCGATTCCGACAGTAATCGTCGCTTGCGTTCTTCACAATCGCGTTCGCGAAGAGGAACTGAACGAAAGCAAAGCCGCGGCCTAACGCGGAAATGCCTCTTTGACGCCGCCGTCGACGGGCAGCATCGCGCCGGTCGTCTTCGCGGAGCGCGGTCCGGCGAGGAAGAGCGCCGCCTCCGCGACGTCGTCGGCGGTGACGACGGTCTTCAGCAGCGTGCGATCGCGGTAGAAATCTGGAAGCTTCGCCGCATCGATGCCGTAGGCCTGCGCACGCATGTTGCGCATCTCGTCGCTCCAGAACCTGGAGCCGTCGAAGATCGCATCGGGATTGAGCATGTTCGCTCGAATGCCGAATTCTCCTCCCTCCAGCGCCACAATCCTGCACAACTGCGCCTCGGCCGCCTTGCTGACGCTGTACGCGCCGAATTCTTTTCCGGGCGCGGTCACATTCTTCGATGCGTTGAAGACGATGCTGCCGCCTCTCCCCTGCTGCTTCATGATGCGAATGGCGGCACGCGATACGAGAAAGTGTCCGCGCGTGTTGACCGCGAAGGCGCGCTCCCAATCAGCCAGCGGGAGAACATCGAGCGTACCGAATGACGAGATGCCGGCGTTGCTGACCACGACATCGAGTCCGCCGTATGCGCGAACCGTCTCCGCGAATGCGTGTTCGACGCCGGCTTCATCGCTGACATCGAGTTTGAGTCCGATCGCCCGCCGCAGGCCGTGTTTGTCTACGATCTCCTTCACGACGTCCTGGGTATCGGCGATATCGGTGACGACGACGTGCGCTCCTTCGTCGGCGAATCGCAACGCGATCGCGCGGCCGATTCCACTCGCCGCGCCGGTGATCATCGCGATGTGTCCCGCCAGCTCTTTCTCTTTCGGCAGCAGCGTGAGCTTGTAAAGCTCGAGCGGCCAGTACTCAGCATGGAAGGCGTCGTTGTCGCCGAGCGACTGATAACCGCCGAGCGATTCGGCCCGCGCGATGATGCGCATCGTGTGGATGTAGATGTCGTGGACGATGCGCGCGGCGCGGGCGTCTTTGCCGACAGTCCACATTCCAACGCCAGGTTTGAGAATGACACGCGGAGTCGGATCGAGCATCGCGAAATCAGTCTCGTTATTGCTGTACGATATTTTGTAACGTTCTGTATAGCCTTCCACGGAGTCATCGCCGTCCAGAAAAAGCGGGAAGCGCTTGGTGTACAGCAGATGATCGGGCGTCGCGGCCCCGATTTGCGTGATGCGCTTCGCGTCGGGCCGCGCGAGGAACTCGAGCACCTCCGGCGAATCGTCGAACTCGAGGATCACTTTGCGGTCGCGGCACAGCGCCCCGCGAAGAGCGGATGCGTTCATGCAGCGAATTTCTCCGCGCGCGAGACGACCTCGATGTGGCGGTCGTAGGCTTCCTTCGCGCTCGCGCCCCAGGTGATCAATCCGTGATTCATCAGCACGATGCCGGCGGCCTTCGGATTGAACGCCGCCGCGACATCGCGGCTGAGGCGAAATCCCGGCCGGCGGTATGCAACAGGAACCAGCGAGTCGCCGAAGCAATCGCGGATCGTCTTCTCGCGGCCGCGCGTGTTCGTGAGCGCGAGGATCGCATCGGCGTGCGTATGCAGCACCGCGTTAGCAGGAAGAAACGCGTGCAAAAGCGTCTCGATCGACGGACGCGCTCCGCCCGGATCCACCAGGCAGCGAGCGAGGTAATCCACCATTTCTTCGTCGCTCATCTCTGCGCGACCGAGCAGCGGCGCGATGTAGTCGAGTCGCACGGCCGGGAACTGCTTCGGCGCGATCGTCTTCATGTCGCTGCCGCTGCTCTTGATGAGCATCACGTCGATCGGGCTGCCGAGGAGGTCGGTGGCGGTGGTCTTGACGCTGTTATTGCCGCCGCCCCACAGCACCAGCGATTCTTCGGCGCCGACGAGCCGCGACTGATAGACGAGCTGCTCCACCGAAGTAGCCGGTTTTTCAGACCAGCGGTTTTTCATTTTTTCCTTCGCCTCGCACGATAACATTGTGCCCGATTTGATTCTCGTGACCGGCGCCGCCGGCTTCATTGGATTCCACGTCTCGAAGCGGCTGCTCGATCGCGGCGAGACCATCGTCGGCATCGACAACCTCAATCCGTACTACGACCCGAAGCTGAAGGAAGCGCGCCTCGCGCAACTGCAGAAGTCGCGGGCCTTCACGTTCATCCACAGCGATATCGCCGACACCGATTCGGTGCAGGACCTCTTCGCCGAACATGAAATCAAACGCGTGGTGCATCTCGCCGCGCAGGCCGGCGTGCGCTACTCGGTCGAAAACCCCTACGCCTACATCGAATCCAACGTTCTCGGCTTCCAGAACATCCTCGAAGGCTGCCGCCACAATCACATCGAGCACCTCGTCTTCGCATCGACCAGCTCGATCTACGGCTCGAATACGAAGCAGCCGTTTTCAGAACACGATGCTGTCGAACATCAGGTCTCGCTCTACGCCGCGACGAAAAAGGCGAATGAGGCGATGGCGCATTCGTACGCGCATCTCTATCGCCTGCCGGTCACCGGCCTGCGTTTTTTCACGGTGTACGGTCCGTGGGGACGGCCCGACATGGCGCTTTTCAAATTCACGCGCGGAATTCTGGCGGACGAGCCCATTCCGGTTTTCAACAACGGGCAGATGGTTCGCGACTTCACGTACGTCGATGACGTCGCGGAGGGCGTCGTGCGGATTCTGAACGTCATTCCGAAACCGAATCCCGATTGGAATGGCGACGCTCCCGATCCCGCCACCAGCAGCGCGCCGTATCGGATCTACAACATCGGCAACAACAAGCCGGTGGAGCTCCTCACCTACATCGCCGTGCTCGAAAAAGCCCTCGGCAAGAAAGCGCAGCTCGAAATGTTGCCGATGCAGATGGGCGATGTGCCGTCGACGATGGCCGACGTGAGCGATCTCGAGAAGGCGACCGGTTTCCGGCCGCAGACGAGCGTCGAAGACGGCATCGCGAACTTCGTCAAGTGGTATCGGACCTACTACAAGATCTGATGGGGTCAGGCCTTCGATTTTCGGTTTTTTCTACCATACGGAGAAAACCTGGACGCCTGATGAGCGCGCGCGCCTGTTCGTTCTACGCTGTGAAGAAAAAACCGCAAATCAAAGGCCTGACCCCATCAATCTGATTTGAAGATTCGGATGCCGACGCCGACCGCCGCGCCAAAGAGAAATCCGCCGATGTGTGCCCACCACGCGACTCCCACGACCTGCTCCGTTCGCGATGCCGCGGCCAGCGACAGAAATCCGTTGAAGAACTGCATCGCGAACCAGATCGGCAGAAACACCAGCGCGCGTACTTCGGCCATCGCCCAGTAGACGACCAGCGGAAACAGCGTGACGATCCGCGCGCGCGGACGCAGCACCAGGAACGCGCCGAGGATGCCGGCGATGCTGCCCGAAGCGCCGATGGACGGAATCGGCGAGCGCGGAAACACCATCGTGTGCACCAGGCTCCCGACGACTCCGCACACGATGAAAAAAAGGAGATAGCGGGCGTGACCGATGGCATCTTCGACCGGGCCGCCGAAGACCCACAGGTAAATCATGTTGCCGAAAAGATGGACGACGCCGCCATGCAGAAAGAGCGAAGTGATGAGCGTGATCGCGACCTGGACGCGATCGAATCCGTACGCCGCGGGGTTCAACAGGCGCGCGGGAATGTATCCGAAGGTGTTGATGAGAAATTCAGATCGCTGACCGAGAAACAGCATGGCCGCGAAGATCGTGACGTTGGCCGCCACCAGCGCGCGATTGATGATCGGCGTGCCGTGACGCGGGAGGGTGTGGCGGATGGGGATCATGCAAGAGCGGCGCGGATCTCGCGAACAACCTCGGCCATCTGTTCGCGCGTGAGCTCCGGGTAAATCGGAATCGCCAGCGTCTCGGCGGCCGCCCTTTCGGAATTCGGAAACCTTCCCGGCTCCAGATACACGAAGCATTCCTGCTGCGGAAGCGTCAGCGGATAGTAGACCTCGCATCCGATGCCGGCTTTTTTCAGATGCTCCATCACGCGATCCCGTTTGTCGCCGAGTCGAATCACGTACTGATTGAACACGTGCCGCCGCCCCGGCAGCTCCTTCGGCAGGATGATGCGATCGTCACCGGCGAAGAGCTCCTCGTAAATCTTCGCGTTGCGACGCCGCGCCTCACTCCATCGATCGAGATGCGGCAACTTCACGTGGAGGATTGCGGCCTGCAGCGCGTCGATGCGGAAATTCCCGCCGACGTAGCGATGAAAATATTTCGGACGCATTCCGTGGACGCGGTAGTCGATCAGCTTCTCCGCCAGCGCGGCGTCGTTCGTCGTCACCGCTCCCGCATCGCCGAACGCGCCGAGGTTCTTCGATGGGAAAAAGGAGAAGCAGCCGATCGCGCCGAATGACCCCGCGCGACGGCCATCGAATTCCGCGCCGACTGCCTGCGCTGCGTCCTCGACGATCGGGATGCCGAAGTCCATTCGATCCATGTCCGCCATCTGACCGTACAGATGCACCGGCATGATCGCTTTCGTCCGTTGCGTGATGCGCTTTTTGACCTGCGCGGCGTCGATGTTGTAATCGGCGAGATCGATGTCGACGAACACCGGCGTCGCGCCGAGCCGCGCGACCACGCCTGCGGTGGCGAAGAACGAGTATGCCGGCACGATGACTTCGTCGCCCTGGCCGACGCCGAGGACCATGAGGGCGATGAGGAGCGCATCGGTTCCCGACGACAGACCAACCGCGTGCATCGTCTGGCAGTAGGCGGCAAAGTCGCGTTCGAAGGCGTCGACCTTCTTGCCGAGGATGAAAACCTGCGACGCGTAGACCTCGTCGGTCGCGCGCAGGACTTCATCGCGGATCGCGGCGTACTGCAATTTCAAATCGAGAAGAGGAACCGCCATCGGCCGCGTAGTCTACTGGATGATGTCACTTTGCCTTTCGGCGATAGGACGCTGGCGGACGTGACAGCGAGCGATGTGGACGCACGTCGCGTAAACGTTTCCCCAACCGCTGCCTCTGCACATCGAGGTCGTAACGCGCTTGAAGATTGAGCCAGAAGATTTCGGACATGCCGAAAAACTTTGAAAGTCGAAGCGCCGTGTCGGCAGTCACTGATCGCTTTCCTTGAACGATCTCGTTGATTCGGCGCGGCGGTACGAGAATGTCTTTCGCGAGCCGATATTGACTGATTCCCATCGGCCGAAGGAATTCCTCCGCGAGGATCTCGCCAGGGTGAATGGGCGAAAGTCTCTGTTCCATGTCACTCTCCTCAATGGTAATCGGTGATTTCGACGTCATGAGCATTGCCAGTGGCCCATCGGAAGCACACGCGCCATTGATCGTTGATTCGAATGCTCCATTGGCCTTCCCTGTCTCCGCGGAGTTTCTCGAGGCGATTTGACGGCGGAATCTTCAAATCCTCGAGACTGGCAGCGGCGTCCAACATTCTCAATTTCCTTAACACAACGCGTTGAATGTCCGGAGGCAACTTCCGCGATCGATGAAGGTTAAAAATCTTCTCAGCTTCACGATCGTTCCAACTCTGGATCAAACTGACTATATGATAACGCCGTACGTTAATAACGTCTAGCGTTACGGTCAAGATTCCCGCCACTGGAGCGTCGGGCTGGTTACTGCCTAGACGCACCACTGCACAACTTCGTATTCACATGTGACACGCGAACCGCGGACCGCGAAACTAAATCAGGAGAATTTAATGCGAATCAAAAACGTCATGCTTTTAATGGCGGCAGTCCTTCTGCCGCTCGCAGCAAACGCAGCAACCTTCATCGTTCCAGCCGCAGGGACGGGCCCCGGCGCGAACGACAGTCACTGGCAGAGCGAGCTCACGATGCACAACACCGGCGCATCGGCACTCACCGCCACGCTCAGATTCCATGATGCTGCCGGCGCGCAGCAGACGACGGACGTCACGATCAACGCGCGCAGCACGGTCACCATCGCCGACATCGTGAACACGCGCTTCGGTCGCGAGAGCGCTACCGGCGCGATCGAGATCACGATCCCCGATGCATCGGCGAATCGCGTCGCGATCACCTCGCGCACGTTCAATGTGTCGGCCAGCGGACAATTCGGTCAGGACATTCCGGCCGTCAACGCAAATGATGCCGCCGGCGCAGGCGACGTGGTCGTTCTGCAGGCGCCATCATCCGCGAACGACGCGCGATTCAACTTCGGACTGTACGCCGTGACCGCCGCGAAAGTCCGATGGGAGCTCGTGCGCGCCGACGGAACGGCCGTCACGCCCATCGCCGAGCAGACTTACGCCGCCGGCACGCAGCTCCAGTTCAACCAGGGCATCGCCAATCTCCTCGGTCAGACCCAGCAGGACAACGACGCAGTGCACGCTGTCGTCACCAGCGGCAAAGTCATCGCGTACGGAAGCGCCGTGCAGAACATGAGCGGCGATCCGTCGTTCGTGCCCGGCATCCGCGTGCGCTCCGACATCAGGGTCAACTTCCTCGGCGTCGACGTTGATGAGGACGGAACGATCGACGTCGCCGATGCCGACCACGACGGCGTCCTCGATCATCCGATCGACATCTTCACTCTCGGCTACCCGAATTTCTTCCGCGTGGTCGTCGAGGGTGGTGCGACACTCGAGATCGTCGAAGCGCCGAGCGCCGCGACGCTGGTCGATGCGCAGACGATCGAATGGTCCGCGCCTGGCGACATGCGAGGGACGAACGGCGTGCTGAAGGTTCGCGCCACGGTTAACGGAGTGTCCGAGATTCTGACGATTCCGGCGAATTTCCGCTAAGAAAAAGTGACGCGAGCGAAACGCCGCTTGCCCACTTTCAACAAATACGATTTACCGGCGCGGGAGTCGATGGTCTTTTTCGGATCATCGACTCTCGCTTCGTCGACCAGCACCCCACCTTGCGCGACGAGCCGCTGCGCTTCCTTGTTCGTCGGCGCGAGTCCCGCGGCAACAATGATCTTCGTCAGGAACTGTGGCTCGCTCGACGCCGGCATCCTCTTCTCCTCGATGTCGCTGGGCGCCTGGCGCTCGCTGAAAACGCGGCGAAACTCTTCATCGGCCTGCTGCGCGGCGGCCTCGCCATGAAAATCGCTGATGATCAGCCTCGCGAGATTGCGCTTCGCCTCCATCGGCTTGTCTTTTAACTTCTCGATCTCGGGGCGCGTGAGATCGGTGCACAGCAGGTAGTACTTCCACATCAGGTCATCGGAGATCGACATGATTTTGCCGAAGATCGATTGCGGATCTTCCGTGATGCCGATGTAGTTGCCGAGCGACTTCGACATCTTCTCGACGCCATCGAGTCCTTCCAGCAGCGGCGTCGTGAGCACGATCTGCGGTTCGAGGCCGTACTCGCGCATGAGATCGCGTCCGACCAGAAGATTGAAGAGCTGATCGGTTCCGCCTAACTCGGCATCGGCCTTCAGCGCCACCGAGTCGTACGCCTGCGCGAGCGGATAAAGCAGCTCGTGAATCGCGATCGGCTGATGGGCCTCGAAGCGCTTCTTGAAATCGTCCCGCTCGATCATTCGCGCCAGCGTGTATTTCGCCGCAAGTTTGACCATCCCCGCCGAGCCGAGCTGGCCGAGCCATTCGTTGTTGAAGCGGATGTCGGTTTTCTGCGGATCGAGGATCTTGAAGACCTGACGCTCGTACGTCTTCGCGTTCGCGAGGATTTCCTCCTGCGTCAGTGGAGGGCGCGTGATTTTCTTGCCGGTCGGGTCGCCGATCATGCCGGTGAAGTCGCCGATGACGAAGATGACGCGATGTCCAAGCTGCTGAAAATGCTTCATCTTCCGGATCACGACGGTGTGTCCGAGGTGGAGGTCGGGGGCGGTGGGGTCGAAGCCGACCTTCACGGTGAGCGGCTTGCCGCGCACGAGTTTCGCGCGCAGGTCCTTGCGGTCGATCAGGTCGACCGATCCCTTCGCGAGGTATTCGAGCTGCTCGTCGAGGGTCATGGCCGCGCGAATTGTAGTGTCGTTTGCCGTTAGCCGTTGGCTGTTGGCCGTTGGCTGTTGGCCGTTGGCCGTTGGCCGTTGGCCGTTGGCCGTTGGCCTTTAGCTGTTGGCCGTTGGCTGTTGGCTGTTGGCCGTTGGCCGTTGGCCGTTGGCCGTTGGCCGTTGGCCGTTAGCCGTTAGC